>NZ_QKLI01000027.1:0-39486 GCF_003224255.1 Curtobacterium sp. MCBD17_030 | reverse complement strand
GCGCGGGCGGGGGCCGGCGGCGCGGGCGGCGGCCGAGGTCGCACGAACTGCCGCCCGCCGGGTGACAAGGCGGCACTTCGCGCGACCTCGGCGAGTAGTCCGTGGCGTGTTGTGCGACTTGAAGGCTGCGCCGCCGGCCGGCGGGCCGGCGGGCCGGCGGGCCGGCGTCCGATCGTCGAGGTCGCTCGAACTGCCGGCAGGCCGAGCGGCGTGCGGCACATATCGCGACCTGGGCGCTCGGGCTGCGGCGCGTCTCACGACCTCGGGAACGCTCGATCGCGCGGCTCGCGAGTGCGCGACTTGCAGGCTCCTGCACTGGAGGCTCGCGTCACGTCGTTCTCCACAGGGAACGGGAGTCGTCGGCTCGGTCCGCCGCCGCGTTCTCGAGACTGTCGAGATGGTGCAGCCACGACCCCTTCCGAGCCCGTTCGACGCGCAGCCCTTCCGGGTTCGCGACGCGCTGTCGTCGGGCCTCGACGCAGGACGACTTCGCCGCCACGATCTGCGACGACCCGTCCACGGGGTCCGCGTCGGGCGCGGGTGCGAGGGGACGCTGGTGGACGCGCTCTCACTCGTCCTGGGAACCGACCAGTTCTTCAGTCACACCACGGCGGCGCGCCTCTGGGGAGCACCGCTGCCCGGGCGGGAACAGGATCGGAACCACGTCTCCACGGCTGGCCGCGGTCCGCTGATGCGCCGCCCGGGCGTGACCGGCCACCGGGCCCGAGCGGACGCCCCGATGACCACGGTCCGAGGAGTCCGGTGCAGCACCCCGGAACAGGCCTGGTGGGAGTGCGCTTCCGTGCTCGGGCTCCGTGATCTGGTCGCGGTCGGTGACCACCTCGTCGGGAGGAGCGCTCTGACCACCATCGACGGGCTCGCCGCATCGATCCGTCCGGGGCACCGTCACGTCCGCGTGGCCCGAGCCGCCATCGAACTCGTCCGCGTCGGGTCGGAGTCAGCGATGGAGACGTGGTTCCGGCTCGCCTTGGTCGACGCCGGATTCCCGGAGCCGGTGCTCAACATCGACGTCGAGGACCCTTCCGGAACGTTCCTCGGTCGTGTGGACATGGCTTGGCCCGAGTACCGGATCGCCTTCGAGTACGACGGTGACCACCATCGTGACCGCGAAGTGTTCCAGCACGATCAACGGCGAGACAACGGTTTCGTCGTCAACGGATGGCTCGTCGTGCATGCCACTGCCCTCGACGCGTCTCGTCCGGCGCTGGTCTTCGAGCGACTCCGCCAGGCGTTCGCGATCCGGCGAAGCAGTCCCGCGCGCAGCTCTGCGTCGGCTCAGTGAGTCGACTTCCCTGCGACGCGGGGGAGGTCCGGCTCGCCGAGGTCGCACGACGTGCTGACCGAGACGGGCGCCGGCGGCAGTTCCGGCGACCTGGACGGCGGGCGCAGGGAGAGCCTCCCGGCCGGGGAGCAGTCGCGCTCCCCGCGAGGTCGCTCGACATGCCGTCAGGCCGACGTCGGGGTCGCACGAAGTGCTGCCCGGGACGGGGTCGGGCAGCACTTCGTGCGACCTCGGGCCGCGCGCCGTCTCAGGTCAGGAGAGCGTGGCGGCGGAAGCGCCCTCGCGTGGCAGCAGCGGGAGCCACACGCGGAAGGTGGCGCCGCCGCCCGGAGTGTCGAACACCTCGACGGACCCGTGGTGCGCGTGCACGATGCCCGACACGATCGCGAGCCCGAGGCCCGATCCGCCGGTGTCCCGTGCGCGGCTGGTGTCGGCTCGCCAGAAGCGCTGGAAGATCTTCTCGCGCAGCTGCGGGGGGATGCCCTCGCCGTGGTCGATCACGTCGATGTGCGCCATCTCGCGCTCGTCGTCCACGCCGATGCCGATCTCGATCGGGTCGTCGTGCTCGGTGAACCGCATGGCGTTGCCCATCAGGTTCGTCACGATCTGCCGGACCTTGTTCTCCTCCGCCAGGACGATCGGCGGCCGCTTGGGGAGCACGATCGTCGGCAGGGGCGTCGTCTCGTCGGTCGGGTTCTTCGTGTCGAGGCTCATCGCCCGGGTGCGACGAGCGCGGAGACGCGCGATGGTCTGCCGCGAGAACGCGATCGGCCCGGTGGTGTTGAGCGACGGGGACGCGGGGGCGGCCGGGCTGCCGGAACCGTCGGCCGCGGCGCCGAAGGAACTCATCGGCCGCACGGCCTGCGGCACGTTCTCCCCGGTCAGGGCGTCCTCGACCAGGACCTGGATCTCGCGGTCCGGGTTCGACGCCATCGTGTCGAGCGCGGAGTCGCGGGCGATGGTGACGAGGTCGACCGGTCCGAGTTCGAGCGGCTTTGACTCGTCGATGCGGGCCAGCTGCAGCAGGTCCTGCACCAGGAGGCCCATGCGCTTGGCCTCTTTCTCGATGCGGTCCATCGCCTGCGCGACGTCCTCTTCCTTGCGCAGCGCACCCATGCGGTAGAGCTCGGCGTACCCGCGGAGGGACACCAGCGGCGTCCGGAGCTCGTGGGAGGCGTCGCCGACGAACCGGCGCATCTGGTCGATCGTGCGCTCGCGGTCCTCGAAGGCGTCGTCGATCCGCTCGAGCATCGCGTTGAGGGACCGGTTGAGTCGGCCGACCTCGGTGTTCGGGGTGTCTGCGTCGAGGCGCTGGTTGAAGTCACCGGCTGCGAAGCGAGCCGCGGTGTCCTCGACGTTGCGCAGCGGGTCGAAGGTGGCGGTGACGAGGAGGCGTGTGAGCATCGCCCCGAGCAGGATCACCGAGATGCCGAACAGCAGGAAGATGACCGTGAACTGCGCGATGGTCTGGTCGGTGCCGGCGCTGGAGACCGCGACGAGGACGTAGCCGGTCTCGGTCGCTCCGGTGGAGAGGTTCTGCAGGTTCGCGGGGATGACCTGGGCACGCCACTCGTGGTTGTGCTGCTTGTCGTAGAGGCTGAAGGGGGCCGCCGTGGAGGCCGCCGACGAGAAGCGGACGTGTGAGACGTCCGGCTGCGACGGCGACTGCGTGTCGCAGATCTGTTCGCCGCCGCCGTCGTACGCGGCGACGTAAGAGCTCTTCTCGAGGACCATCGACAGCTTGCAGTACTGCTCACCGTCGCTGACGTTCTGACCTTCGAGCTGCGAGCTGGTGGTCGTCACCTGGGTGTCGAGTTGCCGCATCAGGTACGTGCTCAGCACCGTCATCGTGCCGAGCCCGGCGACGAGCAGGCCGAGCGCGACCAGGAGGACGGTGATCCCGGTGATCTTGGTGCGGAGGGAGATCGCGTCCCACCAGTGAGTCATTCGCGCGTGCATGCTTCCCCAACACTAAGCGGCGGCCGCCGGGGAGAACCCGACGACCGCCGACAGTCAGCTGTGACTCAGGAGGCCTTGGACGCCTTGAGCATGTAGCCGAAGCCACGCTTGGTCTGGATGATCGGCTCGGCCGAGTACTGGTCGAGCTTCCGACGGAGGTAGGAGATGTAGGACTCCACGATGCCGGCGTCGCCGTTGAAGTCGTACTCCCACACGTGGTCGAGGATCTGCGCCTTCGACAGCACGCGGTTCGGGTTCAGCATGAGGTAGCGCAACAGCTTGAACTCGGTGGGGGAGAGTTCGATCTGCGCCTCGCCGATGGTGACCTCGTGCGTGTCCTGGTCCATCGTGAGCTCGCCGGCGCGGATGATCGCGTCTTCCTCGTCGTTCATCGTGCGACGCAGGATCGCCTTGATACGGGCGACGATCTCGTCGAGGGAGAACGGCTTCGTCACGTAGTCGTCGCCGCCGACCGTGAGGCCGGTGATCTTGTCCTCGGTGTCGTCCTTCGCGGTGAGGAAGAGGATCGGCGAGGTGTAGCCCGAGGAACGGAGGCGCTTGGTGACGCCGAAGCCGTTCATGTCGGGGAGCATGACGTCGAGGATGATGAGGTCCGGCTCCTCTTCGAGCACGGCGGAGATCGCCTGTGCCCCGTTCCCGACCGCCCGCACCGCGAAACCGGCGAAGCGAAGCGAGGTCGTGAGGAGATCGCGGATGTTCGGCTCGTCGTCGACGATGAGGATCTTGGGTCCGTCGGTCATGTGACCATCATCTGGCTGTTCCCTGGCCGATTCCTGGGAGCCGTTCGTGTGTCGGCTAGGCGTCGTCAGGCGACGGGTGCCGCCACCTGGTCGGCGTCGAGGATCGTGTACGAGTACCCCTGCTCGGCGAGGAACCGCTGTCGGTTCTGCGCGAAGTCCTGGTCCACCGTGTCGCGGGTGACGAGCGTGTAGAACGACGCCGGGACGCCGTCCTTGTTCGGCCGGAGCAGTCGCCCGAGTCGCTGGGCCTCTTCCTGGCGGGACCCGAACGAGCCCGACACCTGGATCGCCACCGTCGCGTCGGGCAGGTCGACCGAGAAGTTCGCGACCTTCGAGACGACGAGCACGTCGATGCTGCCTTCGCGGAACGCCTGGTAGAGCCGTTCACGCTCGTCGACCGGCGTCGCGCCGGTGATCTCGGCAGCGTCGAGCGACGCCGCGAGCTCATCGAGCTGGTCGATGTACTGCCCGATCACCAGGATCTGCTCACCGCGGTGCTTCTCGATGAGGTCGCGGACGACGGGGGTCTTCGCCGGCGAGGTGGCCGCCAGCCGGTACCGTTCGTCATCGCTCGATGCCGCGTACTCCAGACGGTCCTCGTGCGACAGGTCGATCCGGACCTCGTAGCACTCCGCGGGGGAGATGTAGCCCTGCGCCTCGATCTCCTTCCACGGCGCGTCGTAGCGCTTCGGCCCGATCAGCGAGAACACGTCGCCTTCGCGCCCGTCCTCGCGCACGAGCGTCGCCGTCAGTCCGAGACGACGTCGGGCCTGGAGGTCCGCGGTCAGCTTGAAGACCGGCGCGGGCAGCAGGTGGACCTCGTCGTAGACCACGAGCCCCCAGTCGAGCGCATCGAGGAGCGAGAGGTGGGTGTAGACGCCCTTCCGGCGGGCCGTGAGGATCTGGTAGGTCGCGATCGTGACGGGCCGGATCTCCTTGACGCTGCCGGAGTACTCGCCGATCTCGTCCTCGGTGAGGGTCGTGCGGCGGAGGAGCTCGGTCCGCCACTGCCGTGCCGACACGGTGTTCGTGACGAGGATGAGCGTGGTCGCCTTGACGGTCGCCATCGCCCCGGCGCCGACGAGCGTCTTGCCGGCGCCACAGGGCAGCACGACGACGCCGGAGCCCTGCTGGAAGAAGCTGTCCACCGCTTCGTGCTGGTACGGCCGGAGGTCCCACTCGGTGGTGTCGAGGTCGATCTGGTGCGGCTGCCCGGGCGTGTACCCGGCGAGGTCCTCGGCCGGCCACCCGATCTTCACGAGCTCCTGCTTCACCTGGCCGCGGGCCCACGCCTGTAACTCGACGGCGTTCTCGGAGCGTCGTTCGCCGAGGAGGGGCTGGATCCGCTTGGACCGCACGACCTCGGCGAGGACCGCCGGGTCGGATGCGGTGAGCACGAGCGCAGGCTGCTGCTCGAGTTCCTCGGTTGGGGAGTTCGCGATCACGGGAGCGTCTTCGCGCTCTTCCCGCCGGATGACGAGCCGCCCGTAGCGCGAGACGGTGTCCTCGATGTCGACCGTCACGCTCTGCGGCACCGGGAACTTCGCGAACCGTTCGAGCGTGTCGATCATCGACGCTGCGTCGTGCCCGGCAGCGCGCGCGTTCCACAACCCGAGCCGCGTGATGCGGTAGGTGTGCACGTGTTCCGGCGCCCGTTCGAGCTCGGCGAACACCGCCAGCGCGTGTCGGGCGTCCTCTGCCTGAGGGTGCGCGACCTCGAGCAGCACGGTGCGGTCACTCTGCACGATCAGCGGTCCGTTCATGACGGATCAGCCTAGGCGGCGCAGCTGGTGCGTGACCCGGTTGTCCACAGCACGACCGTCAGGCGTCGCTCTCGATGCTGACGACGAGCGACAGCGGCAGGGTCCGTTCGACATCGACCGCGGTGTCCTTCCCGCGGACCCGACCGGCCGCGACCGAGGTCGGCACGATCGAGAACGGCCGCTCCGATCCGTCCGGCATCCGCACGGTGATGCGGATCGGCGTCCGACCACGCACCGCCATGTCGATCTGCCGAGCCATCCACTCCTGCTCCGGCTCCGCGTCGCCGCGTTCCGTCGTCAGTCGCAGGCGCTCCACGAGCGCACGTGCCGCCTGCTCCGGAGACCGGCTCGGTGCGCGTCGCCGGACGGGAGGCGCGGATCGCGTCTCCGGGCGCGCCCCCGCTGCGAGCACGGCCGGGTACCGCTGGTCCTCGAGCGCGCTGGCCACGACGTGCGGCGGGTACTTCGTGACGAGGGTGGTCAGGTCGGGCCGCTCCCACGCCAGCTGGCGGAGCTCGGCGTCGACCCCGATGAGGTCGAGCTGCTCCGGTGTGCCGTGCAGCACGGACCCGAGGTCGCCTTCGCCGCGGTCCACCACGACGCTGCCGTCACGGGTCGCCACCTGGTCGATCAGGTAGGTGAGGGGCTGGGGGACCTCGGTCGCACCGATGCGGGTGAACAGCGCCACCACGTCGTCGCGGGTGCGTCCGTCGCGGAGTGCCCGGCGGATCGAGTCCTCGGAGACGCGGTACCGCGCCGCCAGGCCCGGGGCCTCGAGATCGGCGACGGCTCGGAGGTCGTCGTCGTCGGCCGGTGTGAGGGGCCCCGGTGCGATGACCGTGAGGTCCGGCTGCAGGTACACCCCGTCGACGGTGCCGGGCAGGTCGGCCGCGGCGGCGGTGCGTGCTGCCTCCGGGTCGTCCCCGAGCAGTACCCGGCCGGTGGAGGTCAGGCGACCGTCGACCGCGAGCCCGAGGATCCGTGCCGTGCCGGCCGCGTCGAGCAGTGCGGCGTCGAGCCAGCGTGAACCGGCTGGGTAGGCCCACCGCCCGAGCGACACCAGGTCACCGAGGTCGTCGTCGGCGAGGTCCAGGACCTCGGCGACGGCGGGGTCGAGCGCAGCATGCCAGTCGTGCACGACCGTCGCCCAGCGGTCCGGCCACGAGGACCGGAGCCAGGCGTGTCCGGCGTCCGAGACCTTCCACGATCCGTCCTCGGGATGCGCGGCCCCGACACGGTCGAGCAGTGCGAGTCGGTCCGACACCACCGCGGCGTCCGCCCCGGTCCGCTCACCGAGCTGTCGGGCGAGGGGGGCACCGATGCCGCCCTTCGCGAGTTCCCGCACGGACCCGGCATCGGCGGCGCGGAGGAGCTCGGCCAGCACCGTGAGGGTCTCGAAGGCGTGCTCGGCACCGGCAGCGCGGGACCGGTCGTCGTCGGCGACCGACTGGCGGTCCGAGGTGTCGGGGCGGGCGGGGGTCGGGCCTCCCGGAGCGTCCGTGACGAGTTCCGGGCGCGCGGCGAGTCGTGCGGTGACCGCATCGTCGACCGCGCCCGTTCCGTCGGCCAGGCCGAGTGCGACCGCCGGTGCGAGGTCGTCCGGCGAGCCGCCGTCGCGGAGGGCGACGAGGGCCCGGCGAGGGAGCCGCTCGATCGCGGCGTCCACCGCGTCGTCGGTCCGGAGTGCTTCGGCCAGGTCGAAGAAGTCCGCGATGTGCTGGGGACCGGACTCGCCGAGTGCGGCGGTCGGGAGGGCGCGTGCCAGAACGAGTCGTTCGAGCGCGTCGTCCGGGAGCTCGCGCAGTCGTGCGGCGAGGTCCGTCGTGGTCGTCATCGTCCTTCACCGGCGTCCGGGGCGGACGTCAGCGCGCCTCTGCGAGGTGCTGCCGGGCCTTGCGCGTCCAGGTGACGACCAGGAGCGTGAGCATGAGCACGAACGCGATCGGCGGACCGAAGTAGACGACCCCGAGCGCGACCGGCCAGATGCCGTCGCCGGGGATCTGCTGCATCGTCAACCACCCGACGATCATGACGATGAAGCACGCCAGGATGAGGCAGACGATCCCACCGACCATGAACGCGAGCGTGCGTTCGGTACGATTGAACGTCGCCGGGGGTTCCGCAGCAGTGCGGGGGTCCCCGGTGGATCGGGTCGGCTTGGCCATCGGCCCAGGATATCCGACGCACCGCGGCCGTCCATGTAACGAGGAGTCCCAGCATGCCCACCGGCAAGGTCAAGTTCTACGACGACCAGAAGGGCTTCGGCTTCATCTCCGGAGACGACGGCGACCAGGTCTTCCTGCACGCCTCCTCCCTGCCCGACGGTGTGACCACGGTGAAGGCCGGCACCAAGCTCGAGTACGGGGTCGTGCAGGGCAAGAAGGGGACCCAGGCGCTGACCGTCCGGATCCTCGAAGCCCCGCAGTCCCTCGCCAAGATGACCCGGCGATCCGCGGACGACATGGCCGTGATCGTCGAGGACCTCGTGAAGGAACTCGACCGGATCAGCGGCGACCTGAAGCGCGGCCGCTACCCGAAGAACGGTGAGCGCATCGCCACCATCCTGCGACACGTCGCCGACCAGTTGGACGCGTGAACATGACCACCGACCTCACCGAGCTCGCCCGCGGCGCACTGCTCGAGATCACCCCCGAAGCGACCGTCGGCAGCGCCGTCGGCACCGTGGACGAGGGGGACGGCGTCGTCTCCGTCCTCTTCGCGAACCGCATGCCCGGCTACCCGGGGTGGCGCTGGACCGTCAGCATCGCCCAGGTCGACGGTGACGAGCCCACCGTCCTCGAGGTCGAGCTGATGCCCGGCGACGGGTCGCTCCTCGCGCCGGAGTGGGTGCCGTGGTCCGAGCGGCTGGCGGACTACCGCGCGGCGCAGGACGACGAGGAGTCGGACGAGGACGAAGACGAAGACGAGTCGGACGAGGACGACGACTTCGACGACGAGTCGGACGAGGACGAGTCCGACGACGACGAGGACAATGACGACGACGACGAGGACGAGGACGAGGACGAGGACGAGGACGACGACGAGGACGAGGACGAGGACGACGACGAAGACGAAGACGACGTCCCGCCGCCGCCCGCTCGTGGCCGCCGTCGGACCCGACGCGTCCGCCCGGTCGACCCCGACGACGACCTGGACCTCGAGCAACTCGACGTCGGCGAGGTCGACCCCGGCTTCCACCGGTCCTGACCCCGCAAAACGCAATGAGGGCGGCAACTCGCAGCGGTACTCCGTTGCGTGTTGCCGCCCACGTTGCGTTTTGCGGAGGGGCTAGCTCGCGAGCGCGGCGACCACGTGGTCGATCGCCCTGGTCAGCTGCCGCACGTCGTCCGGGTCGATGGCGGTGAACGTCGCGACGCGGAGCTGGTTGCGGCCGAGCTTCCGGTACGGCTCGGTGTCGACGATGCCGTTCTGGCGGAGCGTCGCGGCCACGGCCTTGGCGTCGATCGAGTCGTCGAGGTCGATCGTCACGACGACCTGCGACCGGTGCGCCGGGTCGGAGACGAACGGCGTCGCGTACTCGGACGCCTCGGCCCAGTCGTAGAGCGTCGCGGACGAGGTCTTCGTGCGCTGGTCGGCCCACGCGAGACCGCCGGACTGGTTCATCCACCGCACCTGGTCGTCGAGGAGCAGCAGGGTGGTGATCGCCGGGGTGTTCAGCGTCTGGTCCAACCGGCTGTTGTCCACGGCGTTCTGGAGCGACAGGAACTCCGGGATGTACCGGCCCGAGGCGGCGATCCGCTCGACGCGCTCGATCGCTGCGGGGGAGAACAGCGCGAGCCAGAGTCCGCCGTCCGAGGCGAAGTTCTTCTGCGGGGCGAAGTAGTAGACGTCGGTCTGGTCCACGTCGAACGCGGCACCGCCGGCAGCGCTCGTGGCGTCGACGACGGTCAGCGCGCCCGAGTCCCCGGCGGCGCGCACGACCGGGGCCATGACGCCCGTCGAAGTCTCGTTGTGCGGGTAGGCGTAGACGTCCACACCCTCGACGATCTCGAGCTCGGCGCGGGAGCCGCCCGGCGCCTCGACGACGTGCGGGGCCTCGAGCCAGGGGGCGGCAGCGGCCTTGGCGAACTTCGACCCGAACTCGCCGAAGGACAGGTTCTCGGCGCGGCGCTCGATGAGGCCGAACGCGGCGGCGTCCCAGAACGCGGTCGAACCGCCGTTGCCGAGGACGACCTCGTAGCCGTCCGGCACCTGGAACAGGTCGGCGAGACCCTGTCGGACGGATCCGACCAGGTCCTTGACGGGCTTCTGGCGGTGCGAGGTCCCGAGGACCGTGGCGCCGCGGGTGACGAGGGTCTCGAGCTGTGCTCCGCGGATCTTCGACGGACCACATCCGAAGCGGCCGTCGGTGGGGAGGAGGTCGGCTGGGATGACGATGTCTGCCATGGACCGATCCTAGCGACGGCGGGGGTGCTGCCCGGCGTGGACCGACCGGACGGGACGGCGCCAGTGGCGGCTGCGTGTCGGGGTCGGGGCGGGCCTGGCGTCCGGCGTCCGCGCACAGCGCACGGTGTCGGTGCCGGCCGGGCGGTCCCAGCAAGTAGTGTTGGTCGGGCTGGGCCAGGACCATGAGAGGCGGACCGTGACCGATCTCGTCGACACCACGGAGATGTACCTCCGCACCATCCTCGACCTCGAAGAAGAGGGGATCGTGCCGCTGCGTGCACGGATCTCGGAGCGCCTCGGCCACTCCGGTCCGACGGTGTCGCAGACGATCGCCCGGATGGAGCGCGACGGTCTCGTCGTCGTCTCGGGGGACCGGCACCTCGAACTCACCGACACCGGTCGTTCCCGTGCCACCCACGTGATGCGCAAGCACCGGCTCGCCGAGCGCCTGCTGGCCGACGTCATCGGGCTCGACTGGGCCTTCGTCCACGACGAGGCCTGCCGTTGGGAGCACGTGATGAGCGAGCAGGTGGAAGTGCGCCTGCTGGAGATGCTCGGCAACCCGACGGAGTCGCCCTACGGCAACCCGATCCCGGGGCTCGCCGAGATCGGCGGTCCGACGGCGGCCGGGTTCCTCGACGGCGTGCGCAACATCGTCGCCGCGACCGACGACACCGACGCCGTGGCGACCGGGGTCATCCGTCGCCTGGGTGAGCCGGTGCAGTTCGAGCCGGAGTTGCTGCACCAGCTGCGGTCGGCCGGCGTGATGCCGGGGCGGACGGCGAGTGTGCAGCGCGCCGGAGCGTACGTGTCGGTCCGCGTCGAGGGCGAGGACTCGGGCATCGAGTTGCCGACCGAGGTCGCGCAGCACGTCTACATCAGCGTCGACTGATCGACCAGGGCGAACCATAAGGGGTACGCGCCGGGGGTACAATACCCTTTGCGGACCCACAGGCTCGCCGGCGAACACGGCAGGGCAGGCTGTTCGGCTCTGATCAGGGGTTCTTCACCGGATCGTTACCGGATCACGGTTTCATCTCGACATGGTGACGACGCACCCGTACACTCGACGAGTCCCCGGGAGCAGCGATCGCGGGGGCCCGTGGCAGGACGTCTCGAAACCCGTCTCCTGCCTGAGTCGGAAACGATGACGAACGGATGGGGTTGCGCACGCCGGGCTCACGCCTGGCGGGTGATGACGAGGCGCCGGAGACTCCCCCTTGACCCACACCGGAACCGCCGCGGACGACTCGACGACCGCGAACCCGACGAACACCGGTGACGCCACCGCGGCTCCCCTGACCCGCAGGGCAGCACGCGAAGCAGCGGAGCGCGCGACCCGCCGCCCCCTCGCACGCACGGCGTCCACCCCGGCCCGCACGCAGGCCACCCGCACGGGGGCCAGCCGTACCCCGGCCACCCGCACGCACGTCACCCCCGTCCGTGCCGGCAGCGCCCTCGGCGTCGCCCGCACCGCCACGACGACGACTCCGAAGCCGACCGCCGCCTCGCGCAAGCGCCGGTTCATGGCCCCCGTGGTCCTGGCCGTCGCCGCCGGGATGTTCGGCACCATGGCCGTCCCCGCCGCGTTCGCGAGCACACAGCCGAGCACGACTGCCGAGACCGCCCGGCAGTCGCTCGTCGCCGCCCAGTCGCAGGAGTTCGACGTGTCGGCAGCCGCCGGCGCGGCCGACACCTCGCGTGACGGTTTCGGTGCCACCTCGACCGCGACGCTCACCGCCGAGAAGACCGCCGAGCACGCCAAGGAGGTCGAGGCCGCCCGCGCCGCGGCCGCCGCCCAGTACGCCTACGACGGCAAGACGGCGGAGGACTACCTCGCCACCGCGAAGACCGGCACCGCGAACGCCGCCCCCACGGCGACCTCGGCTGCGGCGACGGCTGCCACGCCGGTCGCCGCCGGTACCCCGTTCTCGCTGCCGGCGGTCGTCGCCACGGCGAAGCAGTACATCGGTACGCCCTACGTCTTCGGCGGTGCCACCCCGGCCGGCTTCGACTGCTCCGGGTACGTCATGTACGTGTACGCCCAGTACGGCATCAACCTGGCGCACTCGGTCCCGCTGCAGGACCAGGCCGGCACGACGATCCCCGAGTCCGAAGCGCAGCCCGGCGACGTCGTCATCTTCAACAACGAAGCGCACGACGGTTTCTACATGGGCAACGGCATGATCATGGACGCCCCCAAGCCCGGGGGAGCCGTGTCGATCCGCCCGATCTGGACGAGCGACTACCACATCGTCCGCTTCGGCATCTGACGATCCGACACCGCTCCGGTGCCCCGGCCTGACGCTCGGACGTCGACCGTGTGAACACCATCAGAACCGGCCCCGCACCTCTCGTGCGGGGCCGGTTTCTGGGTTAGCCTGCACCCATCGGTTCGACTCGACCCGAACGGGAGACCACATGTCGACGTCACGCACGACCCGCACCATGGGTCGGCGCGCGCATGTCGACATACGGACGACCACAGCCTGCATGCCTCGGCACGCGCGCGACTGACCAGAGCACTGCCCTGACGGGTGGTGCTCTTCGTGTTTGCGGACCTCACCGCCTCCGGGCGGAGCGGTCCGGCCGACGCCCAGCCACGGGAGTCGGTGGCCGTGATGACCTGTTCGACGCCGATTGACCCGGTACCCGTACCGCCTGGAAGCCGTCCAGGCACGTCGGAAGGGAACCCATGCGCACTCTCGTCCTCAACGCCGGTTACGAGCCCCTCGCGGTGATCTCGTTCCGTCGAGCCCTGGTCCTCGTCATGAACCAGAAGGCCTCCGTCGTGGCCGCCGACACCCTGCACCCCGTCACGGGCTCAGCCGTCAGCTTCGACCGTCCGTCCGTGATCATCCTCACCCGGTACGTGCGGATCCCGCAGTCCCGGCTCATCCCGGTGTCCCGACGCGGGGTCCTCCGTCGCGACGCCAACCGGTGCGCCTACTGCGGCCGGAACGCCACCACGATCGACCACGTGCAGCCCAAGTCTCGCGGTGGCCGGGACTCGTGGGAGAACCTGGTCGCCTGCTGCCTGGCGTGCAACAACGTCAAGGGGGACCGCACCCCGCGGGAGATGGGGTGGACGCTGCGCTTCCCGCCGAAGGCGCCGCACGGGTCGGCGTGGGTGGTGCGCGGCATCGAGCGTCCGCAGCCGGACTGGGACGAGTACCTGGTGGCCGCGTAGGCAGCGGCGTCGCCGACCGTCGGACGGGAGGCCCGTGGTCACCGCACCACGGGCCTCCCGTCCGACGCGTCAGCCGTCGGCGGTAGCGTGCCGGCATGAGCGAGAGCGCGCGGTTCGACGACGCCACCATCGACGACCTCCGAGCCCGCCTCCGGGCGACCCGGTGGCCGGACGCGCCCGTCGGCGCCGGCTGGTCCCTCGGCGTCGACGTCGACGAGCTGCGGGTCCTCGTCACCTCGTGGGCCGAGGACTTCGACTTCGCCGCGCACCGTGCGGTGATCGACGCGCTGCCGAGCCGGCGGGCGACGGTCGGCGGCATCGACGTGCACCTGCTGCACCAGCGTGCGGACCGCGACGACGCCCTGCCGATCCTGCTGGCACACGGCTGGCCGGACTCCGGGTGGCGGTACCGGCGCGTGCTGCCGTCCCTGGTCGACGCGGGGCTCCACGTCGTCGTGCCGGACATGCCCGGGTACGGGTTCTCGGCGATGCCCCCGCAGCCCCTGAGCTCGCGGGACGTCGCCGGGCTGTGGGCCGAGCTCATGACGCAGCTCGGGTACGACCGGTTCGCCGTCGCCGGCGGTGACATCGGCAGCGGTGTCGCTCGGTGGCTCGCGATCGACCACGCTGACCGTGTCATCGCGGTGCACCGGGTCGACGCCGGCATGCCGGTGTTCGAGGGCGACCCGGCGGAGCTCTCGGCCGCCGAGCGGACGTTCCTGACCACTGCCGGGGAGTGGCGGGACGCCGAGGGCGCCTACGGGGCGATGCACCGGACGAAGCCGCAGACCGCCGCTGTGGGACTGACCGACTCACCGGCCGGACTCGCCGCCTGGATCGTCGAGAAGCTGCGCTCGTGGAGCGACTGCGACGGCGACCTGTGGTCGGTGTACTCCCGGGACGACGTGCTCGGGCTCCTCACCGAGTACTGGGTCACCGGCACCATCGGCTCGTCGGTGCGGATGTACCACGCGAACGCCGCGGTGCCGCCGAGCGAGCAGGCCCGGCGGGTGGAGGTGCCGTCGGGCTTCACGCTGTTCCCGGTCGACCTGGTGCGACCCCCGCGAGAGTGGCTGGAGCGAACGACGAACCTCGTCTGGTACTCGGAAGCGCCACGCGGTGGGCACTTCGCCCCGGTCGAGCAGCCGGGTCTGTTCGTGTCGGAGCTGCTCCGGTTCCTCGAGGCCTTCCGGGGGCCCACCCCGGCCTGACCGACAGGGTCACGGCGCACGACGCAGGCCGAGACGGACGGGAGGCCCGTGGCGGGGTCGCCACGGGCCTCCCGTCCGTCAGGGGTGACGGTGCCGGTCAGGGCAGGTAGTACGTCGGGTTCGGCAGCTTCACGGACCGGTCGGCCGAGCCGCCGATGAGGTCGCTGTACTGGTCGCCGACGTTCGCGACGACGTCGTAGCCGCCACCGCTCCGCGACTCGATGTGTGCGCGGGTCTGCGACTTGTACTCGATGGTCGTGCACTTGGCGGTCGCGCAGTGCACGTACGACGGCTGCTGGGACGTCCCGGTGCCGGTCCACTTCGTGTAGTAGGTGCGGTTGCCGTCCTGCTCGGCCGCGAACTGCGGGAAGCCGACCCGGTGCAGGTTGTCGATCGTGGCAGCCTGCTGCGCCTCGTTGCGGCCGGTGAGGCCGATGACGGTGCAACCGGAGTGCTCGGCGACGGACACCAGGTTCGTCATCGACGGCGTGGCCGGGAAGCGCTCGTCCTGCACCCAGACGTCCTGTTCGGTCGGGTCGAAGACGAAGTGCATGTCCGCGACCTCCATGTCGTACGTCCACAGGGTGGTGTCGTCGGCATCGAGCACGATCGCGGGGTTGCGGTGCCGTCGGTCGGCGGCGGCGCACTGTGCCGCGATGACGGGGACCTGCCGAGCGACGAGCGCCCGCATCTCGCGGATGTACGGGCTGTCGGTCTTGTCCGCGACGCCGGTCCCGGGGTCGCCGTAGTACGTGGCGATGGTCGCCTTGACCGAGTCGATGTTCGGGATGCCCTCGCCGCCCTGCGTCAGGCCGGACGAACCGTCGGCCGCCATGCGGAAGCGCGTCTGGGGGGCGAGCTTCGGCTCACGGACGCCGGGGAGGTCCGCCGAAGGGAGGTAGTACGTCGGATTCGGCAGCTTCAGGGTCTCGTCGGCGAAGCCACCCTGCAGGTCGGACCACTGGTCGCCGACGTTGAGGGTGATGTCGTAACCGAGGTCCTGCTCGATGTGCTTGCGGGTGAGGGCCTTGTACTCGACCGTCGTGCACTTCGCCGTGGCGCAGGTGACGTAGCTCGGCTGCTGCGAGGCACCCTTGCCGGTCCACTTCGTGAAGAACCGGTCGTCGGTGAAGCCCGAGTACCCGACCTTCGCCAGGTTGGCGAGCGTCGCGGCCTTCTGGTCGTCGTTCCGACCGGTCAGTCCGAAGACGGTGAAGCCGACCTTCTGTGCGGCGGCCACGAAGCCCACCATCGACGGCGTCGCGGGGAAGCGCTGCCCCTGGACCCAGACGTCCTGCTCGGACGGGTCGAAGACGAAGTGCATGTCCGCGACCTCCATGTCGTAGGTCTCGAGCGTGGTGTCGTCGGCGTCGAAGACGATCGCCGGCTTCTCGCCGTGCCGGACCGCCTTGTCGTAGGTGCGCTGCAGGCTCCGGGTCTGCTTCTCGATGATCGAGCGCATCTCGCGGATGTACGGGCTGTCGACCTTGTCGGCGATGCCGGTGCCCGGGTCGCCGTAGTACGTCGCGATCGTCTTCTTGACGGAGTCGATGTTCGGGATGCCCTCGCCGCCCTCGGTCTTCCCGGAGGAGCCGTCCGGCGCCATCGTGAAGTGGGTCCGAGGGGTGAGGTGACGGTCGGCGCGGCTGGTGGCGCTGCTGCTGGCCGCCGTGCTCGACGTGCCGGTCGTCGTCGTGCTGGTCGTCGTCGGGGCGGTCGTGGTGGCGTTCGCCGCCGTGCCGCTGAGCAGTGCGCAGGCGAGTGCAGCCGCGGTGACGGCGGCGACCGCGGCGGAACGGCGCGCGGCGGAGGGGAGGGTCATGCTGGTCCTTCGGTCCGGGACTGCCCCCGACCGGGGGCCACGGCTGACGCTAGCTGGGAGCGTGTCGTGCGTCCAGGGTCTGTTGCAGACGGCACCACGGAGGAGCGTTCTGCGGCTCCCGCTAGAGTGGTGTTGCCGGCCTCTGTAGCTCAATGGAAGAGCAGTTCCGTCCTAAGGAAAGGGTTGGGGGTTCGAGTCCCTCCAGGGGCACCACGGTGGTCCGCCCGGTTCTGTCGAGCCGCAAGGCTTGTTGCCAGTGATCCACGCATCGTGTCAGTGGATCGAGAGCCGCTTGCACCCGGAACTTGCAGGGGCGCGATCGCTGGGATCTGCACGGACCGTCGCCTCTTGCTCGTTCAAGAAGCGTCCGACGTCGGCTCGTCGAGGCACGAGCGGGTGCCCCGCTGAGACTGACCGGCGCTGCGCTATGACGAGCTCTTGCGGATGAACACCATCGTGGTGGCGTTCCACGGGATGTCCTCGCGTTCGTCGATGCCAGCAGGGCAGCCCCTCTTGTCGCCGCGCACGCAACCTGTCTCCTCCGCGTTCTACTTGTCGCCGAACGGTTTGGGGGTAGGACGTCCGGTCCACGACGCGACGCGAGGGTCGGTCCGCTCCCGCAAGGCGTCCGCATGACGCGCCTTCACTGCGATGGGCGTACGATTTCTCGATGTCGAGACGTCTTGTCTCGACAAGCCAGGCGTCCGTCACCTAGCTCGCCCTCGTCACCGTCGACAGGAGACCCCATGTCCGATTCCACCGCCCCCGACACCCACACGAACGTGGTTCCGCAGTCCACGCAGGCTTCGACCTGGGATGAGCAGATCACCCCGGGTCGCTTCTCCGGTCAGACCGTCATCGTCACCGGAGCCGCATCCGGAATCGGACGCGCCACCGCGTCGCGCGTCGCACGAGAAGGCGGCCGGGTCGTGGCGGTCGACATCACTGTTGACCGTCTCTCCGGCCTGCTCGAGGAACTCCCAGAGGCCGACATCGTGCCGGTGGGTGGCGACATCACCTCGCAGGCTGACGTGGACGCGGTTGTCACAGCCGCCGGTGGGCGGGTCGACGCTCTCGCCAACGTCGCCGGCATCGCCGACGACTTCTCCCCGCTCGATGAGACCAGCGACGCCGTGTGGGAGCGCGTGATGGGCGTGAACGTGAACGGCACCTTCAAGCTCACCCGTGCCGTGCTGCCGGTCATGCTCGAAGCCGGTCACGGTTCCGTCGTCAACGTCGTCAGCGGAGCGGCTCTCCTCGGCAGCGCGTCCGGTGCGGCGTACACCGCGTCCAAGCACGCCGTCCTCGGCCTGACCCGGTCCTCGGCGTTCATGTACGCGCAGCGTGGTCTGCGCGTCAACGCGGTTGCCCCGGGTGCGGTCGCGACGAACATCGGCTCGTCCTCGAAGCTCTCGGAGACGGGCCAGGCGCGGTTGGCACCGTTCTTCGCACTGCTGCCCAGCGTCGCCGCTCCCGCCGAACTTGCTGCGTCGATCACGTTCCTGCTCAGCGATGACGGCGTGAACATCAACGGCGCCGTGCTCTCCAGCGACGGCGGCGTTTCGGTTCAGTAGCGCCACGCTACGGCTGGCCGCATCGGTCAGTGTCGAAATACCACGAGGATGGCTGTATGGCCAAGAGCACAGGACGACTTCGCAATGAAGAGACGCGCCTTGCGATCCTCGATGCGACACGGTCCGAGCTGGCCAGCCGTGGATGGGACACGCTGTCCTTCGAGCGGATCGCCGCGGTAGCTGGTGTCGGCAAGCAGACCCTGTACCGATGGTGGCCAACGAAAGCGGCGCTGGTTTCGGAGATGGTCACCGCAGGTGGCATCCTCCCGGTCGGTCCCATCGCCGTCACCGACGACGTCCGTGCCGACGTCACCGACTGGATGCTGGCCGTCGGCGGTGTGCACGACGACCCCGACGCGGCCGCGGTACTCCAAGCCATCGTCGCAGCCGTCGCAGAAGATGCTGACCTCTCCGCGAACTACGACGACCGGATCACGACCGTCGCCCGCACGCGACTTGCGGAACGGCTGCAACAGGCCATCGAGGCTGGCGCGCTTCCTTCCGACCTCAAGGTCGACACGGTGACGCAGGTATTCCTCGCGATGGTCCTGTGGTGCCTCGTCACGCGTCGCCCGCTCGCTGAGAACTTGGTCGCGGATCTCGTCGAGACGGTACTGCCCGCACCGCCCCGCTGACCAGCTACTCGTCGCCCGGGGATACTCCGCCCGGGCAGCGCGAACGCTGCCGTCCCTCCCCATCGATCGGCTATCGAGACCGCCGTAGCGCCGTGAAACGGCGACAAGATGTTCGGTCAGATCCAGGGACACGTGGGCCGTCGCCGAGACTCGTGAGCGGAGTTGGCGACGAGTAGTGAGTCCGTCGACAGCGGAGTGTCGCCGCGCGAACAACTTGTCTCCTTCGCGCACAACTTGTCGCCGGAGCGGCGTTCCTCGGTGCTGCCTCAGTCAGCGAACGTCTCCCGGCGAGTCAGGAGCAGCGTGCCGTGCGCGCTTGCTTGTTGTCGGGGTGGAGACGGCGTTCGGCAGGGACGTGTTCGAGCGGGACGCGTGCAACGATCTGGACCCCGCGCTGGCGTCGCCCGACGGAAAGTGCCGCACCCTTGCTCGGGTACGTGGACGGTGTTGCGTTCAGCGCCCCCCCCAGATTCACCGGGCCTTTTGGCGGGACAGTCATGCGGGAATCCCCAGGTCAAGCAGGATGCGGGCAAGTTGTCGTGGTTGTCGCCGCCGCCGTGTATCGGTGGACGACCGGCTGACGGGCGGCCGTACATGGCTACATGCGTACGATCTCCAGATCGTGGAGCTGCGCCGACGCGGCAGTGCTGTCTGTCTGCGACAGCCACTTTCACACCGGCTGCAGGCTCAGGAGAACACGAGAATGAAGCCGAGGATCGCGGCGGCGAGGGGCAGCGCGGTCAGGACGATTGCCGCAATGGGAGATTCCTTGCGGCGGACGTGAACGGCGATCGCTCCGGCCATGATCACGGTCAGGGCGACGCCGGCGACGGGGCTGAGGGCAGGGGCGATCCGGGTCGCGATGGGGAGGACGAGGCCGATTGCTCCGACGACTTCTGCGAGGGCGATGAGCTTGACGGTGGTGTTGGAGTAGTCCTCGATCCAGCCCATGCCGGCTTCCTTGAGGGCCGGTATGGGGCGGATCAGTTTCATCAGGCCTGCGCCGAAGAAGGCGACTGCGGCGAGACCGGCAACGATCCAAAAAGTGATGGCCATGCGTTGTAGCTCCAGGTGGGGTGATGGTGTCGAACGGGGTACTCGATCGAGGAGCGTCGACGCGGCGCGGGTGAACCCCGCAGGTCAGTCGGTGGTGATGACGAGTTTTCCGCCGCCGGAGGTGGGGGCGGTTTCCAGCTCCGCGAGGGCGGGGATGGCGTCGTCGAGGGCGACGGCACGAGCGATGCGGGTGACGATCTCGCCTCGTCCGGCGGCGTCGGCGACGCGCTGGAGGTCGTCGCTGTCGGGGCGGGCCATGAACGCCTTGAAGGGGCCGGGTAGGACGCTGCGGGCGAACTTCGATGCCGCGGGGACGATGTCGATGATGCATCCGTGGAGGGTGAGCATCTGGCGTGCGACGCCGTAGGGCAGGGTCCCTGCCGTGTCGAAGACCACGTCGAACCGGCCGGTGCGCGGAACAGGATCTGTGTCGAACGTGACGACGGGGTCGACGCCGAGGTGACGAGCTTCGGCTTCCGTTCCCGACCTGCAGCTACCGGCCACGGTCGCGCCTGCCGTGAGTGCGACCTGGACGGCGATTCGTCCGACTCCGCCGAGGCAGCCGTTGATGAAGATGCGCTGTCCAGGTCGGAGCTTGCCGGCCGCCGTGACCGCCTGGTAGGCGGTGAGGCCGGCCACCGGCAGGGTCGCGGCATGTTCGAAGGAGAGGTCGTCGGGCTTGGAAGCGACGGATCGTTCGTTGGCGATCACGAACTCCGCGAACGCTCCTGCATGCTGCAGGCGCGCCGCGCCGAGGACCGCGTCGCCTGCCCGAAAGCGGGTGACGCCCTCTCCGACATGTTCGACGACACCGGCGAAATCGTGGCCGACACCGCGTGGGAACCTCCTGCCGGTCATGACCCGCATCTCACCGTTGCGGATCTTCCAGTCCATGGCGTTCGCCGATGCTGCACGCACGCGAACAAGGATCTGGCGTCGACCTGGTTGCGGGATGGCCGCGTCTTCCAACACCAGGACGTCGGGACCGCCGTAGCGGTGGTACTGCAGGCGCCTCATCGCTGCCGGGTCCCAGCGAGCCCGCGGCGTGCGAGGAACCAGCCGACGCCGATCACGGTCAGCATGGGGATGGTGAACTTGAGCTGCGGCCAATCGTCCTCACCGGGCGGGTCCACGCTTGCCGTTCCCGGGTAGAAGAACGCCGAGAGCTGACTGAGCCAGTAGGTGCTTGCCGCGAACGCGGCAGCGTCCACGCCCACACGGCCGGAGCCCGGCCGCCACAAGTTCGCCAGGGTCGCTATCGACAACGCGACGCCGGAACTCATGGTCTGCGCGTTGTGGAACTTCGCGTGCGGAGGCCAGGAGTCGTTGTAGATGTGCGTCTCGTTGAAGTCGAACACGTACGGGCCGACCATCTGCGCCACCGCGGTCGCGGTGACCAGGACTTTACCCAGCGTCGCCCCTCGCATCAGTGCTCGTCGTCGGATGTCGTACGGAGGGGCAGGATGACGCGGCGCGCGATCAGCCAGCGGCCTTCATGCAGGACGACCGTGTCGTCGTAGACGACGCCGTGCACGCCGCCGTGCGCCATGATCATCAGTCCCTTGGACCGCACCGACGCCGTCGACTCCCCCGTCTCCGCGATGACGATGTTCGTCACGAAGTGCGATAGCGGTGCGTGCCCGGAGGCGAACAGCTGCCCCGCCGCGGTTCGCAGGGCCTCCAGACCCTCGAAAGCGCCCATCCCGGAACTGGTCATGTCGTACGTGGCGTCGGGGGTGAACACCTCACCGAGTTGATCCAGGGCGTTCTCGTCGACCACGAACGCCTGGCGCGAGAGAGTCTCGGAGATTTGGAAGCGATCGTGTGCAGAGAGCATTGCTCCTCCTTGGTTGGTACTCAGTACCGTAACAGACCCCGTCCAAGTTGGGACCCGGTCCGCCACATGTTGGTACACTGAAGCCATGACCGAGCCAACCGCCGAAGCGGACACGACCCCGCTGACCCTGGTCGAACGGAAGCAGCGTGCCGCGCGGAGCCGGATCATCGACGCCGCAGATGAGTTGTTCGCCGAGCGAGGCTTCGATGCGGTCTCGGTCACGGACATCGCCGAACGGGCCGAGGTCGGCCGGACGACGTTCTTCCGACACTTCGGCGACAAGACGGAAGTCGTCTTCGCCAAAGAGCAGGCCATGTTCGACGCGATCACTACCGTTGCATCCGCTCTTTGGGACCCCGCGTCACCCGTGCAAACCCTCGGAGACGCCCTGAGCGCGCTCGAACCGCTTGTCCTCCAACTCTGCGCACAAGCGATCTCGGACCTTGCCACGTACCGGCGGCACACAATGCTTCTCGACGCGCACGAGGAGCTGCGGGCGCGCGAAGCGGTCAAGCACCAGTACATCGCGAACGAGTTCACGAAGGCGCTCATCATGCAGAACGCCCCCGTTGACGTTGCCACCATTGCAGGGCAACTCGCGGTCGCCTGCTACTACAGCGGTCGGATCCTGGCCAGCGACCCCGCCGACCTGGTGGAAGGGACCGCGGATGCCTTCCGGAAAACACTTGCGATGCAATCTGCAGCCTCGAACTAGTCGAGCTCGCGATCGTCTACTGGGCGATCCTCGTCTGGACGAGTAGGGAGAGGCCGAACACGAGCACTCCCAGGCCGAGCGGGGCAAGGACGACCAGGAACGGCGTCGTCGCTCCTTGAGCAGCGAGGATCATCGCGATCCAGAAGAACGCGATGATGCCTGTTCCCACGCTCACCGCCCCGAAAGCGATCGCTGCGCCCCATCGCGAAGCGTCCGAAGACAGCGGGACGACCAGCAGACTGCAGACAAGTGCTCCGACGATGCCTGGCACGATGCACGACCGGAAGGCAGCGTCCGCCGAAGCTCACTGACCTGGGCCTGCTCCCGTCCGATGCACGGGCACTGAGAGGGAGGATCCGTCCATGCCAGGCGGAGAGCGACCACCGAAGCTGGAGCAGGTTCGGTTGACTCCTGACGGGTAGGGGGCATTGGCTCCGCCTTTTCATGACGGGCAGTTCCATGACGGAATGCGATGGCCGTTCGGGTCTGCCCGCTGAGCTTCCCAGCGACATCAGCGGAACCTCGTCTGCTACTGCGCGGCGAGTTCTGGTGCCAGCGGGCCCATCTCTGGCGCGGCCGCGGTTCCCGACGATGGCCATGCCGAGGTGGAACGTGGAGCTGGCGACGGGAGCCGCCCCTCGCAGCGGTGTTCGACGCCACCCGCAACGAGCAATGCGACGGGCCCGACAGAGGACGGGGCTGCACGGCCCGTCAAGAACTGACAGTTGTGATTGCTCCTTCTTCCTCACCTGAACTGCTCGAGTCGGCCGATCAGCGCTGACAAGTTCGCTCAGAAGCTGACACGAAGGCTGACCGCTCGACCGGTTCCGTCATGTGCACGGATGAGTGCAGGTGCGGTCGTCAGTGGTCGTGGTGGAGTGGCCATGCCGGGAACGGGTCGCCGTACCGCCTCCAGATGGTCGGGCCGGCGAGGAGTTCGTCGTCCGTGAGCAGGCATGCGTGCAGGGCGGCGATGATCTCCTCGCGGTCGAGGTGCTCGCCGAAGAAGACCATCTCCTGGCCGACCGGCGCATCCGGATCCCAACTCGCGATGCCCGTGGGGTCGAGGGACACCGTGTCGCCGGCGCTGCGCCAGGAGCCGTGGTGGTCCGGGCGGGTGGCGAGCTGGACCAACCCGCGCGATCGCGCGACACGGCCGACCTGGTCGGGGACGAGTCGATGCCGCACCGCGTCGAACAGGCGGTCCGGGTGGAACGGTCGGGGGTCCCGGAACACGAGGACGTCGACCCCGTTCCAGGACGCTGCCGGGAGGTCGGGCTCGGCGAGGGCTCGAGTCCACCCCATCCGCCGCCCGATGCGGCGGGCGCATCCCCGGCCTCCAGGCCATCCTGTCGACTGCCGCGCCGTCGCGACGGACGTGACCACGGCGGCGTCCGGGTTGAGGCGCTGCACCAGGCCGACGGTGCTGTGGAGCTGCTCCGGGGACACGTCCGCTGCGTCGGCGAGCACGACGACCGTGGCGAACTCGATCTGTGACGCCAGGGACTCGGCGGTGACGAAGTCGACGGCGGGGGCCGGCGCCGCCGACAGCAACCAGCGGTGGACGTCTCGGACCCGCGCCACGGTCACGAGGTCGTGTAGTTCTGCCGGCGGGCCCTCGTTGCGTCGGCCCTCGAGTTCGGCCTCGAGCACGAAGCCCACTTCCATCACGTCCGCCTCCGCATCGAGCTCGATGACGGTTCGGCCGGTGGCGCCGGCATGAGCGGCTGCGAGCACACGCTCCGCGAGGACGAGGGCGAACTCCCCGCTGTCCTCGGTCTCGTCCGTGATGTCGCTGGTCGGGGTGTCCTCGGCCGGCACTCCCGCGATCATCCGGGAGACCCGGGCGCGTTCCGTCGGGTCCAGTCCGCTGACGAGGGCGACCCGGAGGGCCGGGGCTGGTGGGCGGGCGGTGTCTCGGGCTTCCGTGGAACGGTCCATGGCGACTATTCTAGTGAGAACCATTATCAAAAGGAGTCGTCATGAAGGTCCGGAACTCACTCAAGTCCCTGAAGAAGCTGCCCGGTGCGCAGGTCGTCCGCCGCCGCGGTCGCACCTTCGTCATCAACAAGCTGAACCCGCGCGGCAAGGGGCGCCAAGGCTGAGACCGGCCGTCGCGCTCGGGGCGATTTGGCGGACCGATCCGTCTCCCTCTAGCGTCACGATCATGAAAACCATTATCACTACAGCGGTGGTCGTCGCGGCGCTCGCCCTCACCGGGTGTGCGAACTCCTCCGCGTCCGGTCGGTCGTCCACGACCCCGTCGGCCGGTTCCACGCTGACGAGCTGTGGCATGCAGCTGACCGTTCCCGCGCCTCCCGAACGGGCGGTGACCCTGGAGCAGGGCGCGACCGAGGTCATGCTGGCGCTCGGCCTGCAGGACCGGATGGTGGGGACCAGCTACCTCACCGACGCCGTGGCCCCAGAGTGGCGATCGGCCTACGACGACGTGCCGGTGCTCGCCGAGCAGTACCCGAGCACCGAGCAGCTCCGCGAGGCGAACCCCGACTTCGTCTACTCGATGCGCGCCTCTGCGTTCGCGTCCGACGCTGCCGGGAGTCGTCAGGAACTCATCGACCTCGGCGTCCCGGCCTACCTGTCCGCGAACGACTGCGAGGACCCGGCGCTCGTCCCCGACGAGGTCGGCTTCGACGCGATCCTCGACGAGGTCACCGACATCGCTCGGGTCTTCGACGTCGAGCAGCGGGGCCGCGACCTCGTCGCCGAGCAGCGGGACACCCTCGAGCGGGTGACGGCAGCAGCCTCGGACACGGGGGCACCGTCCGTCGTCTGGCTCTACTCCTCGGTCAACGGGGCGCCGGTGGTGGCCGGTGCGAACGGGCTCGCCGACACCATCGGCCGTGTGGCGGGCGCGATCAACGCCTTCGACGACCTGGATGCGCAGTGGAGCGAGACCAGCTGGGACGAGATCGCGCAGCGCGACCCGGACGTCATCGTCGTCGCCGACCTGTCCCGCGGTCTGCCCGGCGACAGCGCCGACGACAAGATCGACCAGCTCCGGTCCGACGCCGTCACGAAGGACCTCAGCGCCGTCCGTGACGACCACCTGATCGCCGTCCCGGCGACGGAACTCGACCCCTCGGTGCGGAGCATCGACGCCCTGGAGACCGTCTCCACCGCCCTGACCGAGTACTCGGAGGACCGACGATGACCACGACCACCACGCCCACCCCTGCCGAGACCGAGCAGGCGCTCGGCCTCCTCGCGGCCTGGGATGCCCAGCAGGCCGCCTACATCGCCAACCGCGAGCAACGCTTCGCGATCATGCTCGACGTCGTCGACCACGTCGTGCCGCAGGGTGGCATCGTCCTCGACCTGGCGAGTGGACCCGGCTCGATCAGCCAGCGGGTCGTCGCCCGGCGGCCGGACATCACCTGCATCGCGCTCGACCACGACCCGGTGCTCCTCGAACTCGGGCGGACGGCGCTCGCCGGGCAGCCGGTGCGCTTCGTCGACGCCGACCTCTGGGACCGCGACTGGACGGCGGGCCTGGACGGCGCGACCCCCGACGCGGTCCTCAGCTCGACTGCCCTGCACTGGTTGCCGTCGGACGTCCTCGGCCGTGTCTACAACGACCTCGGGTCGATCGTGCCGCCGGGTGGTGTGGTGCTGAACGCCGACCACCTCCGTCACCTCGACGGCCGCACGCTGTTCGCCGAGCTCAGCGCACTCGACGACGAGCGCACCCAGCAGGCCGACCGGGCGGCGGGCGCGCTCGACTGGGACCAGTGGTTCGCGGAGGTCACCGCGGTCGACCGGTACGGCCGGCTCGCCGCCGAGCGGGAGCGCCGGTTCGAGCACCGACCACCGAACCCCGAACTCAGCCTCGGCTTCCACGTCGCGGCACTCGAGGTCGCCGGCTTCACCGAGGTCGGTCCGGTGTGGCAGTACCTCGACGACTTCGTCGTGCTCGCCCGCCGGTGAGCCCGACCGCGCTCCGCGGTGCCGTGGTCGTGCCGGTGCTCATGGCCGTGCTCGTCGTGGTCGTCGTCGCGGGCGTGGCACTGGCCGGAGGCTCGATCACCTGGGTGGACACGGTGCGGTCGATCGGCACCCACCTCGGTCTGCCGGTCACCCCGCTGCCCCGGCTCGCGGACTCCGTGGTGTGGCAACTGCGACTACCGAGGGTCCTGCTCGCGGCCTCGGCGGGTGCGGGACTCGCGGTGTGCGGCTGCGTGTTGCAGGCCGTGACCCGTAACGTGCTCGCGGAGCCCTACCTGCTCGGGATCTCGTCCGGTGCGTCGACGGGGGCGGTCCTCGTCCTGGTGCTCGGTCTCGGTGCGGGATCCGTCACCTTGGCCGGCGGCGCGCTGGTCGGTGGGCTCGTCTCGTTCGCGCTGGTGTTCGCGTTGATGGGACGGGACACCGCGAGCACCAGCCGGGTCGTGTTGACCGGCGTCGTCGTCGGGCAGTTGTTCGCCGCCGTGACCTCCCTCGTCGTCACGGCCTGGGGTGACGCGGACGCGACGCGCGGCATCACGTACTGGCTGCTCGGGTCCCTCGCGGCGGCGCGGTGGTCCTCGGTGGTGGTCTGCGCCGTGGTGGTCGCGGTCGCGACCGCCGTGTTCGTCGCCGTCGCGCCGGCGCTGGACGCGTTCGTCTTCGGGCACGACGCCGCCGTGGCCCTCGGCATCGACGTCCGGCTCCTGCGGGTCGTCGTGCTCGTCGGCGCAGCGGCGACGACCGCCGCGGTCGTCGCCGCCGTCGGGGCGATCGGTTTCGTCGGACTCGTGGTCCCGCACGCCGCCCGCATGCTCGTCGGACCCGGCCACCGCCTCCTGCTGCCGGTGTCCGCCCTCGCCGGCGGAGTGTTCCTCGTCGTCGCGGACCTGGCCGGGCGACTCGCGTTCGCACCGCACCAGATCCCGGTCGGTGTCGTCACAGCGCTCATCGGCGTGCCGACGTTCCTGGTGGTCCTCCGCCGAGGGCAGCGCGCATGACCGCGGTTGGGTCCGAGCCCGGCCAGCGCGCGGCCGGGTCCGAACCCGGTGTGCTCGTGGCGCGACGAGTGGGGCGCTCCGTCCACGGCGTGCGACTCCTGGCGGAGGTCGACCTGGTCGCGCCGCGCGGGTCGATCACCGGGATCGTGGGCCCGAACGGGTCGGGCAAGTCGACGCTCGCCCGGTGCCTGGCCGGGGTCACGCCTCCGGACAGCGGGGCGGTCCTGCTCGACGCGGCGGACCTGCACGCGCTGCCGCGCCGGTCGGTGGCCCGCCGTCTCGCCTTCGTCGAACAGCAGGGGCACACCGAGATCGACCACCGGGTGCTCGACGTGGTGCGCCTCGGTCGGTTGCCGTACCGCTCACGCCTGGGCGGTCCTGACACGGACTCCGACCGGATCTGCCGGGAGGCACTGGCAGCGGTGGGCATGGCGGGGACCGAGCAACGCCGCTGGAACGGACTGTCGGGCGGCGAACGACAGCGGGTCCAGATCGCACGGGCCTTCGCGCAGGAACCTGAGGTGCTCGTCCTCGACGAACCCCTCAACCACCTCGACGTGCACCACCAGTTCGAGCTCCTGGACCTGCTCCGAGACGGGTCCCGCACCGTCGTGGTCGTCCTCCACGACCTGGACATGGCGGCTCGCTACTGCGACCACGTGGTGGTGCTGTCGGAGGGACGTGTGGCGGCGGCAGGGGCACCGCGGACCGTGCTCACACCGGACCTGCTGGAGCGCGTGTTCCGGGTGCGCGGCCGAACGCGTGAGACCCCGGAGGGCCTCCGGGTGGATCTCCGCGGCACCGCCTCCGGAGGGGCGCGCTGACCGTGCTCCGTCGGGTCAGCCGGTTCTCGGGCTGTCCGCTGTCCGCTGTCGCGGTCGTGCTCGGCGTTCCGTGCCGTCGAGCAATCGCACGCCTCGGCTGGTGCGGTCTGACCGTCGTCGGTGCACACTTGCTGCACCCGAACGAGGAGGCCCCGTGTTCCGACCCACCAGCGCCTACAGCGGCTTCAGCGTCGACGACGTCGACGCTGCCGTGGCCTTCTACGCCGGAGTCCTCGGCGTGGACGTCCGCGTCCTCGTCCCCGGCCAGATGATGCAGCTCCTGTTGCCAGGCTCGGACGTCCCGGTGCTGCTGTACGGCAAGCCCGACCACGCCCCGGCGACCTTCACGGTGCTCAACTTCGTGGTGGACGACATCGACACGGTGCTCGACGACCTGGCGGCGCTCGGGGTCCGGCCGACCGACGGCGGACAGTGGGCGGACGACCGCCAGGTCCTCCGCGGGCGTTCCCGCGACATGGGGCCGGACATCGCCTGGTTCACGGACCCGGCCGGCAACGTCTTCTCCGTGCAGCATTGAGCGCACAAGGCGAGACCCGGGCAGCCAGGTCACCCGGGGCGAGACCCGGCCAGCCAGGTCAGGGCCGACCGACCGGCGGCCACCCCGGGTCGACCGGCCGCCCGGCGTCGCCCGACTCGTTCGTCGGGGCGACCGCCAGCACGACGAGCACGACCGCGATGACCCCGAGCCCGACCCAGCCGACCGCCGTCAGCCGTTCGCCGACCACCAGGACGGCGAGCACCGCGGCCACGGCCGGTTCGGTGAGCGTGACCGTCGTCGCCGTGCTCGCGGAGACCGTCGTCAGGCCGTAGCCGAACAGCAGGTAGCCGAGGAACATCGGCACGAGGGCCATGTACACCCCGACGGCGAGGTCCTGCGGAGTCGCCAGCAGCGGCGCCCCGGTGACGGCGAGGACCGGCGTGAGGAGCAGCCCGCCACCGCCGAACACCGCGCCCATCGCCGCTGCCCGCGGGACGCCCTCGTCCATCAGGCGGTGTGCGACCCAGGAGTACACGGCGTACGCGGCACCGGCCACGAGCCCGAGCAGGACCCCGAGGACCGTCGCCCCGGCCGGGCGCGCGGCGTCGTCGAGTCCGGAGAGGCAGAGCAGCACGCTGCCCAGGACGCCGAGCAGGGCGGCGAGGACCCACCACCGGCTGAGCGGGCGCCGGTCGACGACGCGTTCCAGCACCCCGGAGGCCAGGGGCGCGGACGCGAGTGACACGACCGACCCGACAGCCACGCCAGCCGTGTGCATCGAGCTGTAGAACGCGAGCGGGTAGACGGCGACCGCGAGGGCACCGACGATGACGAGGCCGCGGCGGTGCCGGAGCTGCGTGCGCGCACCATGCAGCACCCGGGCGCCGACCACGGCCTGCAGCAGACCGCCGACCCCGAGTGCCGCGGCCCCGATCGCCAACGGGCCGACGTCCGGGGCGAAGGTCGCCGCGGTCCCGGTGGTGCCCCAGAGCAGCGACGTGACTGTGATCGCGAGCAGGCCGGTGCGGCGTCCGTCCGTCACAGTCGCACCTCCGTCGTCACGGTCACCGTAGTGGCCGGATGCCGTTCACGAGCAGGTGCCGAGAACCCGTGCGGATCACGGTGGCGCGGGCGGATACTGGGGGAGTGCGAGAACTCCAAGCCGCCATCGCCGCGGACCTCAACGTCCAGCCGACCATCGACCCCGAGCAGGAGGTCACCCGGCGCGTGGGCTTCCTGCGCGACTACCTGCTGACCACCGGCGCGAAGGGCTACGTCCTCGCCGTCAGTGGCGGGCAGGACTCCACCCTGGCCGGACGTCTGACGCAGCTCGCCATCGAGTCGCTCCGGGCCGAGGGACACGCTGCCGAGTTCACCACCGTCCGGATGCCGTACCGCGTCCAGGCCGACGAGGACGACGCCCAGCTCGCGCTGCAGTTCATCGCCGCCGACCCGGGCATCGTCGTCAACATCGAGCACGGAGTCGACGGGGTCGTCCAGGACACCGCGGACGCCGGTGTCGCCCTGAGTGACTTCGTCAAGGGCAACGTGAAGGCCCGGATGCGGATGGTCGCGCAGTACGCCGTGGCCGGGCAGCGCGGCTACCTGGTCGTCGGCACCGACCACGCCGCCGAGGCCGTCACCGGCTTCTTCACGAAGTACGGCGACGGTGGTGTCGACCTGACCCCGCTGACCGGCCTGACGAAGAGCCAGGGTCGCCAGCTGCTGGAGCACCTCGGCGCACCGGCCCGCCTGTACGAGAAGGCCCCGACCGCCGACCTGCTCGACGACCTGCCGGGCCAGACGGACGAGGCGAACCTCGGCCTCACCTACGCCGAGCTCGACGCCTACCTGCAGGGCCACGACGTCCCCGTCGAGGTCGCCGAGGCGATCGAGGCCCGTTACCGCGCCACGGAGCACAAGCGTCAGGTGCCGGCGACACCGTTCGATGAGTGGTGGCGCCGCTGACCTCGCGCCGCGGTCGCGGAGACGACCGGGGAAACACGGGAGGCCCGTCACCAGCTGGTGACGGGCCTCCCGTCCGTCCATCGGCGGTCCGGGCGTCAGGCGGACGGGTGGTCGTCCTGGTCGTCGCGACCGGTGTCTTGTCGGCCGATGTCCTGCGGGCCGGCGTCCTCGCGCTCCTCGGCGAGGCGCTCCTGCCGGAGGATGCTCCGGGCAGCGCCCTCGAGGACGTCGTCGACGCTGTTGCCGGTCCGGGCGGCGAGTGCGCCGCTGAGTCCGGCCGTCAGTGTGCCACCGGCCTGTGCGAGCCGCTCGATGACCTCCTCCTGACGGTCGGTCAGGGGCACGTCGACGAGCTCGTCGATGGTCTCCCGGATGTTCGCCTCGCTCGCGTCCATCGCGGCTCCGTCACCGGACTGGAGCGCGGCGGCTTCACCGACCACGACGAGGCCGAGCTGTGCGACGTCCTGCTCCGGGCGACGGGTGTCGTTCGCGTCAGTCATGTGGTGGACCGTACGCTCGGCGCCTGCGCGCGTTCCGGACTACCGGTGCACATGACGACGGGAGGCCCGGTACCAGTTGGTACCGGGCCTCCCGTCGTGTGGTCAGTGCGTCAGCGCCGGCGTGCCGCTGGTCAGCGCCGGTTGCCGCGACCTGCGACGCGCGTGTAGATGAGCACCACGATGATCGCGCCGATGATCGACCCGATGAGGCCGGACGGCTGGAAGAAGCCGTCCGCCAGGTCATGGCGGAAGATCAGGAAGCCGAGCAAGCCGCCGACGAACGAACCGACGATGCCGAGGATGATGGTCATCAGGATCGACATGTGCTGCCGACCCGGGATGACCAGCCGTGCGATGGCGCCGGCGATGAGGCCGACGACGATGAGGCCGATGATGGTGCCGAGTACACCCATGTTGTTCTCCTTGTTCTGCGGCCGGTCCGATGCTGCGACAGTTCGCCGAGCTCAGGGCCGAGGCCCGAGTCAACACGGGCTCGGCTCGGCGGCCTCCCAGGGAAGCCGCCGGCCGGGTCAGAGCGCGCCGGACGCCTCGAGTTCGCCCTGCAACTCCGCGTCCGACGGCTCGACGAAGTGCTTGCCGTTCGGCAGGACCACGACGGGGATGTTCTTGCGGCCGCTGACCGCCTCGGCACGGTCGGCCGCCGAGAGGTCGGCCTCGACGTCGACGTACTCGTAGTCCACGCCCAGGCGGTCGAGCAGCGCCTTCGAACGACGGCAGTCGCGGCACCAGTCCGCGCCGAACATGGTCACCTTGTCGAACGTCTCGTCAGTCATGTCGGTCACTACGTCCACCGCGCCTTCCGTATTCCCGGTGACCGGCTCCGTGTGCGCGGGAGCACGATGGGGTCCATGACGCTCGAGACCGATGTGCACGTCGTCGCACACCCGCACCACCGGCACGGCTGGTGGTGGAAGACCCTTCTCGGCGGGTTCCTGCTGTGGGTGGTGACGATCATCGTCACCATCGCCACCCAGAACACGAACCTGGTGCCGACGATCATCCTGATCGGCAGCTTCCTGGTGCCGTTCACGGTGGTGCTGTTCGTCATCGAACGGGTCACCGGCACGGTCAGCACCATGCAGTTGATCACCGCGTTCTTCGTCGGCGGGGTCCTCGGGGTGCTCGGGGCGTCGCTGCTGGAGTCCGACCTGCGACCGGGGGCCGGGCTCTACCTGCTCGTCGGCTTCGTCGAAGAACTGGTCAAGGGCGTGCTGCTCGTCATCGTCGGGTGGCGGGTCCGCCCGAAGACCGCTCGGCAGGGGGCGCTCCTCGGTGCGACCGTCGGGGCCGGGTTCTCGGCGTTCGAGTCCGCCGGCTACGCCTTCAACGCCGCGATCACCACCCGCGGCATCGACCTGTCGTCCCTGTTGCAGACCGAGGTCGCCCGCGCCGTGCTGTCCCCGGTCGGCCACGTCCTCTGGACCGCGATCCTCGGGGCCGTCCTGTTCGGGGTGGCGCACGGGCGGCCGAAGTTCCGGTGGACGTGGTCGGTGCTCGTCGCGTACGTGGTCGTGTCGGTGCTGCACGGGCTGTGGGACTCGAACTCGACGATCTCGACCCTGCTGGCGTTCGTGTTCACCGGGACGCCGTTCTCGGCGGCGCAGAACGGGTACGTGCCGTCGTCGCTCGCCGGCGTCGTGACGACGCTGTACATCGCCGGGCTCGCCGTCGTGTCCGTCATCGGCGTCGGCGTGCTCGTCGGCGTGCTGCTGCACTACCGGCGGCAGGCCCGACGTCTCGACGCCCGGCAGTACGCGGAGCTGGGTGCCTGGGCCGGGTCGCCGCCGCCGCACCCGCTCCGCTGAGGGGCCCGCAGCGCCCTACGATGGGCGCATGCCGCGCGCCGACCCGACAGCCCGCGTCGACCCGGCCGTGCTGGCCTGGGCCTCCGCTGCCGTCAGGCACACCGCCCGGGTGACGAACATGCTCCTCGCGGCCCGGCGCTTCCGCATCGTCGGCGGTGACCCGCGGGACGTGGCCGTCCTGCACGACCTGCTGACGGGGCTCGGCGCCCGTCCTGCTGACGACGCGACGGGCGTGGACCAGCTCTGGTGCCTCGGCACCCCGGAAGAGTCGGTCACGGCCGTCGAGCAGGCCACCGCTGACCGCCCGCGCCGTTCGACGCTGCTCGTCATCGACGCCGGCCGCCACGTACCCGCGGTCGACGAGGACGCCTTCGGCCCGACCGCGCTCGCCCGACCCGGCGTGCTCGGCGTGCCGACGACCTCGGACGACGTGTTCCTCGTCTCCACCGGCCGGGACCCCGAGGACGACCCCGCCGCCGAGGCCCGCATCCGCTGGGCCCGCCGCTCCATGCCCGTCTCGCGTGCGGTCGCCGACGACCTCCGGCAGGGCGGCGTGCTCCGCGGCACCCGCATCGGTGTCAGCCTGTTCCTCGAGCCGAAGACCGCGGTGCTCGCCCTGCTCCTGCAGGACGCGGGCGCCGAGGTCGTCGCCTACGCCCACGCGGACGAGACCGACGACGCCGTCGCGGACGTCCTCCGCCGCACCGGCATCCCGGTGCACGCGAGCAGCACGGCGTCCGTGTCGGAGCAGCGGGACCTGGCGCTCGCGATGCTCGACACCCGCCCGCACGTGCTCCTCGACGACGGGTCGCACGTCATCCGGCTGGTGCACCAGGAACGACCGGACCTGCTGCCGACGATGCTCGGGGCCGCCGAGGAGACCACGAGCGGCCTCCGCCCGCTGCGCGTCATGGCGTCGCGCGGCCAGCTCGGGATCCCGGTCGTCGCCGTGAACGACGCCCGCACCAAGACGTTCTTCGACAACCGGTACGGCACCGGGCAGTCGACGGTGTTCGCCGCGCTCGACCTGCTCGACGGCCTCGACACGACGGTGCGGCCGGCCGTGCCGGTGGGGAGAGGCTCAGCCGTCGTCGCCGGGTACGGTCACGTCGGCGAGGGGGTCGCCCTGGTGCTCCGCGCACTCGGGTTCCGGGTCACCGTCGCGGACCCCGACCCGGTCCGGGCGTTGCAGGCCCTGTTCGCCGGGTACGCCGTGGCCCCGCTCACCGAGGCCGTGCGCGACGCCGACCTGGTGATGAGCGCCTCCGGGGTGCCGGACACGATCAGCCTCGCCGTGTTGCGAGCGTGCGCTCCCGGAACGGTCGTCGCGGTCGCGGGCGGGGTGGACCAGGAGGTCGCGCTCGACGACGCCGTCGCCGCGGGAGCCGTGCGGACGCAGATCGGGCGGAAGGTCGAGCGGGTCAGCGTGCCGGACGGCGCGCACGTGCTGCTGCTCGACGGCGGCGGCTGCATCAACATCACCGCTGCCGAGGGCAACCCGATCGAGATCATGGACCTGTCCTTCGCGGCGCAGCTCGGTGCCGTGCGGATGCTCGTCGAACGCGGGGACGAACTCGAGCGGGCCGTCGTGCCGATCGACCCCGAGGTGGACGCGGTGACCGCCCGCGCGGCGCTCGCCGCGTTCGGGACGGTGGTCGAGCCTCCCGGCAGCCCGGTCGGCACGACCTGGCCCGCCGCGCAGCCCGTGGACCGTGCGCCGGACGTCCGGACCCGACGGTTCGGGGACCCGGCGTGACCGACCAGCGGGTGGGCCCGCCGGTCGTGGCCGACTCGACGACGACCGTGCACTCGGCGCGGATCGTCGTGCCGATGACCGCACCGCCGATCGCCGACGGGGCCGTGGCCGTGCGCGACGGGCGGATCCTGCACGTCGGTGAACGGTCCTGGGTGGTCGACCAGCTCGACGGCACCCCGTTCACCGAGCGGCGCTGGCGTGGGGCGCTGCTGCCCGGACTCGTCAACGCGCACGCACACCTGCAGTACACCGGCATGGCCAGTGTTGGGCGAGCCCAGTACCTCGGATTCGAGGACTGGGCGTCCGCGTTCAACACCGTCTACGCCGAGCCGCACGACTGGCGGGCCGAAGCCGCGGCCGGTGCCGTGCAGTCCATCGCCGCCGGTGTGACGAGCATCGCCGACGTCGTCACCGACCTCGAAGCGGCGAGCGCCCTCCAGGACGCCGGCCTCGGCGGCATCGCCTACTGGGAGGTGATGGACTGGGAGAACGCGGCCTGGCAGCAGCACGGCCGCGACCAGGTGCTCGGCGAACTCGTACGCATGCCGACCACCCCCGGCGCCGGGCTGTCCCCGCACGCGCCCTACTCGCTCGACGTGGCGCCGCTCCTGGAACTGCCCGACATCGTCCGGCAGCGGGGACTCCGTCTGCACCTGCACCTCGGTGAAGCAGCGTTCGAGGGGGAGCGCGCCGCCGTCGAGCCGGTCCCCGGGTTCGAGGGCGTCGTCGGGGTCGGCCACGGCGCGGACTGGCACCTGGCGAACGTGCCGTCCTTCCGGGCGATGCGGGCACTCGGGTTCGGGGCGAGTGCGACCTCGTTCGTCGACCGGCTCGGCGTGCTCGGCCCCGACTGCCACATCGCGCACGGCGTCTACATGACCGCGGTCGACCGGGCGCTGCTCCGGGCCCGCGGCACCGCGGTCGCGCTCTGCCCACGGTCGAACGCCGTCATCGGGCTCGATCCGCCGCCCGTCGCGGACTACCTGCGGGAGGGCAGCCCGATCGCCGTCGGTACTGACTCCCTGTCGTCGTCGCCATCCCTCGACCCGATGGCCGACGTCACCGCCCTGCACCGCATCGCCCGCGCCCAGGGGTACTCCGGGCGGGACCTGCACGAGCGACTGCTCGCGGCGGCGACGCTCGGCGGGGCGCACGCGATGGGTCTGGCGGTGGGACCAGACCGGACCGGACACCTGGCGGTCGGTGCCCGTGCCGACCTGGCCGTGTTCGACGTCGACTCCCGCACGGTGCCCGACGCGCTCGCCGAACTCGTCGAGGACGGAGCCGGTCGTGCCGCCGCGACCGTCATCCGCGGGGTCGTCCGGACAGCCGACTCTGCCCGGGTCACCCCGGGCCCCTCCACCACCCCCAGCAAGGAGTCCCGATGACCGACACCGCACCCCGCCCCGGCATGGTCGCCCGCCGCACCGTCTCGGGGGAGCTCATCGAGTGGCTCGACGTCCCGCAGCGGGCGCGAGCGCTCGGCATGGAGCCGCACCCCGAGGGCGGCTGGTACGTCCGGACGTGGACCTCGCCCGCGACCGTGCAGACCGCGGCGGGGGAGCGACCCGCGGCGACGCTCATCCACTTCCTCCTGCCCCCGGGCGAGGCCTCTGCCTGGCACCGGGTCACGAGCGACGAGATCTGGATGTGGCACGGGCCGGACTCGGTCGAGCTCGAACTCGGCGGGTCGGGGGACCAGCCGGAGCCGGGCGCACGGATCACCCTCGGGCCGGATGCCGGGCGCGACCGGGTGAACGACGCACAGGCGTTCGTCCGCGGCGGTGTCTGGCAGCGGACGATCCCGCACGAGGGCGAGGTGCTCCTCAGCTGCCTGGTGTCGCCCGGGTTCTCGTTCGACGACTTCACCCTCGCCGACTGATACATCATGCTTGCCATGCGGAGGTCTTGAGTTCTCCGTTCGTCGGGCCGGTGGTTGAGCCGGCTCTGACGGAAGGACCTGACCATGATGCGATCCCGACGAGCCACGGTGATCCTGGCCACCGGGGTGACCTTCGCGGTCGCGACCAACGGGGTCCGACGTGGGAGCAAGTCGCTGCGTGTCTACCCGTTCAACGGGTCACGGGCACCCCGCTGTGTCTGAGCGTCGTGGACACCGCGTGTCCATCCCGTTCCTGCTCCGGCTGCCGGTCGCGATCCCGGTCAGTGCGTCGTTGGTGGCTTGCAGTGTGTTCGCCATGAACGTGCCGACGACATCCGGTGGCTGGGTGACCGGGTTGTCCGCCGGTGTGGCGCTGTTCCTGGCCAACATCTACACGGGTGCTGCCATCAACGCGCGGCGGCGCCGCTGAGGCCGGAGCATCACGTTCGGGGCAGGAACCGCGTCGAGCGGCCGTTGGTATCCCACGGCCAGTACACTCGGTTCCTGCCCTGTTCCCCCCTGACGAAGGCCAGACCGTGACCCGACCCCTCCGCCTGACCATCGCCCTCGCCACGGCCCTCGTCGCCGCGACCGCCCTCGCCGGCTGCTCGTCCGGCGGTGGTGACAACGCTGCCGGCACCGTCACCGACGGCAAGCTCACGATCGCCACCGGCCAGCCCGCGTACTCGCCCTGGGTCGAGGACGACGAGCCGCAGTCCGGCAAGGGCTTCGAGGCCGCCCTGGCGTACGCCGTCGCGAAGGAGATGGGCTACAGCAAGGGCGACGTGGTCTGGAAGCGCAGCACCTTCGACAGCGCCATCGCACCGGGTGCGAAGGACTGGGACCTGAACCTGCAGCAGTTCTCGATCGACGCAAAGCGCAAGAAGGCCGTCGACATGTCCTCCGCGTACTACACGACCACGCAGGCGGTCGTGACGAAGAAGTCGTCCGCCGCCGCCGGGGACACCACCGTCGCCGCCCTGAAGAAGGACACCATCGGCGTGGCCGCCGGGTCGACGAGCATCCAGAGCGTCAAGGACGTCCTCGGCGTGACGCCGCAGGTCTTCAACTCCAACGACGACGCCGTCCTCGCCCTCAAGTCCGGTCAGATCGACGCCATCGTCACGGACCTGCCGACGGCCTTCTACATCGCCGCCTCGCAGGTCGACGGCGGCACCGTGTCGGCACAGTTCCCCGCCGACGGCGAGGGCGACCAGTTCGGCATCGTGCTGCCGAAGGGCTCGAAGCTCACCAGCAAGGTCGACGAGGCGCTCGACTCGCTCGACGACGCCGGCACGCTGCAGGACCTGCAGACGAAGTGGCTGTCCTCCGAGACGAACACCCCGGTCCTGAAGTGACGCGGGCATGACGTCCCCCGCGGGCGCCGGCACGCCGCTGATCTCGCCGGCGCCGAGCCAGGTCGAGCGCGAACGCCAGCTCTACCGTCGGCAGCGTGGTCGCCGATCGGTCACCGTCTCCGTCGTCTCGACGCTGGTCGTCGTCGCGCTGGTCTGGTTCGGCGTCGTCAACACCCCCGGGTGGGCGGCGGTGCAGCAGTCCTTCTTCGACCCGCAGGTGGCGTGGGAGACCCTGCCGGACGTCCTGCTCGGGCTCTGGCTGAACGTCCGGATCCTGTTCTTCGCGAGCATCGGCGTCGCCGTCCTCGGCACCCTGCTCGCGGTCGTCCGTGGTCTGCGGAACCCGGTGTTCTTCCCGTTGCGGATGCTCGCCACCGGCTACACGGACCTGTTCCGCGGACTGCCGCTCATCATCGTGCTCTACCTGGTCGGCTTCGGCCTGCCCGGGCTCGGGGTCTTCCCGCGCCTGGCGCCGGAGTTCTGGGGCACGATCGCGATCGTGCTGACCTACTCGTCGTACGTCGCCGAGGTGCTCCGTGCCGGCATGGAGGCGGTGCACCCGTCCCAGCGCCTGGCCGCCCGGTCGCTCGGCCTGTCCCACGCCCAGACGCTGCGGTTGGTCGTGCTGCCGCAGGCGATCCGCAAGGTCACGCCCGCGCTGATGAACGACTTCGTGTCGATGCAGAAGGACGTCGGGCTCGTCTCGATCCTCGGTGCCGTGGACGCGGTCCGCAGCGCGCAGATCGCCCAGGCGGAGCAGACGAACTTCACGCCCTACCTGGTCGCCGGCCTGCTCTTCGTCCTCATCAGCCTGCCGCTCATCCGGGTCACCGACGCGATCGCCCGGAAGCAGCAGCAGCGCGAACAGATCGGAGGCGCGGTGTGACCGACGAGACCGCTCCCGTCCTCGAACTGCGGGGCCTCCGCAAGTCCTTCGGCGACCAGGAGGTCCTGCGCGGGATCGACCTGTCCGTGCACCGCCACGAGGTGATCTGCGTCATCGGGGCATCAGGCTCGGGCAAGTCGACGCTGCTGAAGACCGTGAACCTGCTCGAGGGGATCGACGACGGCCAGGTGCTCCTGCAGGGTGAGGACGTCTCCGACCCCCGCGTCGACGTGGACGCCACACGTGCCCGGATCGGCGTCGTCTTCCAGCAGTTCAACCTGTTCCCGCACATGAGCGTCCTCGACAACGTGACCCTGGCCTCGCGGAAGGTGCACCGGGCCTCCCGTCCGGAGGCCGAGGCGAACGCGCGCCGCCTGCTCGACCGGATCGGACTCGGTGACTTCGCCGGCGCGTTCCCCGACCGGTTGTCCGGCGGGCAGCAGCAGCGCGTGGCGATCGTCCGCGCCATCGCGTCGGACCCGGAGCTGCTCCTGCTCGACGAGGTCACGAGTGCGCTCGACCCGCAGCTCGTGGGCGAGGTGCTCGACCTCGTCACCGAACTCAAGCAGCAGGGCTCGACGATCCTCATGACGACGCACGAGATGCACTTCGCCCGGGACGTCGCCGACCGGATCGTGTTCCTGCACCGTGGCGAGGTCGTCGAGCAGGGCGCTCCCGCGGCGGTCCTCGACGACCCGCAGCACCCGGCGCTCCGCACGTTCCTGGCGCGGGTCCGGGCGTAGCGGGGCGCGGCCTCGCCGACCTCCCCGACCCCTGTCTCTTATACACATCT
>NZ_QKLI01000026.1:0-42975 GCF_003224255.1 Curtobacterium sp. MCBD17_030 | reverse complement strand
GGATCATGCCGGGCCCGACAGGCCAACACCCCTCAAGGATCACTCCTGACCAGGGCGCAAAGAAAGTAACGGGGCACGGGGGCCTGGCATGTCGCCCGCTCGCGGGGAGGGCGCCACCGGGGGCCTGACATTTCGCTCGCTCGCGCCGCCCGCTCGCGCCGCCCGCTCGCGCCACCCGCTCGTGCTGGCGCCGGGTCAGCGCGCGACCGAGGGACAAACGGAGGAACGGAGGAGCGGAGGAGCCGACTGCACACAGGTACTGCCACGGCCTCCCGGGTGCGCGCTCACTCCAGTAGCGTCGGACCCATGGAATTCAGGTACCTGGGCAACTCCGGACTCAAGATCTCCGAGATCACCTACGGCAACTGGCTGACGCACGGCTCGCAGGTCGAGAACGACGTCGCCACACAGTGCGTGCGGGCAGCGCTCGACGCCGGCATCACCACGTTCGACACCGCGGACACCTACGCCAACACCGCGGCCGAGACCGTCCTCGGCGAAGCGCTCAGGGGTGAGCGTCGTCAGTCCCTCGAGGTCTTCACGAAGGTCTACTGGCCGACCGGCCCGATGGGGCACAACGACGTCGGCCTCAGCCGCAAGCACATCATGGAGTCGATCAACGGCTCGCTCGAGCGTCTGCAGACCGATTACGTCGACCTGTACCAGGCCCACCGCTACGACTACGAGACCCCGCTCGAAGAGACCATGCACGCCTTCGCGGACGTGGTGCGTCAGGGCAAGGCGCTGTACATCGGCGTCAGCGAGTGGTCCGCGGAGCAGATCCGTGCCGGTGCCGCCCTCGCGAAGGAGCTCGGCTTCCAGCTCATCTCGAACCAGCCGCAGTACTCGATGCTGTGGCGCGTCATCGAGGGCGAGGTCGTCCCCGCGTCGAAGCAGCTCGGTCTGTCGCAGATCGTGTTCTCGCCGATCGCGCAGGGTGTCCTCACCGGCAAGTACAAGCCGGGCCAGCCGCTGCCCCAGGGCTCCCGTGCCACGGACGAGAAGGGCGGCGCGGACATGATCAAGCGGTACATGCGCGACGAGGTCCTCGAGGCGGTCCAGCGTCTCCAGCCGGTCGCTGACGAGGCCGGGCTCACCCTCGCCCAGCTCGCCGTCGCCTGGACCCTGCAGAACGAGAACGTCGCCTCGGCGATCGTCGGTGCCTCGCGTCCGTCACAGGTCGAGGACAACGTGAAGGCAGCAGGCGTGAAGCTCGACGCCGACACGATGGCGCGCATCGACGAGGCCCTCGGGGACATCCCGGAGCGCGACGCCTCGAAGAACGTCTCTCCGACGCAGCGTCCCGCCTGAGCGGAACGCGCCGCGTGACGAACGGGAGGCCCGGTACCAGCTGGTACCGGGCCTCCCGTCCGTCACGGGGCTGAGCTGGGTCAGCCGGCTGAACTGGTCAGCGCACCACCACGAGCCCTCGGCCCGTGAAACGGACGCCGTCGGTGTCGAAGTCGGCGTCGCCGAAGCTGAACAGCACCTCGCCGGTGGCACCGACGAGCGGAACCTCCGCAGGGTCGTCGGACAGGTTGACGACGACGTGGACCGGTGCTGCCGTCGGGCCGAGCAGCCCGCGGGTCAGCACGAGCCATCGCTCGTCCTCGCTGAAGCGGACGGCGTTCGCCTCGTAGCGGTGGTCGACGAACGCCTCGTCGGTGCGCCGGAGGGCGACGAGCACCCGGTAGGCGTTGAGGATCCGTGCTCCACGCTCGGACTCGACGTCAGACCAGTCGAGCTTGGAGTTGGTGAACGTCGTCGGGTCCTGCGGGTCGGGGACCGTGGACTCGTCCCAACCGTGCTCGGCGAACTCCTTGATCCGGCCCTCGGCGGTGACCTTGCCGAGTTCCGGCTCCGGGTGCGAGGTGAAGAACTGCCACGGGGTCGTGGCGGCGAACTCCTCACCCATGAAGAGCATCGGGGTGAACGGGCCGAGCAGCGTGAGCGCTGCGGCGATGACGAGACCTTCGTCCGACACGGTTGCGGCGAGACGGTCACCGGCGGCGCGGTTGCCGATCTGGTCGTGGTTCTGGTTCGCCACGACGAGGGCGGTCGTCGGCGACGTGCCGCGGTCGATCGGCCGACCGTGACGCTTGCCGCGGAAGGACGACCAGGTTCCGTCGTGGAAGAAACCCTGGTCGAGCACCTTCGCCAGGGCGGTCAGCGGGGCGAAGTCGGCGTAGTAGCCGTTCGTCTCCCCGGTGACGGCGACGTGCACGGCGTGGTGGAAGTCGTCCGACCACTGGCCGGCGAGCCCGTAGCCGGAGGCTTCGCGCGGGCGGAACATGATCGGGTCGTTGAGATCCGATTCCGCGATGAGTGACAGCGGCTTGCTGGTGAACGCCGAGAACGCGTCGGTCTCGCTGGCCATCTCGGCGAGGATGTGCGGTCGCGTCGTGTCACGGATCGCGTGCACGGCGTCGAGTCGCAGACCGTCGACGTGGTGGTCGCGGAACCACATCCGGACGTTGTCCAGGACGTACCGGCGGACCTCGGGCTCTTCGACGTTGACGGAGTCGCCCCAGGTGTTGGCCAGCCCCTGCACGAGGTACGGGCCGTAGAGCGGCAGGTAGTTCCCGCTCGGACCGAGGTGGTTGTAGACGACGTCCTGGATGACGCCGAGACCGAGGGCGTGGGCGCGGTCGACGAAGCGGTCGTAGGCATCCGGGCCGCCGTAGGGAGCGTGCACGGCGTACCACGCGACCCCGTCGTAACCCCAGTTCCACTCACCGTTGACGCCGTTCACGGGCAGCAGCTCGACGAACTCGACCCCGAGCTCGACCAGGTGCTCGAGCTTCGCGGCAGCGGCGTCGAGGGTGCCCTCTGGCGTGTAAGTGCCGACGTGCATCTCGTAGATGACACCGCCCCGCACCGGTCGACCGGTCCAGGCGTCGTCCGTCCAAGCGAAGCGTGCCGGGTCGACGACCTCGGACGGCCCGTGGACGCCCTCGGGCTGGAAGCGGCTGCGCGGATCGGGCCGGACGGACTCATCCTCGTCGATGCGGAAGCCGTACCGGGCTCCGACGACGGGGAGGACCTCGTCGGTCGTCCACCAGCCGTCGTCCCCGCGGGTGAGCGGGAACTCGGTGCCGTCGACGACGAGGCGGACGTTCTCGGGCTCGGGGGCCCAGACGCCGTAGCGGTCGGGACTGGTCATGCGTGACCCTCCAGGATCTCGACCTCGGCCTGCGCGTCGGTCTCGTTGTCTTCGGTGCTGCTGGTGGTGGTGTTCGCGGCGGTGGGGTTCGTGCTGTCGGACGTGCTCGTGTCCGTGGCGTCATGACCACCGCCGTCGACGACGTCCGCGGGCACCAGCAGTGCGACGGGGAAGTCGGTGAGGATCTCGTCGAGCAGGAGGTCCCGGTCAGCCGGGAGATGCCTCCCGGTCAGCAGGTCCACGCGCTCCACCGGCACGACGTGCAGGAGCGTGTCCGCCCATCCGCCGACGGTCTGGAGGCCCAGGGGCAGTCTCGTGGCCACCGTCACGACCCCGCCGCGGTCGAAGGCGACCACGTGGTCCGCTGCGGGGCCGGTGGCGTCGAGCGGGACGTACCGGGTGAACAGCTCCGGGTGGTCGCGACGGACGCGGAGTGCGCGGCTCGTGACGAGGGTCTTCGCGGCGGCGCCCAGGTCGATGCCGGGCAACGCGTCGGGGCCGTCGTCGTCGGCACCGTCGAGCGAGGCGAGGACGTGCCGCCGTTCGGCGTAGTCCACGGGCCGACGGTTGTCCGGGTCGACGAGCGAGCGGTCCCAGGCCTCGGTGCCCTGGTAGACGTCCGGGACGCCGGGCGCCGTGAGCTGCAGGATCTTCGCCCCGAGACCGTTGGACCAGCCGGCGGCGTCGATCCGCTCGTCGATCGCGTCGAGCTCGGCGACCACCGCGGGGTCGTCGAAGGCGGCGTCGACGATCGCGTGCATCTGCTGCTCGAACGACTCGTTCGGCTCGGTCCACGTCGTGCTGTTGCCGGCCTCTCGCGACGCCTTCTCGGCGTAGGCGTGCAGACGCTCGCGTGAGGCCGGGCGGGCCCCGACGATCGCCTGCCAGAGCAGGTTGGCGAACACCCCGTCCTCGAGCGGAGCGAGCGCGTTGAGACGGTCGAACGTCGCCGTCCACTCCTCGCCGAGTTCAGCGAGGACAGCGATGCGAGCACGGGTGTCCTCGCTGCGCTTCGTGTCGTGCGTCGTCAGGGTCGTCATGGCATGCGGCCAGCTGGCGAGACGTTCGCGCTGTGCGGCGTGGAACTCGTCGAGGGTGACCGAGAACACGCTCGGGTCGCCGCCGACCTCGCTCAGGGACGACAGGCGCGAGGTCCGGTAGAACGCGGTGTCCTCGACGCCCTTGGCCATCACCATGCCGCTGGTCTGTTGGAGGCGGATCGCGGCGGCGTTGTCCGCATCGCACAGTGCCGGTGCGATGCGGTCGATGACGTCGGCCAGGTCGGGGCGGGCTTCCGCCGCGACCTCGAGTGCCTCGATCAAGTGGTGGATGCCCTCCGGCAGGTAGGTGCGGTAGACCTCGAAGCTCGCCACGATCTCTGCGACAGCATCGACGATCCGGTCCTCGGAGACGGATCCAGAGGCGGACACGGAGGTGGCATCGCCCTGCACGGCCGGGTCGACGACCAGGAGGCGTGCCAAGCGTCGGACCTCACTGTTCAGGATGCCGTCGGCGATCCCACGACGGGTCCGGTGCGTCAGGTCCTGCCACGACACGTGCTCGCCGCGCAACCGGTCCTCGAGCGCCGTGAGGGGCGCTTCGCCGGCGGGGTCGACGAACACCCGGTCGATGAACCCGAGGGCGTCGTAACCGGTCGTCCCGTCCACAGGCCAGGACGAGGGCAGCAGTTCGCCCGGCTCGAGGATCTTCTCCACCAGCGTGTACGCACCGCCCGTCAGGTCGGCGAGGTCGTCGAGGTACCCCGCCGGGTCGTAGAGGCCGTCCGGGTGGTCGATGCGCAGACCGTCGACCAGGCCGTCGCGGAACCAGGAGCCGATGACCCCATGCGAAGCGGCGAACACCTCGGGCTCCTCCACACGGATCGCGGCGAGCGTGTTGACCGCGAAGAACCGTCTGTAGTTCAGCTCGGAGTCGGCGCGCTTCCAGTGGACGAACTCGTAGTGCTGTCGGGCGTGCACGGTCTCGACGTCGTCACCGTCGTGCACGGTGCCGGGAGCCGTCGGGTACTCGGTCTCACCGACGAGCAGCCGCGGGGCCTTGCCGTCCGGGCTCCCGGCGTCGAGGGTGACTGCATCGAGCAACCGGTCGTCGAGCACGGGGATGCGGATCCGTCCCGAGCCGGCGGCCCAGTCGATGTCGAACGCCCAGGCCACGGGGGACTCCTGGCCGTGCTCGAGGAGCGACCACCACCACGGGTTCACGGCCGGGGTCGCGACGCCGACGTGGTTCGGGACGACGTCGACGAGGACGCCGAGTCCCGCGGCGTGTGCTGCCTCGGCGAGGGCGCGGAGCGCGTCGTCGCCGCCACGCTCGGTGTCGACGTGCGTGTGGTCGACGACGTCGTACCCGTGACCGGAGCCGGGCTCCGCCTGCAGCACGGGGGAGAGGTAGAGCCAGTCGGCACCGAGGTCGCGGACGTAGTCGACGACGTCCTGCGCGGCCCTCAGGTCGAACTCGGCGGTGACCTGGAGACGGTATGTGGAGGTCGGGTTTCGGCGGGTCATTCGGTGTCCCCAATGGTGTCGTGATCGGTCTGGGTACGGGGGACGGCGGGTGCGTCGCCGTCGGGCGAGAGGGCCCCGGGAGCCGGGGCGTCGCTGGGCGCAGCTGCGGTGTCATCGATGTCGGGGCGGGCGGACACGGACGTCGGCGCCGTCGCGTCCGGCGCCGTGTCGGCCCCGGATCCGGTCGTCCCGACCGCGCTCGGCGCGGCCGATCCGGCCGGGTTCGTCGGGGTGGCTGCTGGGTGCTCCGGCTCGTCCTCGTGCGCCGTGTCGACCGGGGTGCGCTGGATCTCGTGCTCGGGCTCGGCACGGAGGACGATCATCGAGCGGGCGGGGACGTCGAGCGCGTCCCCGGCTTCGAGGACCTCGTCCCGCGCTCCGGGTTCAGCGGTGTCGATGCGGACGGTCCACCCGGGCGAGTACTCCTCCGGGGGGAGCGTGAAGGTCACGACACCGTCGTGCGCGTTGAAGTACGTCAGGAAGGCCACGTCGGTGATGCGCTCCCCGCGGGCGTCACGTCCGCGGATGCCCTCGCCGTTCAGGTACATCCCGACGCTCTTGCCGAAGCCGGAGTCCCACTCTTCGGGCTGCATGGCGTCGCCGGCCGGGGTCAGCCAGACCACGTCGGGCAACGGTTCGCCCTCACCACGGCGCACCGGTCGACCGTTGAAGTACCGGGTCCGTCGGAAGGTCGGGTGGTCGTGCCGGAGCTTCACGACGTCAGCGGTGAACTGGATGAGCTCGTCGTCGGCGGTCGCCCAGTCGATCCAGCTCAGTTCGGAGTCCTGCGCGTAGACGTTGTTGTTGCCCTGCTGCGTGCGGCCGAGTTCGTCGCCATGGGCGATCATCGGCACACCCTGACTCAGCAGGAGCGTGGCGATGAAGTTGCGGCGGCGCTGCAGTCGGAGTGCGGTGACCTCCGGGTCGTCCGTGGGGCCTTCGATGCCGGAGTTCCACGAGCGGTTGTGGCTCTCGCCGTCGTTGTTGTCCTCACCGTTGGCGTCGTTGTGCTTCTCGTTGTAGGCCACCAGGTCGTACAGCGTGAAGCCGTCGTGGGCGGTGATGAAGTTGATGCTCGCCTTGGGCGTGCGGCCGTCGTGCTCGTACAGGTCGGCGGATCCCGAGATGCGCGATGCGAACTCGCCGAGGGTGGACGGCTCGCCCCGCCAGAAGTCGCGCACGGTGTCGCGGTACTTGCCGTTCCACTCCGACCACTGCGGCGGGAAGTTGCCCACCTGGTAGCCGCCGGGGCCGACGTCCCACGGCTCGGCGATGAGCTTCACCTGCGACACGATCGGGTCCTGCTGCACCAGTTCGAAGAAGGCGGAGAGCCGGTCGACCTCGTAGAACTCCCGGGCCAGGGCTGCGGCGAGGTCGAAGCGGAAGCCGTCGACGTGCATCTCGGTCACCCAGTAGCGGAGGGAGTCCATGATCAGCTGCAGCGAGTGCGGGTGCCCGACGTTGAGCGAGTTGCCGGTGCCCGTCACGTCCATGTAGTACCGCTTGTCGTCGTCCATCAGGCGGTAGTACGCCGCGTTGTCGAGACCGCGGAAGGACAGCGTCGGGCCGAGGTGGTTGCCCTCGGCGGTGTGGTTGTAGACGACGTCGATGACGACCTCTATACCGGCACGGTGCAGTTCGCGCACCATCGTCTTGAACTCCTGCACCTGCTGCCCGCCGTCGCCCGAGGACGAGTAGTGCGAGTGCGGCGCGAAGAACCCGATGGTGTTGTAGCCCCAGTAGTTCGACAGCCCCTTGTCCTGCAGCGTCGAGTCGTTCACGAACTGGTGCACCGGCATGAGCTCGAGCGTCGTCACGCCCAAGCGCTTGAGGTGCTCGATGACGGCCGGGTGTGAGACGCCAGCGTAGGTACCGCGCTGCTCTTCGGGTACGTCGGGGTGCGTCTCGGTGAGGCCCTTGACGTGCGCCTCGTAGATGACGGTCTCGCCGTACGGGATGCGGGGTGCGCGGTCGCCCTGCCAGTCGAAGAACGGGTTGATGACCACGCCCTTGACCATGTGGGAAGCCGAGTCTTCGTCGTTCGTCGAGTCCGGGTCGCCGAACGTGTACGAGAAGAGGGACTGGTCCCAGTCGATGTCGCCGCTCGTCGCCTTCGCGTACGGGTCGAGGAGGAGCTTCGCCGGGTTCGAGCGGACGCCGTTCGTCGGGTCGTACGGGGCGTGGACGCGGAAGCCGTACTCCTGGCCCGGGCCGACGGTGGGCAGGTAGGCGTGCCACACGTGGGCGTCGACCTCGACGAGTCGGACCCGTTCTTCGGTCCCGTCGGCATCGAACAGGCAGAGCTCGACCCCTTCGGCGACCTCGCTGAACACAGCGAAGTTCGTGCCGCTGCCGTCGTAGGTCGCGCCGAGCGGGTAGGGGTTGCCGGGCCAGGTGTGCAAACGTGCCTCCAGAAGAGATGAACTGGGCCAACGTATCGGCGGGCCCCTGTGATGTCCGGGCCCGGGACGCGCACTGTGGAGCGTTGCGGCCCTCCACAAGCGTTGGTCGGACAGGCCTGCTCAGTCCTGCACAGGACGGACGTCGAGTCGAACTCCTCCACAGTTCGTCACGGCCCGTCCGCCAGCCAGTGCGCGCGGAGTAGCGTCGCCGCCATGACCAACATCGTCACGCAGATCGCAGACAAGGTGCGGCCCGTCGGCGTCGCCTCCAACTACGGCGACCCGGTGGACGTCGGGGACAGCACCCTGATCCCCGTCTCCGTCAACTGGTACGGCTTCGGCGGCGGCTCGGACGCCGACGAAGACGGGGCCGGTGGTGGCGGCGGCGGTGCCGTTTCGCTCCCCGTCGGCGCCTACGTCCGTCGTCCCGGACAGGACCTCGCCTTCGAGCCGAACGTCATCTCGCTCCTCACGATCAGCATCCCGGTGATCTGGGTCGCCGGCAAGGTGCTCGTCAAGCTCATCCGCGCGCTCAAGAAGTGACCACCTGACGGACAGGAGGCTCGTGGTGACGGACCACGGGCCTCCTGTCCGATGGGTACACTGCTGGGACACACACGGGAGTCCGCCAGAGCGGGCTGAGAGGGAGCGAACCGCGCTCCGACCGTCGAACCTGATCCGGATCATGCCGGCGCAGGGAGGAGTCATCGCGATGTCCACTGGCGCACCTACCGAAACGTCCATCGAACGCCCCGTCTCGAAGCGCTCGCTCCGCTGGCGTGTCGTCGACATCGTCGTCGCCGCGGTCCTCGCGGTCGCGGTCGGCGTCGTCTTCAAGCTCTGGGACTTCGCCTACGAGCCGATCGGCGCGGGTCTCGGCCTGGTCCTCCCGGGTTCGCAGGCACTGGTCGGCGGCGTCTGGCTGCTCGCCGGACCGCTCGTCGCCATCGTCGTCCGCAAGCCGGGTGCAGCGCTCTTCGGCGAGATCGTCGCCGCATCGGTCGAGGCCATGCTCGGCACACAGTGGGGCTGGGGGACACTGCTCTCCGGGCTGGTCCAGGGCGTCGGCGCCGAGATCGTCCTCGCGCTGTTCCTCTACCGGGTGTGGAAGCTGCCCGTGGTCATGCTCGCCGGAGCCGCGACCGGTCTCGCGCTCGGCCTGAACGACGCGTTCCGGTACTACGCGGGAGCGACCGCCTCGTTCCAGGTGACGTACGTGATCTGCGCGATCATCTCCGGCGTGGTGATCGCGGGCATCGGGTCCTGGCTGCTCGTCCGCGCACTCGCCCGGACCGGGGTGCTCTCCTCCTTCGCGGCCGGACGGGAGCACGGGCGCCGGCCACGATCCTCCGCAGCGTGACGACCGACGCGGGATCCGGCGCGTCGTCGGCGGCCCGTCCGGCGCACCTCGTGTTCCAGGGCTGGGGATGGCGGTACCCCGAGCGGCAGACCTGGGCCGTCCGGAACGTCGACCTCGACATCCTCCCGGGCGAGCGCGTCGCCGTCGTCGGTCCGTCCGGCGCCGGCAAGTCGACACTCCTCCGTGCTGCGGTCGGTGTCCTCGCCGACGACCCCGACGACGGCGACGACACCGCGGCCTCGGTCGAGGGTGTCGTCCTGATCGACGGTGCCGACCCGCGGACCGTCCGAGGACGCGTCGGCCTCGTCATGCAGGACCCCGAAGCGCACACGGTGATGTCGCGGGTCGGCGACGACGTCGCGTTCGGCTGCGAGAACCTCGGCGTCCCACGCCACGAGATCTGGCCGCGGGTGCAGCACGCGCTCGACATCGTCGGGCTCGACCTCCCGCTCGGCCGGTCCACCACGCAGCTCTCCGGTGGGCAACGGCAGCGGCTCGCGCTCGCCGGGGTGCTCGCGATGCGTCCGGGCGCCCTCGTGCTCGACGAACCCAGCGCCAACCTCGACCCCGCGGGCGTCGGCCAGGTGCACGACGCTGTCCGGGCGCTCCTCGACGACACCGGAGCGACGATGCTCGTGGTCGAGCACCGCATCGGCACGTGGCTCGACCTGGTCGACCGGCTCGTGTTGCTCGAGCCGGGGGGCGGAGTCGCCGCCGACGGCCCCCCCGACGTCGTGCTCGCTGCCCACGGGGACGCGCTCGAGCGCGGCGGGGTGTGGATCCCGGGGAGCGAACCCGCAGTCGGTTCGGCGCGGAGTGCACCCCGTGGCGGTGCGTCCTCCGGTGGAGCGTCGCGCGGAGTCGCCCTCCGCCGCGCTACGCGAGCGCGCGGAATGCCAGGGTCCGGCGATGCGGACACCGGGGGATCTCGCCCGCTCGGCGGCGCGGGCGGGCCGGAAGCCGCACGGCCAGCGCGAGCGGGCGGAATGCCAGGGTCGGGCGACGCGGACGCCGGGGGATCTCGCCCGCTCGGCGCCGTGGGGGAGCCGGAAGCCCCACGTCCCGCGCGAGCGGGCGGAATGCCAGGGGACGCAGTCCCCGAGACCGTGGTGTTCCGCCCGCTCGGCGCGGGAGCGGCCGGACAGGAGGCCCACCCCACGACGGGCGGGACCGCACTGCTCCGCGCGCGCGGCCTGGCGACCAGTCGGAGCGCGAGCCGGAGCAGCAGACGACGCAGGCGCGGCTTCGACCAGGCGCTCCACGTTGGTCACGACATCGACCTCGAGGTCCGGAGCGGACGGGTGCTCGCCGTCACCGGGGCGAACGGCGTCGGCAAGAGCACCCTCGGGCTCACTCTCGCGGGGCTCCTCCGCCCCGCTGCCGGAACGCTGGAGGCCACCCCGGTCCTGGTCGGAACAGCGAGCCCGGCGCCGACCGGAACCGCCCCGACCGGAACGGCTCCGTACTCCTGGTCCAGCCGCGAGCTCGCCGCCCGGATCGGTACCGTCTTCCAGGACCCGGAACACCAGTTCATCGCGCGCTCCGTCCGCGAGGAACTCGTCGCCGGCCCGGCCGCGCTCGGGATGCCCGCTGCCGCGATCGACGAGCGGGTCACCGAACTGCTCGACAGGTTCCGGCTCGACCACCTGGGCGACGCGAACCCCTTCACGCTCTCCGGCGGTGAGCAACGGCGGCTCGCGATCGCAGCGGTGATCGCGACACGCCCGCCGGTCCTCGTGCTCGACGAACCGACCTCCGGTCAGGACCGAGCCACCTGGAGTGCCGTGGTCGAGCAGCTCGGCGCCCTCGCCGATGCCGGGACCGCCGTCGTCGTGGTGACACACGATCGAGATCTCGTCCGAGCGCTCGACGCTGACGAGGTCGTCCTCCACGCGGACGGCCTGATCCCGGCAGCGCCGGTCGTCACTTCCACGGGGGAACCACGGTGACCGCCCCGTCGACCGCACTGAGTGGTCGGACCGGTGCCGAGCCTCCCGTCCGTCCCGGGCGTGGAGTTGCCTCCGTGCAACCGGTGGCATCGCTGCTCGGGGTGATCGCACTGGGTGTCGTGCTGGTCCTCAGCCTCGACCTGGTGTCCGCGACGGTCGCGCTGCTGCTCGAACTCGCGCTCCTGCCGTTGCTCCGCATCCCCGTCCGCACCCTCCTCCTGCGCACGTCCCCGGTCCTGGTCGCTGTCCCGTTGACCGGCGTGAGCATCGCCCTGTACGGGCAGCCGTCCGGGCGTGTCTGGTTCGACTTGGCCTTCGCGCACGTCACCGACGGGTCGTTGCAGCTGGCGCTCGCGACGATGTTGCGTGTCCTCGCCGTCGGCGTGCCGGGCATCGTCCTGTTCATCAGGACGGACGTCACGGACCTGGCGGACGGGCTCGCGCAGATCCTCCACCTTCCGGCTCGGTTCGTCCTCGGTGCCCTGGCCGCTGTCCGCATGATGACCCTGCTCGGCGACGACTGGCGGCAGCTCGCGATGGCACGGCGCGCCCGGGGTGTCGCGGACAGTGGTCGCATGCGTCGCGGCCTGTCGATGGCATTCGGGTTGCTCGTGGTCGCGTTGCGTCGAGCGACAACGCTCGCGGTGGCCATGGAGTCCCGCGGATTCGGTGCGCCCGGCAGACGCACCTGGGCACGTCCAGTCCGGTTCGCCGGTCCCGAGTGGGCGATGGTGGCGGTCCTGGTCGGCATCGGCGCGTTCGCGGTCGTCGCTGCCCTCCTCGCGGGCACCTGGCGTGCCTGACGTCGACGCACCGGCTGCGTCGGGAGCGGACGCCGACGGCCTGGAGGCCCGGATCGCCTCGACGGGGGCGCTCGCTTCCCGCGCGCGGTCGGCCTTCCGGACGGCACGGAACGCCCCCTCCCGGACGGCTCGGAACGACCGTCTCGTGGTCCTCGTGGACGGACGCTCGGGGACCGGCAAGACGACGCTCGGGAACGCTCTCGCGGCGGAACTCGACGCGACCATCGTCCATCTGGACGATGTCTACCCGGGGTGGGACGGCCTCCAGGCTGCTGCCGACAGCGTCGTTCGGGACGTGCTCGGGGCCCCCTCCGGGTACCGGCGGTGGGACTGGGCGACTTCTGCGCCTGCGGACTGGGTTCCGGTGGACCCCGCCGCGCCGATCGTCATCGAAGGGTGCGGGGCGTTGTCCCGCGCGTCGGCACCGCTGGCGACCTTCCGAGTGTGGTTGACCGCGGAGGAGGGCGAGCGTCGTCGCCGCGCACTCGACCGGGACGGCGAGACGTTCGCGCGGCAGTGGGAACGGTGGGCCCGGCAGGAGGAGGCGTTCATCGCTGCCGAGATGCCGCAGACCCTCGCCGACGAGGTGCTCCGGTCGTAGGGACGGCGCTACGCCCAGCCGAGTTCGTGCAGCCGTTCGTCGTCGATGCCGTAGAAGTGACCGATCTCGTGCACGAGCGTGGTGTGCACCTCGTCTTTGAGGTCCTCCAGGGTGTCGCACTCGAGCAGGTGTTGCTTGCGGAACACGACGATCCGGTCCGGGAGCTCCCCGAAGCCGTACTGGCCGCGCTCGGTCTGGGCGACGCCGTCGTAGACGCCGAACAGGTCGGAGCCGTCTTCGGGCTCGTCCTCGACCACGAAGACGACATTGTCGAGCCCGTCGACCATGTCGTCGGGCAGGAGGTCGAGCTCGTCGGTCACGAGCTGTTCGAAGGCCTCGGTCGACATCTCCATCACGGGAGGATCGTGGCACAGCTGCCCGGACGTGTCCTGGTCGGCGTGGACACGCCGGCACGACCCTCCACACGACGTCCGCACGACGAAGGCCCCCGTCCTGCGGACGGGGGCCTTCGCGGAACTGGGGTGAGTAACGGGGCTTGAACCCGCGACCTCCTGGACCACAACCAGGCGCTCTACCAGCTGAGCTATACCCACCATGAGTCAATCCGGCGAGCCGGAGCAACCACTCGATTGTAGTACATCCGGACGCCTGCCCGGACCACCGTCGCTACTCGCCGGCCTGCGGGGTCGGCTCCGGCTGCGGTTCGGCGCTGGACTGCGGGGCCAGGCGCGACTCCCACTTCGCCACGACCTCGGCCGCGACGGCCTTCACGTCGTCGCTCGCCGGGCCCGGCTCCGGGGTGAAGCCGGCGCGGCGGTAGTACTCGAGCTCACGGATCGACTCGAGGATGTCGGCGAGGGCGCGGTGCCCCCCGTGCTTCTCGGGCGAGTTGAAGTACACGCGCGGGAACCAGCGACGGCAGAGTTCCTTGATGCTCGAGACGTCGACGCTCCGGTAGTGCAGGTGGTTGTCGATCCGCGGCATGTACTTCGCCAGGAACGCACGGTCCGTGCCGATCGTGTTGCCGGCCAGGGGAGCGGACCCCTCGGTCGGGACGTGGGCGAGGATGTACTCGAGGACCTGGTACTCGGCGTCCGCGAGGGACACACCGTTCGGGATCTCGTCGATGAGGCCCGACGTCGTGTGCATCTTCGTGACGAAGTCGTTCATGTTGTCGAGTGCCGACTGGTCCGGCTTGATGACGATGTCGAACCCGGGGTGCACGGGGTTGAGGTCGAAGTCCGTGATGACCACAGCGACCTCCACGAGCTCGTCGACCTCGACGTCGAGGCCCGTCATCTCACAGTCGATCCAGACGAGGCGGTCATTCGCGGCAGACATACCGCGATCCTACTTCCGTGCGCCGACGCCCCGGGCCCCCTGCGGACCGGAGGTCCGGCAGCTGGCGGCGAGTGGTCGGACGAACGCACGCGCGGCCGGTCGGGCGGGGCAGCGAGCCGGGGGCGAGCGGGAGCCGCGAGCCGGGATGCCGATGAGGGAGCGGGTGAGCGCGAGCGGGCGGAGTGCCGGCGTGGTGTCGCCGGCACGACTGGTCTTCTGCCCGCTCGCGGCCGTGGTGTCGCCACGGGAGGCCCGCAACCGGCTCGCGGGACCGCTGCCGGCCTCCCGTCCGGGTCGGCGAGGTTGAGCAGGCGGATATTCCCCCGTCATCTTCTGCTGGAGCCCGTGGTGTTCCGCCCGCTCGCCAGCCAGCAGCTCCCTTCCGATCGCCAGCCAGCAGCTCCCTTCCGATCGCCACGCGGCGTGCCGCAGGAGGTTCGTCTCGCTCGTCACCTGACCGCGAACGGGAGGAATCCCACCGGACCGACGCGCGGCACCCTGGTGTTCCGCCCACTCGCGGGGTGGACGAGCGAGCCTCGCCGGACGGGAGGCCCCGCTCCAGTCCGCAGGTCGCGTCACGCGCCTCCCGACCACGGCGCCACCGCGAGTGGGCGGGATCCCACGTGGCTGGCGCGCCACGCCCTGGCATTCCGCCCGCTCACGCGCTGCGAGCGGCATGCGCGAGCCGAGGCCGCTCACACCCCACCCCGACCGGTAGCCGCGAGCGGAGCCCGCCCGCGCGCCCCGACCGACAGCCGCGTGAGCGCCAGCAACGAGAGCAGCCAGCACGAGAGCAGCCAGCAACGAGAGCAGCCAGCAACGCGAGCAGCCCGCCACCGACACCGATGGCCGGGCCCGCACCGCGGACCCGGCCATCGTCGGCAGCAGGAACTACGCCATCTCGCCGGCCGAGATCGCCTCGGCTTCGACGCGCTCGGGCTCCTCCCCGTCGTCCACGCGCCGCAGCACCTTCGTGGTGAGCACGACGACCAGGAACGCGACCGCGACGGACACCCCCGCGAAGACGTAGGCGGCACTCGGCGAGTACGCGTCGGCGAGCAGCGTCGCGACGGGCGGGGCGATGGCTCCACCGATGAAGCGGACTGCGGAGTACGCGCTCGATGCGACGGAGCGGGGCAGGTCGGTCGCCTCCATGACGCACTCGGTGAGCACGGTGTTGAGGACACCGAGCACGAGTCCGCCGATGACGACGCAGACGATCAGCCCGGCCGGCGACTGGACGACGACGGCTGCGGCGAACAGGTCGAGTGCGAGCAGCGGCAGCGCGAGCTTGAGGACGCTGGTGCGCCGCATCCGCGCCGTGAGCATCGGGGCGACCCACACCGAGGTGATGGCGAGTCCGACGCCCCAGCCGAAGAACGTGAACCCGATGCCGAGCGCCCCGAAGCCGAGCGGGAACGGCGTGTAGGCGAGGAGCACGAAGAAGCCGATGTTGTAGAAGAGGGCGGTCGCGGCGAGGGCGGCCAGGGCCGGTCGGCCGAGGGCACGGAACGGCGCGGAGAGCTTCGTCGGGGTGGGCTTCTCGAGCGAGCCGGACTTCAGCAACGCCAGGATCGCGATGAACGCGACGGCCATCAGCGTGGTGACGCCGAAGAACGGTCCGCGCCAGCTGACGGATCCGAGCAGGCCGCCGACGAGGGGGCCGACCGCGATGCCGAGGCCGAGCGCGGCCTCGTACAGGATGATCGCCGACGCGGTCCCGCCCGACGCTGCGCCGACGATCGTGGCCAGCGCGGTCGAGATGAAGAGCGCGTTGCCGAGGCCCCAGCCGGCGCGGAAGCCGATGATCGTCCAGACGTCGTTCGACACGGCGGCGAGGACCGAGAACAGCACGATGAGGGCGAGGCCGATCATCAGGGTCTTCTTCGCGCCGATGCGGCTGGACACCCAGCTGGTGAAGAACATCGCGATGCCGGTGACGGCGAGGTAGCTGGTGAAGAGCAGCTCGGTCTGCGCGGGCGTGGCGCGGAGCGACTCGGCGATGGCGGGGAGGATCGGGTCGACGAGGCCGATGCCCATGAAGGCGACGACGCAGGCGAACGCGATGGCCCACACCGCGGAGGACTGCTTCAGGATCGAACCGGACGAGCCGGCGGTGCCGGACTGGCCGGCGGGTGCGTGCGCGTTCACGCGGTGGTCTCCGTTCTGGTCCTCGCTGCGATGAGGGCCGATGCTTCGTGCAGGATGTCCCAGTCGTCGTCGGTGAGGTCCTCGAAGAGGGGGCCGACGGTGCTGGTGAGTGCGGCTCGCCACGCGACGAGTCGCTCGCGGCCGGCGTCGGTGATCTCGATGAGCTGGCCGCGCGAGTCGTCGGGGTCGACGGTCCGCGAGACGAGTCCGTCGGCGGTCATGCCGGCGACCAGGCGGGTCATGGTCGGCTGGGACACCCGCGACGCCTTGGCGAGTTCGCCGAGTCGCAGGGACTCCTCGGTCTCGAGGATCCCGAGGGTCCGCCAAACGGCGGTGGACGTGGTGTGCCCGGTGGCCTGGAGCGCGGACCGGATGAGCCGGTTGACGGAGACGAGGAGGGTCTCGATGGTCTGTTCCCGCGTTCGTTCCATAGCCGGACTATATAGCACGGCTATGGATTCGGCAAGGAGGCCCGACACGCCTCCGCCGAGCTGCTCCTGTCCGCCGGGCGCTCACGATGCGCTGGACGGCGGTGCCCCCTGTCCTGGTAGAAGGGACCCATGACCGACATCACCATCCACGAGGGCGACGAGTTCACCGCCATCTTCCACGAGGGCCCCTTCGACGGGACCACGGACACCCGCACCGCCACGAGCGACGCGCTGGACGACGAGGTGACGGTGTTCGCGGACGTCGAGGGCCTCCAGACCGCCTTCACCTACAAGGCCACCGGCTCCCGTCAGGTCCTCGACCAGATCTCGGTCGACTACACCTTCGCGCCGGACGAGTCCGACCCGGTCGACGACCTGCAGGACCGCGGCGACCGCTCCGGCGAGTTCGACCGCGAGTAGCAGCCGTCGATGGTGCCCCCGGTCGTCCTGGACGGCCGGGGGCACTGTCGTCCCGATCGGGAGTGCCCGGGTCGTGGCTGACGTTGCACGACACCATGCAGGTCGATCTCTGGACGTCCGCGTTCTGCGCGCCGTGTGCCGCTGCCCGGCGCGTCGTCGGTGACGCCGCCCGACTCGTGCCGGGCCTCGTCGTCACCGAACGGGACGTCGCGAGCGACCCCGAGCGCGTCGAGGAGCTCGGGATCCGATCGACCCCGACCGTCCTGGTCAGGAAGGACGACGGGTCCGAGGTCTTCCGCTCAGCGGGCGTCCCGACCCGCGACCAGTTCCTCGTCGCGGTCGCGAAGGCGCTCGACTGACACCGTCGTGACGGGGGCCGGGACCGTCGTCGTCGCCGGACGCAGCGCCGATCGGAGCGCCCGCCACGACCGCTTCACCGCTCGGATCGGTGTCCCTATCAGCGCCGCCGCCCGGCCGGTCACCGACCGGTCGTGGTCGCCGAGCGCGTTCCGCCGCTCCCAGGCCCGCCGCAACGCGCCGCCGCGACTCCGCCGAGCTGCGGGTCGGTCGACGAGCAGTCCGGCGTCGCGGAGGCGCATCGACTCCTCGGCACGGTCCGCCCAGTCGTCGTCCGATGCCGGGTGGAAGTAGTTGTCCGTCATCCAGTCCGGGCGGACCGTCCCGAACCGGCCGTGCACCAGGTCGTCGGCCGTACCCTCGAGCCCGCTGCCGACGAAGACCTCGTTGATGAGGGAGCGGGACGTGCCGAAGTCCGTCAGCGTCAGCGCCGGCACTCCTCGGGCAGCGGCTTCGAGGACCGCGGTCGAGCTGATCGTCACGAGCGCCACCGCCCGGTCGAGGTGTGCGGACATCGGACCGGCCTCGACCACCAGGTTCGACGGGGCGTCGACGGGGACCAGGTCGGCGTAGGGGAAGGTCTCGCGGTGCGTCTGCTGCTCACCGGCCGCTGCGCGGGTCTTCACCACGACACGCCACTCCGGGTGTGCCCGAGCCGTGTCGACGAGCCATCCGATGACGCGGCGACGGTCCTCCTCCGCGACGGGCACGCTCGGCTGCGCGGCGAACACCACGGAGTCGCGGACCACCCCGGTGCGCGTCGGACCGACAGCCCGGGCGAACGGCAGCGTCGCGAGGGCGAACGACGGCTCCACCCCACCGGCGGTCGCCAGGGCCCGGTACTCCCGGACCTCGCGGTGACTGTGCAGCACGAACAGGTCGGCGCGCGCCCGGAGGAACACGCCCTTCCACTTCGCCGGGAACGAGATGCCCGGCAGGCCGCTGAGCAGCACCGGCCGCGGCGGGACCGACCCTCGGGGGAACGACCGCAGCACCTGGTCGACGATGACCTCGGCCACCGGACCGATGCACGACACCAGGACCGCGTCCGGTGGGCCGGCCCGGAGGCGCGCCACCACCTCGTCCATGCCCACCGGCCCGGGAGGAGCCAGGTCGATCGGGCCGAGACGAGCATCGACGCCCCGGAACGCCGCCCGCAGTTGCGCCGGACTCGCCGACCGGGGCGTCGCCACCGTCAGCAGCTCCAGCGACCAGTGCGCCGGCGTCGCCGAGAGCAGGTGCGCGCCCCACTTCGCGAACGAGTCCGTGTCGACCAGGCCGACCACCCGTCGGCGGTGAGGCGGTGTGGTGGAGGGGTGGCGAGCCTCCCGGTCGTCACCGGTCCCGTCGGCGTCGTGCGCTGGAGCGCTCACGCACCCACCCGACGGAGCTTGGCGAGGGGGGCCTGCTCGCCGGGGAAGATGCGCTTGACGCCGTCGCCCATCGCGGTCTCGATGATGCGGATGTCCCGGACCAGCGTGCGGAGGCCGTGCGGCTCGAGCGACGCCGCGTGGTCCGAGCCCCACATGGTGCGGTCGAGCGTGATGTGGCGTTCGACGGCCGTCGCACCGAGCGCGACGGCCGCGAGGGAGATCTGGAGGCCCGGCTCGTGTCCCGAGTAGCCGACCGGCACGCCCGCGTAGGCGTACCGGGTGGCGAGGGTCTCGATCATGCGGAGGTTCGCCTCGTCGGCGGGGAGGGGGTACGTCGACGTCGCGTGCATGAGCACCAGACGCTCGGTGCCGAGCGTCGAGACGGCGCGGTCGATCTGCTCCAGCGTCGACATGCCGGTCGACAGGATCACCGGCTTGCCGGTCGCGGCGACGACGGCGAGCATCCCGAGGTCCGTCACCGACGCCGAAGCGATCTTGTACGCGACGACGTTGAGGTCCTCGAGGAACGCCACCGAGGGCTCGTCCCACGGCGACGCGAACCAGTCGAGGCCGCGGAGTGTCGCGTGGTCGCCGATCTCGATGTACTGGTCACGGTCGAACTCCACGCGGTAGCGGTAGTCCAGGTAGGTCATGTCGCCCCACGGGGTGCTGCGCGGCATCGACTTCATGTGCTCCGGCGTCGAGATCTCCGGCGTACGCTTCTGAAACTTCACCGCCTGCATGCCGGCGTCTGCGGCGATGTCGATGAGCTGCTTGGCGATCTCGACGTCGCCGTTGTGGTTCAGGCCGATCTCGCCGATGAGGTACGCGGGGTTGCCCGCGCCGATGGTGGAGAGGCCGATGCGGACGCTCATGGTGCTCCGTTCTCCGCGGCGGAGGCCCGCGCGGGGTGGGGGTCGATGGGTGCGGGTGCGTGGGTTCTGTTGCGCGAGCGGGCGGGAACGTCGGGTGCGGCTGTTTCGGGGCGTGGCATCTCGCCCGCTCGCGCAGCGGCGGCGGGTGTGACCTCGGTCGCAGGCTCGGCACCGGCACCGGCACCGGCACCGGCACCGGCACCGGCTTCGGCTCCGGCATCGGCCGCGGCTGTGACCTCGAGGAGGGGAGCCAAGGCCGACGCGAGGGCCAGGTCATGCGGCTCGTCGATGTCGATCGCGGTCGAGGCCGGGACGACCACCAACTCGACGCGCCCGACGAAGCGGTGGCGGGCCTCCCGGAAGGCGACGACCCGTACGGCGTAGAACGCGCCGGTCTCGCGGTACTCCGGCGCGCGGTCCTGCCGGCGCGGGCGGGTGGCGGCGTCGTGGTTGACGGCGAGGGCCGAGCCGTCCTCGGCGACGCGCCAGAGGAACGCGTGCGAGGGAGCGGCTGCGAGGACCGAGTCGGCGGCGCCGTCGAGGACGCGAGCGACGGCCCGGTCGAGATCGGCGGGGTCGATGAAGGGCGACGTGGCCTGGAGGAAGAGGAGGACCTCCGGCGCGTCGTGCCCGGTCGCGACCGCGTCGAGGGCGTGCAGGAGCGCGGACTCCGACGAGGCCTGGTCTCCCGAGAGACCCTCCAGCCGCCGCACCACCCGCGCTCCGGCTGCGACTGCCTCGGCGGCGATCGCATCGCCGTCGGTGCTCACGATGACCTCGTCCACCGAGGTTGCGGCGAGTGCCGCCCTGACGGCGCGGGCGACGAGGGTGCGACCGGCGACCTGGCGGAGGTTCTTGCCGGGGATGCCCTTCGAGCCCGCTCTCGCCGGGATCACCGCGAGGACGCGGGGCGTGGAGCTCATGAGGGGAAACGTAGGGAGCAGCGATGACGCTGAGCGGAACGGCAGGGAGACGGCTGGCGAACCGTTCCGGAAGGGGGCCGCGCGGGCTGGCGGGGCGGCGATGCGAGCGGCGCTGGCGCGCGGGCGGGCGGAGTGGCGCGCGGGCGGGCGGAGTACCCGGGTCCGCTTGGGTGCGTCCCGGGTCTTCCGCCCGCTCGCCTCGCCTCGGCGAGGGCGAGGGCGAGGGCGACGGGCGGAAGCGCGGGCGCAGGCAATGGACGGGGCGGGGCCGGGAGGCGCGTGGCGCGTGAGCGGGCGGAGTACCCGGGTCTGCCTGGGTGCGTCCAGGGTCTTCCGCCCGCCCGCTCGCCTTGGGCGAGGGCGAGGGCGAGGGCGAGGGTGAGGGCGCGGGGCGGGGCGAATGGGACGGTGCCGGGAGGTGCGTGGCGCGTGAGCGGGCGGAGTACCCGGGTCCGCCCGGATGGTCCCTGGTACTCCGCCCGCTCGCGCCGCGGGGCGGGCGGGGGCTTGTCCTATGGTGGAGAGATGCTCGACGCCGAAGACGTCCTCGATCCTCCGCCACGACGGGTCCTCGTGGCGGGGACGGCCGGCGTCGGCAAGACCACGACGGCGCGCCGGATCGCCCGGGCGATCGGCGCACCGCACACGGAGCTCGACGGGATGTACCACGGGCCCGGATGGACGGTGCTGCCGGACTTCGAAGCTCGGGTGGACGAGATGACCGCGACCCCGAGCTGGGTCTGCGAGTGGCAGTACCGAGGCGTGCGGCATCTGCTGGTCGAGCGTGCGGACACCCTGGTCTGGCTCGACCTGCCGAGGTCGGTGGCGTTCCTGCGCCTCCTCCGACGGACAGTCCGACGACGCCTGCACCGTACGGAGTTGTGGAACGGCAACGTCGAACCGCCGCTGTGGACGTTCTTCACCCGGAAGGAGCACATCCTCCGCTGGGGCATCGCGAAGCGGAACGAGATGCGGGAGCGGGTGCCTTCGCTGGCTGACGACGCTCCGCACCTGCGCATCGTGCGCCTGCGCTCGCAGCGGGAGGTCGAGCGGTTCGTCGGGCAGCTCAGCACGCGCACCGAATAAGATCGTCGGCGTCCGCCTCCGTAGCTCAGTGGATAGAGCAGGTGGTTTCTACCCACCGTGCCGCGGGTTCGATTCCTGCCGGGGGCACCGACGACGAAGGCCGCCATCCTCGGGGATGGCGGCCTTCGTCGTCAGGCGGTGTCAGTTCACTCGTCGTCGTCCACAGCGCGTCGACGCAGTTCGCTCGCGCTGACGGGATTCGAGTACGGGGACTCAGACGTCTCGTTCGCGTCAGCGGGCTCGGCGGGGGCATCGGCGATCCGCGTCGGGATCGACGTCGTGCTGGCGGTGCCGGCAGCGCCGACAGGCACGTCGGTCCTGTCGCTCCTGGCACCGCGGCCGTCGTCACGCTCGTTGTCGTCGTGTGAGAAGCTGCGCGCGGTCCACGACGCCGGGAGGTCGTTGCGACCGTTCCGTTCGTCGCGCACCACCGGTGCACGGTCCGCGGAGCCGGGGCGGAGAGAACTCACGGGGAAGTCGTCCACGGCGTCCTCGTTGTCAGCGTCGGTTTGGTCGGCGTCGGCGGTGTCGTGCTCTCGGGAGGCTGACCAGCCGCGGTTCGGCGACCCGAAGGCAGGGGAGCCGAGGGTCGGACGGATAGGCGTGGTTTCCCCGTCGGAGTAGGGGCGCGTCGCGTTGTCCGAGATCGGGACCGTCGCGTCGGAGCCGTACGAGCTGTCACCGGTACCGGCGGCCGAACCGGCGCGAGCGCCGGCGTCCGGCGTGACCGGCGGCTGGGCGGGGCGGAGCGAAGTGGTGGTCGGAGTGGGCGCCGGCTCCGGCGTGCGGGCCGAGTCGACCTTGTCGGCGTTCCAGTCCTGCTGGCGCTTGATGAGGTCCGCGTCGGGGTCCGGGGAATCGAACTTCCAGCGCTCGAGGTCGCTCTTGAAGAGCTTGCGCGCGCGACCGGGCCGAGCCTGCCACTCGAGGATTCGGTCACGGAACTCTGTCAGCGACTGCTCTGCCTGGAAGCTGAAGGTCGAGGAGTTCTTCTTGATGTCCGCGATCTCGTGCTGCGCCCAGTTCGCGGCAGTCGGTGCGCCGGTGACGGGGAGCAGACGGAGTCGGATGTCGGCGTCCTCGGCGAGATGGTCCGCGTAGGCGCGCTCATCGTGCCCGAGCGAACCCCAGTTGGCGGCCTTCCGCGCTGCCGAGATGAGTCCGGCGACGGCAGCGTTCTTCGCTTCACGCTCCTGCAGCGAGACGACGCGCTTCGTCGCTCCGCGGCCGATCAGTGCCGCGACGATGCCCGCGACGACGATCGCGATGAAGGGGATGATCGCCCCCGACAACACGCGCCAGCCGTCGTCCGACGAGGTCCAGTCGTTCAGGTCGTTCCACCACTGCATGCGCGCACCCTACGTCGGGATCGGTCAGGGTCTGGGGATGACAGGCGGAGGAACCGCACATCCATCGCATCTGATTCCGATGTGGAACATCATCACCAGCGCAGGGTGTCGACGGCGTCGTCCGCGTCCCAGACGTTGGGGAGTTCGACGAACCGGCGTTCGGCCGCGATGTAGCGACGGGCGCGGTACGCGGTGTCCCCGGCGACGTCGACCCGGTCCACGTACCCGACGATCTCGCCGTTCGCCCGCGTGACACGGCTCAGGTCGTCGCGTACGTCCAGGATCCGGAGATCGCCGCGGGAGCGCGCGACCGGTCGAGGCGAGTGGATGCTGAGCCGGGCGTCCGTCGTCGTCTGCATGTGGGCCTCCTGGTCGGCGGGTGTGACTCGAATGTACGTTCGGCCACCGACACCGCGGCCGGCCGCAGCCCGACCTGGGGAACACGCACGGGCCTCCCGGCGTTGTGGAGGAATGTTCCCTCAACGGCTCTCCCGAGCCTCGGAAGGCAGGTCCTGACCATGACCACGTTCGTGCTCGCAGGTGGATGTTTCTGGTGCCTCGACGCGGTGTACCGCACGCTGCAGGGCGTGCAGGACGTCGTGTCCGGCTACATCGGCGGGAGTGACCCGCACCCGACGTACGAGCAGGTGTGCACCGGCACGACCGGCCATGCCGAGGCCGTCGCCGTCACCTTCGACGAGACCGTCCTGCCGGCGCAGGTCGTCCTCGACGTGTTCTTCACCCTCCACGACCCGCGCCAGCTGAACCGTCAGGGTGCCGACGTCGGTACCCAGTACCGGTCGGCCATGTTCCCCGCGGACGGCGAGCAGCGTGCGCTGTTCGAGCAGGCGATCAGGCGGGCCTCGGACATCTGGGACGGCGGGATCGTCACCAGCATCGAGCCGCTCGGCGAGTTCCACCGCGCGGAGGAGTACCACCAGGACTTCTTCGCGAAGAACCCGGGGCAGGGCTACTGCCTCGCCGTCGCACTGCCCAAGGTCAACAAGGTCCGCAAGGCATACAGTCAGTACATCCTGGCGTCCTGAACGACGGGGCGTCGGGGCCACGAGGAGGTGGTCGCACGATGACGAACGACACGCTGCAGAACGCGGACGCGACGACGGGGACCTGGGTCGCCGTCGGACCGGCAGGAGCGGTGGGCACCATCCACCGCGATGCCGACGGGTTCCGTGTGGAGCTGTACGGGCGACGCGGCCCGGGCGGGACGTACCCGTCGCTCCAGTCCGCCAAGGGCGCGGTGCACAAGGCGATGGGTCCGCTCGCGGACCGGCCCGAGTTCCGCGCACACTGATCGGGACGGGAGGCTCCGATCACCTTCCTGCACAGGGAGCGTGATCGGCGCCTCCTCTCCACATCCTCGGCGCCACGAGCGGGCGGGGGCTCGCGCTGTCCGACGATCGAGCCATGAACGACACGATCACGGTCTGCGGCATCGTCGCCACCGAACCCCGCCACCTCGTCACCGAGACGGGCATCGCCATCACGAGCCTCCGGCTCGCCTCACCGTCCCGCCGCTGGGACCGCCAGACCTCGACCTGGGGCAACGGTCCGACCAACTGGTACACCGTCACCGCTTTCCGTTCCCTCGCCGCCAACGTCAACCGATCGCTCAGCAAGGGGGACCGGGTGGTCGTCACCGGACGCGTGCGCATCCGCAACTGGGAGCGCGACGGCCGTGGCGGGACGAGCGTGGAGATCGACGCCGAGGGGATCGGCCACGACCTCGCCTGGGGGATCAGCAACTGGATGCGACTGCCGCGCCACGTCACCGAGGCGACCGCCGCCCCCGGCTCCTCGCCACGCGTCGACCACGACACCGGCGAGGTCCACGAAGACATCCCGGACGCTGCGCACCCACCCGTCGAGGCAGTGCCGGACGACACCCACCCCGACGAGCGCCAGGGCGCCGACGACTCCCTCGCCGCGATGCTGACCCCCGCCGGCGAGCCGCCGGACCACCCGGTCGGGCTCGATGCGGCCTGATCTCGGCACCCGAGCCCACGAGTGACCGGTGTCATCACTACACTTGGAGCAATATGGCTGAGTACATCTACCAGATGGTCCGCGCCCGCAAGGCGGTCGGTGACAAGCTGATCCTCGACGACGTCACGATGTCGTTCCTGCCCGGCGCCAAGATCGGCGTCGTCGGGCCGAACGGTGCGGGCAAGTCGACGATCCTGAAGATCATGGCGGGGCTCGACCAGCCCTCGAACGGCGAGGCGAAGCTGACCCCGGGCTTCACCGTCGGCATCCTCATGCAGGAGCCGGAGCTCGACGAGACCAAGACGGTCCTCGAGAACGTCCAGGAAGGCGTCGGCGAGATCCACGGGAAGCTCGCGCGCTTCAACGAGATCTCCGCGCTGATGGCGGAGCCGGATGCCGACTTCGACGCGCTCCTGGCCGAGATGGGCACCCTGCAGGAAGAGATCGACGCGGCTGACGCGTGGGACCTCGACTCGCAGCTCGAGCAGGCCATGGCCGCCCTCCAGTGCCCGCCCGGGGACGAGCTCGTCACGCACCTCTCCGGTGGTGAGAAGCGTCGCGTGGCACTGTGCAAGCTCCTGCTCCAGAAGCCGGACCTGCTGCTCCTCGACGAGCCCACCAACCACCTGGACGCCGAGAGCGTGCAGTGGCTCGAGCAGCACCTGCAGCAGTACCACGGTGCCGTCCTGGCCGTGACCCACGACCGGTACTTCCTCGACCACGTCGCCCAGTGGATCGCCGAGGTCGACCGCGGTCGCCTCTACCCGTACGAGGGCAACTACTCGACCTACCTCGAGAAGAAGCGCGCCCGCCTCGAGGTCCAGGGCAAGAAGGACGCCAAGCTCGCCAAGCGCCTGACGTCCGAGCTCGACTGGGTCCGCAGCAACACGAAGGGGCGCCAGGCCAAGTCAAAGGCGCGTCTGGCGCGCTACGAGGAGATGGTCACGGAGGCCGAGCGCACGCGCAAGCTCGACTTCGAGGAGATCGTCATCCCCGTCGGACCGCGTCTGGGCTCGCAGGTCATCGACGCCGAGAAACTGCACAAGCAGTTCGGCGAGCGCGTCATCATCGGCGACCTGTCGTTCACGCTGCCCCGCAACGGCATCGTCGGCGTCATCGGCCCGAACGGTGTCGGCAAGACCACGCTCTTCAAGACGATCGTCGGCCTCGAGCCGCTCGATGGCGGCACGCTCAAGATCGGCGACACCGTCGACATCTCGTACGTCGACCAGAGCCGTGGTGGCATCGACCCGAACAAGAACCTGTGGGAGGTCGTGTCCGACGGACTCGACTACATCCAGGTCGGTAAGACCGAGATCCCGTCTCGTGCGTACGTGTCGCAGTTCGGGTTCAAGGGCCCGGACCAGCAGAAGCGTGCCGGCATCCTGTCCGGTGGTGAGCGCAACCGTCTGAACCTGGCGCTGACGCTCAAGCAGGGCGGCAACCTGCTGCTCCTCGACGAGCCGACGAACGACCTGGACGTCGAGACGCTGGGCAGCCTCGAGAACGCGCTGCTCGAGTACCCCGGTTGCGCCGTGGTCATCACCCACGACCGGTGGTTCCTCGACCGCATCGCGACGCACATCCTCGCCTGGGAAGGCCTGAACGAGGACGGCACGCCGATCTGGTACTGGTTCGAGGGCAACTTCGAGGCGTACGAAGAGAACAAGATCGAGCGCCTCGGAGCCGACGCTGCGAAGCCCGGCCGCGCGACGTACCGCAAGCTCACCCGGGACTAGTCCCGGTGGCACGCCTGCACGCTCCGATCCGCATCCGGTGGAGTGACATCGACGCCTACGGGCACGTGAACAACTCCGCGATGCTCCGGCTGCTCGAAGAAGCACGCGTGCTGGCGTTCTGGGCGCCGGACCCCGACGAGATCGATGAGTCGGGGTCCGCGCCCGAGCCGGTGATCGACGGCCGCCCGGGTTCGGGGACGATGACGGTGATCGCGGCGCAGCGCCTCGAGTACCTCGCATCGACGCCGTACTTCCGTCGGCCGCTCGACATCCAGCTCTGGATCGGGCGGATGGGTGGGGCCAGCCTCGACATCTCGTACGAGGTGTGGTCGCCGATCGGGCACGATCCCGCCGAGCTCTACACGCGGGCCACGACCACGCTGGTGCTCGTCGACGCGGAGACGAACCGCCCACGACGCCTCACCGACGTCGAGCGGGCCGCTTGCCAGCAGTACGTCGAACCGCCGGTGACGTTCTCGCGACCCTGACGATCGCTCGATCGTGTAGCCGGCGGTAGGCTCTTCGGGCTCTCGAGTCCTCGGCCCGTCGGACACGTCAGCTCGTCAGTGCGTCGGGCCGCCGGACACGCCAGTCCTCGCGCAGGTTGACACTGCGGCACAGCGTCACAGCGTCAGCTCGACACTCCGTCAGGCGGTCGGAACGCGCATCATGCCCTCCTGGGCGACGGTGGCCAGCAGGCGGCCGTCGTGGGAGAACATCCGGCCCAGCGCGAGGCCCCGGCCACCCTGGGCGCTCGGCGACTCCTGCGCGTACAGCACCCACTCGTCGGCGCGACCGTCACGGTGCCACCACATGGCGTGGTCGAGGCTCGCCAGCTTCACGCCGGGCGTGCCCCAGGCCATGCCGTGCCGACGCATGATCGGTTCGAGGAGGGACAGGTCGCTCGCGTAGGCGAGGACGGCACGGTGCAGGGCGGGGTCGTCCGGCATGTCACGCTCGACGCGGAACCAGACCGCCTGGTGTGCGACCTGCGCGCCCTGGACGCCCACGTAGACCGGACCGTCGACGTGTCGCATGTCGATCGATCGTTCCGCCCACGCCTGTGCGGTCGGGTGGTCGATGCCCGCCAGCACGGAGGCTGCGGAGGGCAGGGACTCCGGCGTGGGGACGTCGAGGGGCATCGGGTCCTGGTGTTCGGCTCCGGCGTCCGGCGTCTGGAACGACGCGATCATCGAGAAGATCGGTGTGCCGTTCTGGTACGCCTGGACCCGGCGGGTGGCGAACGATCGGCCGTCGTGGATCCGCTCCACGCCGAACGTGATCGGGACGTCGATCGCTCCCGGCCGGAGGAAGTAGCCGTGGACGGAGTGGATGTCGCGGCCCTCGATGGTGGCCTGCGCGGCGACGATGCACTGCGCCAGGACCTGCCCTCCGAAGATCCGGCCGCCCGGCGACCAGTGACTCGCTCCGGTGAGGATCGTCTCCCTGGTGCTCGCTCCGGTGTCCTCGAGACGCAGCGTGGAGAGGAAGTCGGGTTCGCGGATCACGCCATCAGTCTACGAAGACTGCATGCGCGTGCCAGAGGTGCTGTCCAGGGGTCCTGACCGGGGTGTCCTCAGTCGCTTCCGGTCGCAGTCGCGCCGAGCAGGTCGAGGACGCGCGGGGATGTCCTCAGCACGCTCCAGACGATCACGGCGACGAGCGTCCCGCTGGCGCTGGCCAGCCAGGGAGTGACGAGGTGTGACCAGGCTGTCGGCGAGATGATCCACACGAGCTGGTTGGCGATCACCGATCCCGCCAGCGAGAGCAGCAGACCGAGACCTGGGCGGAGGCTCTGGGCGGCGAACAGGCCGGCGACGACGAGGACGGACGACAGGGCGTTGAACAGATGTGGCATGGGCGTGTGGGGGATCGACAGGCGAGCGCGGGGTGAGGGGTGTCGGGGAGTCGACCGTGGGGTTGGTCCTCATGGGACCGACCCCACGGTCGACTGGCTGGTGCGTCAGCTGCTCGACGCGGCGCGTTCGACGGCGAGTGCCCCGGTGCTGTCACCCGTGCTGATGGCGATCTTGCGCGGCTTCGACGACTCCTGGACGGGGATCGTCACGCTGAGCACGCCGTTGTCGTAGTGCGCGGCGATCCGTTCGACGTCCAGGCCGTCGCCGAGCGTGAGCTGCCGGACGAACGAACCGGGCTGCCGCTCCCGCGTGAGCCACTGTGCACCGTCGGGGGCGCCGAGGGTCCGTTCAGCCCGGATGGTCAGCACGGAACCGTCGACGTCGATGTCGACCGAGCCCGGATCGACGCCGGGCAGGTCCACGTCCATGACGTAGTGGTCACCGGCGCGGTAGAGGTCCATCGGCATCGAGCGTGGGCCCGCTCCTGCTCCGGCGAGGAGGGACCCGGCGAGACGGTCGAGCTCGCGGAACGGGTCGAAGTTCATGGCCATCTGACATCAACTCCTTCACTGGATGGTTGTCGGTTGAGTCGCTGTGACTCAACTGCATCCGGTTTTAGCACTCGAACCCGGAGAGTGCCAAAAGGACGCCGAGAGGACGCCGAGAGGTCGACCAGCGGGTCTCCGGACGGTCGCGGCTAGGATCGGAGGCGACATGAGCAGCTCGTTCACCCTTCCCGACGCCGCCTCGCTCGGTGACCTCCGCACCTACCTCGGGCGGGCCGCTCGCATCGAGGACGGGTCGGTCCGACTCATCGCCGACTCGGGCGTCCTGGCGGTCTACACCGCCATCCTCTACCCGCTCGGTCTGCTCGACGAGCTGCCGACCGTCCTCGGCCTCCGGACCTTCGCGCTGACGCAGCCGGAGCACATCGACGTCGTCGTGCCGCTGCGGTCGTTCCAGGAACGCCTGCGGCTGCTCGCCGAGGCCCAGGACGCCGACCAGGCCGACAGCGCCGACCCGACGCGTGCCACCCCGATCGAGGTCGAGTTGCCCCTCGAGGTCCACACCGTGACGTGGGCAGCGATCTCGCCGCCCCGCGGTGGATGGGCCCCGCTGCCGGACGTCTCCGCGGAGCTCCTGCACCGCGCGGCGCGGCAGGGGATCGACGAGGTCGCGGCTGCCGTGCCGGCGAGCTCGGGGGAGTCGATCGTCCGACGCGTCCGCTCCGAGGTGTGGGGTCGGCCGATCACCGGCGTCGAGCACCTGCCTGCCGGCGCGGGATTCGCTGCCGAGAGCCTCGGGTTCCTCGGCACCGAACCGGTGCGCCTGTTCGAGACCGGTCCGTGGAGTCGGCTCACGACCTCGCGTGGGCACGTGCTCGTCAAGCGGCGCGCCTGGACGCTGAGCTCCTAGCCCGGTCTCGACCGCCGACGGCCGGCCTCGACACGCGACGCCTGGCCCCGATCCCGGCCCGAGTCCCGACCCCGGCGGTCACCCGACTGACCTGCCTGGGCGGGGGCGACCGGACGGCGGACGGGAGGCCCGTGGCGGATCCGCCACGGGCCTCCCGTCCGTCATCCGGCACGTCGGACGATGCCGAACGTCCCCCCCCGACTCAGTCGAACGCGTTCGTCATCGCGTGGGCCGCGCGGTCCAGGTACCCCCAGAGCTCGGCCTCGTCGAGCGGAGCGAGTCCGAGCGACTCCACCGCGTCGTGCATGTGCTGGAGCCAGTGCTCGCGCGCCTCGGGCGTGATGCGGAACGGGTTGTGCCGCATCCGCAGGCGGGGGTGTCCGCGCTGTTCGCTGTACGTGGACGGTCCACCCCAGTACTGCTGGAGGAACTGCGACAGCCGCCAGATCGCCCCCTCGAGGTCGTCGGCCGGGTACATCGGCCAGATGACCTCGTCGTGCTGCACTCCCTCGTAGAAGCGTCGTACCAGACGGTCGAACGTCGGGGCGCCGCCGATGCGGTCGAAGAGCGAGCCGCTCGCCGCGGCGCCGCCGAGTCCGACACGGAGCGTGACGGGCTGCGCCGGAACCGCGCCGGCACCGTCGGCGTGGCCGCTGCTGTCTGCGTGGGCGCTGCTGTCGGGCCGACCAGCGGCTCCGGCCGGTGGCACGATCGGCAGGGACGGTCCGGTCATGGCGAGTCCTCGTGGTCGGTGCTGGGCTCTTCCCCGGTGCGGATGGCCCGCCCGAAGACGTTCCGTCGTGCGCTGCGGGACCGGGCGGGTGTCGGGACCGGCGCGGTCCGCACCGGGCGCAGGCCGTTCACGGAGGTGGCGTTCTCCCACCCGGCGGGCATGATCATCGCCATCGCGGGCAGGGTGACGCCGAGTTCGTCGACGCTGTGCTTGAGCCGGATGCGGAGCTCGCGGCCGACGACGTCGAGCTCGGAGGCGCGGGTCTTCACGACCAGGCGGAACACCATGCCGGTGTCCGTGATCGACTGCAGGCCCCAGATCTCGGGCTTCTCGACGATGCGCTGACGCCACCGGGACTCCTGCGACATGGTGACGGCAGCGTGCAGGAGGGCGTCCTGCACCGCGTCGATGTCGGTGTCGTAGGGAACGGTGATGTCCACCAGGACACGGGACCACCCCTGGGACAGGTTGCCGACGCGCAGGATCTGGCCGTTCGGCACGAACCAGAGGATCCCGTTGACATCGCGGATCTGCATGACGCGTAGGCCGACGCTCTCGACGACGCCGGTCGCCTGCCCGGTATCGACGACGTCACCCACCCCGGCCTGGTCCTCGAGGATCATGAAGATGCCGGACAGGATGTCGCGGACGATGCTCTGGGCACCGACCGCCAGGCCGGCGGCGACCACCGAGGCGCCACCGACGATGCCGACGGCGGCGGTGGGGAACACCGTCGAGATGATGATGGCGAACGCGATGACCGCGACGACGACGGTCGCCAGGTTCTCGAGCACGCTGCCGAGGGTCCGGGTGCGCTGGACGACCCGGGCCGTCTGCAGCGGTGAGGCGACGAGCGCCTGCGTGTCCGCGGCACCCTGCCGCTTCTTCACGCCGTTGACGATGCGGTCGACGACCTGCTTGATCGTCCGGCGGAGGATGAGCCGGAGGACCACCGCCGCGAGCAGGACGATGACGATGGTGATCGGGACGTGCCAGGTGTCGACGAACTGGGTGAACGTGTTCGACGCCCACTTCGAGACGTCGGTGGTGTCTGCAGCCAAGAGCATGATCCGATCGATGCTAAGCGGCGAGGCCTCGGCCTCCCTGGAGGAACGCCGAGGCCTCGCCGCTCGTCACATCAGGGTCAGACGTCCGCTGCCTGGACCCGGAGGGCCCGCTCGGTGCCCGCGAGGTTCTCGGTGACGATGCGGCGCAGTGCCGGCGTCTCCGGGTGTGCCTCGAGCCACGCCACGGCCGCGTCGCGCAGCTCCGTCGACGCCAGCGGCGCGGGGTAGAGCCCCGTGACGACGGTGTCCGCGATGTGGTAGCTACGCTCGTCCCAGATGCGGGTGATCACGTCGAAGTACCGTGACACGAGGCCCTCGAGCACGACCGGGGAGTTGACGTGCTGGAACCCGATCGTGGTCTGACGGACGATCGCGTTCGGCGCGTCGTCGCTGTCGACGAGCGACGAGAACGCGGCGAGCTTGCCCTCGGCCGTGGGGATCGTCGCCCGGGCACGCGCGGCGGCCTGCTCACCCGAGGCCGTGCGGTCGGCGGCGAGCTCGGTGTCGATCTCGTCGTTGCCCGCAGCGCCGGCGAGCACGAGGCCCTCGAGCAGCTCCCAGCGGAGATCGGTGTCGACCTCGAGCCCCTGCAGCGTCACCGAGCCGTCACGCAGCCCCTGGAGCGTCGCCACGTGCTCGGGCGTCGAGGGGATCTGCGCGAAGAACTTCACGAACTGGAACTGCGCGTCGGAGCCGGACTCGGCCGACGACGCGAGCTGCCAGAGGGTGTCACCGACGGTACGGACGGTGCTGTCGGACTTCGCCGGCGCGACGTAGTTGCGCGCGGTGAGCAACAGCTGCGACAGCGTGGTCCGGATCGTCGTGGACTCGGTCTCGGTCGCGATGTTGCCGAGCACGAGCGACACGTAGTCGCTGGCGGGGGACTCGGCGTCGCGTGTGGCGTCCCAGACGGCACCCCAGACGATGGAACGCGCGAGGGGATTCGCGATCGCGGCGAGGTGCTCGATCGCAGTGCGACGGGACTGCTCGTCGAGACGGATCTTGGCGTAGGCCAGGTCGTCGTCGTTGAGCAACACGAGGTCGCCGCGGTGCACGCCGACGAGTTCGGGCACGTCCGTGCGGGCTCCGTCGACGTCGATCTCGACGCGGTGGGCCCGCTCGAGCTTGCCGCCGGACGACGCGGTGTCGGCGCCGAACGGTGCCGAGGCGTCGTTCGTGAAGGAATAGACGCCGATCGCCAGTCGGTGCGGTCGCAGCGTCGGGTGGTCGGCCGGGGCTTCCTGCAGCACGGCGAACGAGGTGATCACACCGTCGGCGTCGGTCTGGATCTCCGGGCGGAGGGTGTTCACGCCAGCGGTCTCGAGCCACAGCTTCGACCACTCGGACAGGTCACGGCCGCTGGTGGACTCGAGTTCGACGAGCAGGTCCTTCAGCTCGGTGTTGGAGTGGTGGTGCTTCTTGAAGTAGGCCGAGACGCCCGCGAAGAACGCATCGATACCGACCCACGCGACGAGCTGCTTGAGGACCGAGCCACCCTTCGCGTAGGTGATGCCGTCGAAGTTGACCTGGACGTCTTCGAGGTCGTTGATCGTCGCGACGATCGGGTGCGTCGAGGGCAGCTGGTCCTGGCGGTAGGCCCAGGACTTCTCCATCGCCTGGAACGTGGTCCACGCTTCGGTCCACTCGGTGGCTTCGGCCGTGGCGATGGTCGACGCCCACTCGGCGAACGACTCGTTGAGCCACAGGTCGTTCCACCACTTCATGGTGACGAGGTCGCCGAACCACATGTGGGCGAGTTCGTGCAGGATCGTGACGACCCGGCGCTCCTTGATGGCGTCCGTGACCTTCGAGCGGAACACGTACGTCTCGGTGAAGGTGACGGCACCCGCGTTCTCCATCGCGCCGGCGTTGAACTCCGGCACGAAGAGCTGGTCGTACTTCTCGAACGGGTAGGCGACGTCGAACTTCTCCTCGAAGTACGCGAAGCCCTTGCGGGTGATGTCGAAGACGTACTCGGGGTCGAGGTACTCGGCCAGCGACTTCCGCGCGAACACCCCGAGCGGGATGGTCCGGCCGTCGCGGCTGGTGAGCTCGCTGCGGACGACCTCGTACGGGCCGGCGACGAGCGCGGTGATGTAGCTCGAGATCTTCGCCGTGGGCGGGAAGGTCCACGTGGCGTGGTCGCCGTCGACGTGCGGCTCGGGCGTGGGAGCGTTCGACACGACTTGCCAGCGTGCCGGTGCGGTCACGGTGAAGCTGAACTCGGCCTTGAGGTCGGGCTGCTCGAACACGGCGAACATGCGCCGGCTGTCCGGGACCTCGAACTGCGCGTACAGGTAGACCTCGTCGTCGACGGGGTCCACGAAGCGGTGCAGGCCTTCGCCGGTGTTCGTGTACAGCGCGTCGGCGACGACGACGAGCTCGTTCTGCGCCTGCAGGTCGGCGAGCTGGATGCGGACGCCGTCGTTCACGGCGGCGACGTCGAGCGCCACGCCGTTCAGGGTGACCGAGTGCACGGTCTTCGTGATGGCGTCGATGAACGTGCTGGCGCCGGGCGTGGCCGTGAAGCGCACACGGGTGGTGCTGCCGAAGCTCTCGGCGCCGCGGGTCAGGTCGAGTTCGACGTCGTACGTCTGGACACTGACGATGCCGGCACGTTCCTGGGCTTCGGTTCTGGTGAGGTTCTCTCCGGGCACGGACGCTCCATCTTCGCTGCGGACGCGGACGATCGATGTCCGCGTGTCGGTGGTCCCGCTCGGCGTCGTGCGCCGGCGGGACGGCTCGTGACCAGCCTAGCGAGCGGGCGTACGCTCACGACCTGTGACTGACACCACTGTGGAGAACACCCCTGCGACCCGGACTGCTGTGGAGTTCTGGTTCGACCCGACCTGCCCCTGGGCGTGGATGACGAGCCGCTGGGTGGGTGAGGTCGAGCAGCACCGCGACCTCGACGTCACCTGGAACGTGATGAGCCTCTTCGTCCTCAACGAGCACAACGAGGGCATGCCCGCGGAGTACCGCGAGGCGATGGAGCGGAACCAGGTGTACTCGCGCCTGGTGACGGCTGCGAAGGCCCGCCACGGCCAGGAGGTCGTGAAGCGCCTCTACGACGCGCTCGGCGAGCAGATCCACCACCGCCAGCAGAAGGACCCGCAGCAGGTCGTACCGGCCGTCCTCGAGCAGCTCGGCCTCGAGGCCGACCTCGCCGACGCCGCATGGACCGACGAGACCGATGTCGCGATGCGTGAGAGTCACCGAGACGGCATCGAGCGGGTCGGCCAGGACGTCGGCACGCCCGTCATCGCCGTCGACGGTGTCGCCTTCTTCGGACCGGTCATCTCCCCGGCGCCGAAGGGCCAGCAGGCACTCGACCTCTGGGACGGCGTCGTCGCCGCGGCCCGCTACCCGGGCTTCTTCGAGCTCAAGCGCTCGCGCACGACCGGTCCGGTCTTCGACACGGTCGAGGACTGACCCCGGCGCGACCACGACGGTCGTGCCGGGCCGCGTGCACCGCGCCCCGTCCTGACGGGCGCGGTGTCGGTGCGGGGCGCAGCACATCCGATGCCGTCGCGGTCCCGCGGGCTCGCGTGGTGCGGGGCGGACGGGAGGCGTGGGTCGGCCCCGCCACGGGCCTCCCGGTCCGCGCACCGCCGCTTGCACTGCGCCCCGTTCTGACGGGCCGCGATGTCCGTGCGGGGGTGCAGCACGGCCGAGACCAGGCCAGATCAGGCCAGCGGCAACCGCATCAGCGTCAGGTCGAGCCATCGGTCGAACTTGCGGCCGACCTCCGGGACGACCGCGACCGTCGCGAACCCGAGTCGCTCGTGGAGCGCGATCGAACCCGTGTTGGTGCTGCAGATGCCGGCGATCATCACGTGCCGTCCCTCCTCGGTGGCGCGGGCGACGAGGGCGCGCATGAGCGTCGAGGCGACACCCCGCCCGCGGAACGACTCGACGACGTAGACGCTGTGCTCGACGGTGAGCCGGTAGCCCTGGTGGGGCCGCCACTGCGAGTAGGTCGCGTACCCGGCGACGACCCCGTCGACCTCGGCGACCAGGACGGGCCAGCCGTCGCCCTGCCGCTCTGCCAGCCACGTGTCGAACCAGGCGCGGGGGTGCGGGACCTCTTGCCAGATCGCCGTCGAGTGCAGGACCGCGTCGACGTGGAGTGCGTGCACGACGTCGAGGTCCGCGGGAGTGCAGTCGCGGACCCGAACCGCATCCGTCGCATATGCTGTCGCCATGTCTCACATCGTAGACGAGCCCGAGGGCACCGATGCAACCCCAGACCGGGAGCGGACGGACCACGAGCGCACAGACCACGAGCGGACAGACCAGGAGCGGACGGACCACGAGCGGAAGGTCAGCGAGCGCGGGGACAGTGAGCGCGGGGACAGCGATCACCCGGACGACGCCGACCAGCGCCGGCTGGGGGAGCGGTTGCAGCGCCTCCGCACCGAGCGCCGCTGGAGCCTCACGGAACTCGCCGAGGAGTCCGGCGTCTCCCGCGCCATGATCAACCGCGTCGAGCGGGGTGTCTCGAGCCCGACCGCGACGATCCTCGGCCGCCTCTCCGGCGCGTTCGGGCTCACCGTCTCGCAGCTCCTCGACGAGGCCCTCGAGCACGAGGTGCCCCGGACCAGCGATCCGGACGAGGCCCGCGGGGTGCAGCGTGCCGCCTCGGCCGACTCGTGGACCGACCCGGAGACCGGGTACCGCCGCCGCCCCCTGTCGAGCGCGGACTTCCCCGCCGACGTGACCGAGGTGCGCCTGCCCGCCGGTCGCGAGGTGGCCTACCCCGCCAGCGCGTACGCCTTCCTGCGGCACTGCATCTGGGTCGTCGACGGGGCCCTCGAACTGCAGGTGGGTGCGACCACGACGCGCCTCGGTGCGGGGGACCGGATCGAACTCGGCGAACCGGCCGACGTCGTCTACCGCAACGCCGGCGCCGAGCCGTGCCGGTACGTCGTCGTGGTGGTCCGCCAGCGCTGACGGGAGGCCCTCCCCGGGTCCGGCACCGCGCCTCCCGGCCGGAGCGGACGGGAGGCCCGCCCCGGGTCCGGCACCGCGCCTCCCAGCCGGAGCAGACGGGAGGCCCGCTGCGGGTGCAGGAATAGGATCGGTCCATGCGCATCCACCTCGGAACGGACCACGCCGGCCTCGAGTTCAACAAGACCCTCGCCAGGCACCTGACCGAAGCCGGCCACGAGGTCGTGGACCACGGTCCGACCGAGTACGAGCCGCTGGACGACTACCCCTCGTTCTGCATCAACGCGGCGCACGCCGTGGTGCAGGACCAGCGCGCGGGGGTCCAGGCCCTCGGCGTCGTCTTCGGCGGTTCGGGCAACGGCGAGCAGATCGCCGCGAACAAGGTCGAGGGCATCCGGGCGGCGCTGGTGTGGAACGAGTCGACCGCGGTCCTCGCCCGCCAGCACAACGACGCCAACGTCATCTCGATCGGTGCCCGTCAGCACACCGAGGACGAAGCCATCCGTTTCGTCGACCTGTTCATCGCCGAGCCGTTCTCCGGTGAGGAGCGTCACGCCCGTCGGATCGCCCAGCTCGCCGAGTACGAGACCACGGGGCACATCGCCGGCAAGCAGATCGACCAGTAGGGCCGAGTAGACAAGAGCAATGCCCGAGGGTCACTCCGTCCACCGCATCGCCCGCCAGTTCGAGCTGCACTTCGTCGGCCAGGTCTGCGAGGTCTCGAGCCCGCAGGGGCGGTTCGCTGCCGGAGCCGCGCAGCTCGACGGCCGGAGGATGATCGCCGCACGAGCCGTGGCGAAGCAGATGTTCCTCGAGTTCGAGGGCGACCTGTTCCTCCGCGTCCACCTGGGCCTGTACGGCGCTTGGGACTTCGCGGGTGAGATCTCGACCGACGCGACGATGCGGAGCGCGAACGGGCGGATCGGCCAGACGAACCAGCGCGGCACGGTCACCGACGACACGGGTGACGCCGACGAGACCACCACGACCGGCACCGACGCCCATGTCCCGGACGATGCCGGCGAGGACTCGCTCCGGTCCATCGGTGCCCCGCGACGCTCCCGCTACCGGATGGCCGAGCAGGAGAAGGTCGAGGACCCGATCGAGGCGTTCCCGCCGGACCCGGTCGGCCAGGTGCGGGTGCGGATCCTCACCGAGACCGCCGTGGCAGACCTCCGCGGGCCGACGGCGTGTGTGGTCGAGGACCCGGCCGGCGTGCAGCGTGCGCTCGACAAGCTCGGCCCGGACCCGATGAACGACGACGGGCCCGAGGCCGAGAAGGCGTTCGTGGACAACGTCCGGAAGCGCAACGTGGCGATCGGGCAGCTGTTGATGGACCAGTCCGTGGTGAGCGGCATCGGCAACGTGTACCGGGCGGAGCTGCTGTTCCGGCAGCGGATCGACCCGTACAAGCCCGGGAAGAAGATCACCGTCAAGCAGGCGAAGGCGCTGTGGCAGGACTGGTCGAAGCTCCTGCACGACGGCGTCCGTATCGGCCAGATGATGACGATGGACGGCCTGACCGACGCGGAGTACGAGAAGGCGATGCGCTCCCGCGCCGACCGGCACTGGGTGTACCACCGCGCGGGGGAGCCGTGCCGGGTCTGCGGGACGGAGATCCGCGTCGCCGACATGGCCGGTCGGAAGCTCTACTGGTGCCCGAAGGACCAGAAGTAGCCTTCCCGCAACACGCAACGGTGGTGGCGCTCCGCAGGGATACTGCCTTCCGCGACGGCGCGACCGTTGCGTTCCGAGGCCTCACAGAGCCCGGTGGGTCCAGCGGCCGGCGACGGCGGTGGCCAGGACCGGCATGGTGCGGAGTGCGGCCGACGAGGCGGTGAGCGGGTCGGACGGCACGAGGACCAGGTCGGCCACGTCGCCGACGGCCACGCCGACGCGGCCGTCGGTGCTGCCCCGCCACGCGGCGAGTGCCGACATCCGCTGCTCCGGGTGCCACGGATCCCGTCCGTCGCGGTCCCGGCCGACGGCGGCGGCCAGCGCCACCCACGGGTCGAGTGGTGCGACGGGGGCGTCCGATCCGAGTTGCATCCGGGCTCCGGCTCGCTCGAGTGCGGCGAACGGGAAGGCGCGGTCGGTGCGGCCCGCCCAGTGGTGGTCGGCGATGTCGCGGTCGTCCATGGCGTGCTCGGGCTGGACGGAGGCGATGACGCCGAGCCGCGCGAACCGTGGGACGTCGTCGGGCTGCAGCAGTTGGGCGTGCTCGATGGTGCCGCGGGTGCCGACGGTCTCGAACGCGTCGAGTGCCAGCGTGACGGCGCGGTCGCCGATGGCGTGGACGGCGGGGACGAGTCCGGCGGCGACGGCACGGCGGAGGACCGGGACGAGGTCCTCCGGCGTCCAGGTGAGCAGCCCTTCGCCGTCCGAGGTCGCGGCGGTCCGGGTGCCGAGGGACCCGTCGGTGATCACCTTGAACGGCCCCATCGTCAGCAGGCCGCGGGTGCCCGCCACGACGTCGCCGGTGCGGAGGCCGCGGGCGAGCACGCCGTCGAGCTCGCCCGGGTAGACGCCGGACGCCACGCGGATGGCGCCCGTGCCGGCGGCGATCCGGCGCGCCCATCGGTCGAGTCCGAACACCATCTCGAGGTCGACGACGCCTGTCACCCCGCGTCGGGTGGCGGCGTCGACCGCTTCCTCGACGGCGGCGTCGAGCAGTTCGTCGGGCACCCGGGACAGCGCACCGGTGACGTCGAAGGCATCCTGTTCGCGGAGGACGCCGTCCTCGCCCGCCGGCAGGGCACGGCCGAGCGCCGCTGCGAAGTGCGCGAGGGCGCGGGTGTTGCACCAGACGGCGTGCAGGTCCGCGGCGACGACGACGACCGGGAGGCCCGGGGCGGCTCGGTCGAGCAACTCGCGTCGCGCCGGGGCCGGCCAGAGTCCGTCCCGGTAGCCGTGCCCGACCAGGACGCGGTCCGGGAGCGCAGTGCGGGCGGCCTCGGCGAGGCGGTCGGCGGTCTCCTCGGCGGAGGCGCAGTCCTGCACGTCGATGCGCTGCCGCATGAGTGCCCACTGGTCGAAGTGCACGTGGTGGTCACGGAGCCCCGGTCCGAGCCAGGCGCCGTCCGCCTCGACGACCTCGGTGGTGACCTCGGTGCCGGAGGGCACGTCGATCGTCCCCGCCGGTCCGATCGCGGCGACCCGTCCGTTGACGACCAGGACGTCGGAGGGGGCGCCGGACGTGCCCACACGGCGGACGGTGCGGAGCAGGACGGATGTCACAGCGCCTCCCGTCCGGCGTCGCCCAGGTCCTCACGACGCGCGCGCACGCGCTCCATCTCGTCCGCCAGCGCCGGCGCCGCGTAGGGCCCGTCGGCGCGGAGACCCTCGATCACCCGGTCGACGACCTCGGGTGCCTTGTTCTGACTGAGCTTCGCGCGCGCGTCGAACCGGGTGACGCGCAGCCGGATGCCGACGGTGCCACGGGCGATGCGGCGGGCGGTGTCCTGGTCGACGTCGAGCGACACCGGGGACGGCATCTCCCGTTCGAAGTGGTCGACGAGGTCCCCGAGGACGCGGAAGTTCTCGTCGTCGGACAGGATCTCCGGCGTGCCCCACAGATGCGCGGTGGTGTGGTTCCAGGTCGGGACGAACTGCTCCGGCGGGTACCAGGCGGGGGAGACGTAGCCGTGTGGGCCCTGCACGATGACCAGGACCTCGTGCTGGCCGAGCTCGTGCGCGACCTCGTCCGGACGGCCGACGTGCGACACCAGGACGAGTTCGTCGTCAGCGCTCGCTTCGAGCAGGAACGGGTAGTGCGACGCCACCAGCCCGGTGGCCGTGTGCGACACGATCGTCGCCCAGGGGTTCCCGTCGACGAGTCGTCGGACCTCGTCGACCTCGGTCATCAGGAAAGAGGGTGTGTGCCGCATCCGACGAGCGTGGCACATGCCAGGCTGGTCGGCATGGAGAAGCGCGCTGCCTACGAGTCCGTCCTGCCCTACGTCCGGGAGTGGATCGCCTACAAGGTGTGGCAGCTGCGGTTGCCCGGCGTGCAGGTCGCCGTCGGGTTCGAGGGGCAGGAACTGTTCGCCGACGCCTTCGGTTACGCGGACGTCGAGGCCGGGCGTCGCCTGACCACCTCCGACCTGTTCCGGATCGCCTCGCACTCGAAGACGTTCACCGCGACGGCGCTGCTCCAGCTCGCCGACCAGGGCGCCCTGCGCCTCGACGACACCGTCGGCACGTTCGTCCCCGCCCTGGTCGAGGCCGGTTCACCGATCGCCGACGCCACCGTCCGCGAGCTCATGGAGATGGGCGCCGGAGTCGTCCGCGACGGCGCCGACGGCGACCACTGGGCGCTGGCACACCCGTTCCCGGACGCCGCGGAACTCGTCGCGCTCGTCGTCGCGGGCGGCGCGAAGGTGCCCGTCGGGTCGGCCTTCAACTACTCGAACCTGGGCTACGGCCTGCTCGGCCTCGTCATCGAGGCGGTCACCGGCACCCGCTACGCCGACCACGTCCGCACGGCGATCACCGAGCCGCTCGGGCTCACCGGCACCGGCGCCGAGTTCGACCCGGCGCGGGAGGACGAGTACGTCATCGGCTACACCGGCCTGCACACCGCCCGCACCCGGCAGCGCGTTCCGCACGTGACGACGGGGGCGCTCGCCGCGGCCACCGGGTTCCACGGCACCGCCTCGGACCTGGTCCGGTACTTCTCGGCACACGTGCCCGGCCGCGGCACGCTGCTCTCCGACCATGCCAAGCGGCTGGCCCAGCGGAAGGCGTGGAGCGCGCTCGACAGCGACCCCGCCGCCCGCGGTTACGGCGCCGGGTTCGTCGTCGACCGGATCAACGGCCGGGAGGTCCGTGGCCACTCCGGCGGGTTCCCCGGGCAGATCACGCAGTCGGTGTTCGACCCCGCGTCCTCGTTGGTCGTGTCGGTGCTGACGAGCAGCGCCACGGGTCCCGCGACGATGCTGGCCTACGGCATCGTCCACCTGCTCGATGCCGCCGCCGACGAGCACGCCCCCGGGGCGCCGGTGCCGGCTGACGTCGACACCGACCGCTACACCGGGCGCTTCACCACCTTCGAGGGGATCACCGACATCGCCCGCGTGGGGGAGCGGCTGCTGGCGATCGACCCGACGCAGCCGGTGCCGACCGAGTCGCCCGTCCGCCTGGAGGTCGTCGACGCGGACACGCTGCGGATGGCGTCCGGCAACCGGTTCGGGTCGATCGACGAGGACATCGTGTTCACGCGCGACGACTCCGGCGCGATCGTGTCCGTCCGGGGCGACAGCGGGATGACGCAGCGTCCGTGGTCCGTGCCGGAGGAGTCACCCGAGGTCGCGGCCGCGCTCGTCTGATCACTGCGCTCGTCAGCACACGCAGCCCTGCGGCCGGGGCTCGGGCGGTCGACGTCAGCGGACGTCGGCCGTCTCCCACAACCGCCGGGCACCGTCGCCGACCGGGCGGAGGAGCGGCGGCGCGAACACCAGCTCGGCACCGACGCACGCGACGAACAGTCCGGTCAGCGGGACCGCGAACAGGGTGGTCAGCGCGTCCTGCGGCGGCATCCAGAACCCGAACAGGACCGGCTCGACGACCGTCCACGCGAGCCACACCGCGGCGCCGACCAGCACAGCCCAGGCAGCGACGCGGTGCAACGGACCGCTCGCAGCGCCGGCGGTGGTGTCTGCTGTGGTGCTGGGCCTGGTGCGCAGGACGAGCAGCACCCCGAAGACGAACAGCAGCACTCGGGCCGCGATGAACAGCACGGTTCCGACCGCCCACACGGCACTGGGCACGAGTCCGGCGAGCGCGTAGGCCAGCACGGCCAGGGCGAAGGCGAGCAGGACGTGGTCACGACTGCGGAGCGCCCGGACCGTCACCACGATCGCCGCGACGAGGCCGATGCCCATGACGGCGCGGAAGCCGACCGCGTACTGCTCCGGCCAGGCGAGGGCGAGTTGCAGCCAGCTGGCGACGACGGCGAGCGCCGGGACGAGTGCGGCGATGACCGCGGCGAGTGCCGTCAGTCGGTCGCGTGTGGTGTCGTGCATGGTTCCCCCTCGCGCTGTCCTGCATCCGTGCAGTGTCGGCACCCTACACATCACCGGCCGCGGCGGGGAAGGGTCGGGAGGACGGGGTGGGGAGGCTGTCTCTTATACACATCT
>NZ_QKLI01000025.1:0-44480 GCF_003224255.1 Curtobacterium sp. MCBD17_030 | reverse complement strand
CCTGACCGGCACCACCGTCCACGTCTCCGACGACGCCGCGAAGCTGCTCAACGACACCTTCAAGACCGACGCCGTCACGGGCGGCCTGCTCGTCGGCACCGCCACCATCACCGCCCAGATCAAGTGAGCACGATCAAGTAACACCCCGATCTGACACACCACGACAACGCCGCCCCGCACCCGCGAGGCGGCGTTCTCGCGCGTCCGGTCCCAGCGCGACGGCCGGGAGGCCCGGATCACCTCACCCGCGTCGGCGCCACCACCGGGACGGTCGGATCTCGGCCGCATGCGCGGCCGCAGCCGACGCGGCGGCCGCGGCACGGGCCTCCCGTCGGTCCCGCCACCGCGCGACCTCGGCGTCGACGTCGCGCATCGGCGTGACCACCGGCGGCCCGCCGAGGAGTTGCCGACGCGCCTCCTTCACACGCGCGTTGAAGTCCACCAGGACGTCCCGGACGTCCGACTCCACTGAGAGTGCGTCCAGGTGGTCGTCGAGCTCGGCGTCCTCGGTCCGCAGGGCGAGGGCCGGCGGCGCGATCCCGCGGATGTCCTCACGCTCGATCTTCGACTTGATCCACCAGTCCGGGTCGTGCTGGCCGTCGAGGCCCGGCAGCGGCTTGCCGTGGTACGGATTGCCCTCGAACACCCCGCGGCGCTCGGCCTCCGCGATCCGGGCACGGGCGTGGGCGGCGACGTCGGCGGCCTTGAGCAGCTGTCGTTCCTCGCGCTCGGCACGGACCTCGTCCGGGTCGAGGGAACCCCGTTCGACCTCGCTGTCCACGAGCTGCTGGTAGCGGTACCGCGCGGCCTTCCGCAGGCGGTCCATCCGGGCGTCGACGTCGTTCATCGTCGGGCCATGATGCCCTGGACCCCCGACGAAGCCGTCCAGCCGGCGCGTACCGGAGGACGACCCAGCCGTCGGGGTGCATCGTCACCCTCGTGGATACCCTGCCCCTCTGGTTGCTCGTCGTCGTCTTCGTCGCCGGTGCGGCCGTGATCTGGATCGCCGGCATCCAGCTGTCCAAGACGACCGACGTGCTCGACGCCCGCCTGCACCTCGGCAGTGCGCTCGGCGGGCTCATCGTCCTCGCCGTGGCGACGAACCTCCCCGAGATCGCGATCACCGTCAGCGCCGGCCTCTCCGGCTCGATCGAGGTCGCCGCGGGCAACATCCTCGGCGGCATCGCGATCCAGACCGTCGTCATCGCCGTGCTCGACGCGTTCGGCAGGCGCGGGAAGGGCGTCAAGCCGATCACCTACCGCGCCGCCTCGTTGACGCTGGTGCTCGAGGCGCTCGTCGTCGTCGCCGTCCTGGCCGTCGTCATCGCGGGCAGCCAGCTCCCGCCGGACCTCGTCGTCGCGCGGCTCACCCCCGACGTCGTGCTCATCGCCGTCATCTGGGCCGTCGGGCTCCTCCTCGTGCAGCGAGCCGGCACGGGACTGCCGTGGCACGAGAGCGGGCACGCGCCGGACGCCAGCCCGCATGCATCCGGCCACCGCACTCGCAAGCAGGACACGACACCGGCGATGAGCACCCGGAAGGCGGTGGTCGTCTTCACGGTGTCCGCCCTCGCGACCCTCGTCGCCGGTGTCGTGCTCGAACGGGCCGGCGACGCGGCTTCGGGTCAGATCGGACTGTCCGGCGTGCTGTTCGGGGCGACCGTCCTGGCCCTCGCGACGAGCCTGCCGGAGATCTCCACGGGCCTCCAGGCCGTCAAGCAGGGCGACGACAACCTGGCAGTGTCCGACATCTTCGGCGGCAACGCCTTCCTGCCGGTGCTGTTCCTCGTCGCCACCGTGCTCTCGGGCAAGGCGGTGCTGCCGCAGGCGAACGCGAGCGACGTGTACCTGACGGCGCTCGCGGCGCTGCTGACCCTGGTCTACGCGGTGGGGCTCGTGTTCCGGCCGCAGCGGCGGATCGTCGGGATGGGCATCGACTCGTTCGTCGTCGTCGTGCTCTACCTGGTGGGGGTCGCCGGCCTGGTGGCGATCACGGTCGGCTGACCTCCTCGATGGTCAGCGCGGCCTGGATGAGCGCCAGGTGCGACAGCCCCTGCGGGAGGTTGCCCATGAACTCGCCGTCCTCGCTGATCATCTCGCTGAACAGACCCACCTCGTTCGCCTGGTCGACCATCTCGTCCATCAGGTGTTCCGCGTCGTCGTGCCGGCCCACGCACGCCATCGCGGCGGCCAACCAGAACGAGCACGCGACGAACGGCGACTCCTCGTCCTCGATGCCGGAGTACCGGTAGACGAGTGGGCCGCGCTGCAGCTGCTCCTCGATCGCCCGGATCGTCGACTCCATCCGGGGCCCACGGTCGAACGTCGACATCGCGTGCAGCAGGATCGAGGTGTCCAGGGCGTCCGAGCCCGGGTACATCACGTAGTGGCCGAGCTCCTCGTCCCATCCGTGCTCGCCGACCCACTGCTCGATGAGCTCGCGGTTCTCGACCCACTTGTCCCGCGGGCCGTCGATCATGCCGGCGTCGTGCAGCTCGACCGCGGCGTCGAGCGCCTGCCAGCAGCCGATCTTGCTCGTGACGTAGTGCTGCGCGTCCTCGAGTTCCCACATGCCCGAGTCCCGTTCCACCCAGCGGTGGCAGGCGTCGTCGGCCAGGTCCTGCAGCACCGACGCGGTCTTCCGGTCGAGCACGTTGCCGGCGTTGACGTACTGGCGCATGATCGCGAAGACGTCACCCCAGACGCCGAGCTGCAGCTGGTCACCGGCGCGGTTGCCGATGGTCACGGGTCCGATGCCGGTCCACCCCGGGACGTCACGCTCCTCGACCGTGTCGCTCTTCGAACCGTCCAGGCCGTAGAAGATCGGCATCGTCTCGTCGTGTTCGGCGATGGTCCGCATCACCCACGAGACGGCCGCGTGCGTCTCCTCGCGCAGGCCGAAGCGCGTGAGCGCGTTGACCGTGTACGCGAGGTCCCGGACCCAGGCGAACCGGTAGTCCCAGTTCTTCCCGCCGTCGCGGTTCTCCGGGAGGCTCGTGGTCGGCGCCGCCGCGATCGCTCCGGTCGGCGAGGAGATCAGCAGCTTCAAGGCGAGGGCGCTCCGCTGCACGGCCTCGGACCATGGTCCGTCGTAGGAGAACTCCGTCGACCACGTCGACCAGTTCTCGATCGTGCGGTCGATGCCCTCCATCGAGCGCTGCGGGTCGGGCATGAAGATCGGTTCGTCGTGCGTGCCCACGATCGTCAGGATGTGCTTCGACCCCTCGGTCGTGTGGAAGCGTCCCGAGAACCGCGGCCCGTCGTCGTGCACCGGTTCGAAGCCCTGCTCGACGACCGCGATGGTGATGCCGTCGATCCCGATGACGGTGCCGTTCACGGTGTCGAGACGTTCCGGCTCGGCGGTGTTCAGCAGCGTGCCCGGGACGACGGCCCACTCCATCTCGACGGACCCCTCGACGCCCTGCACGCAGCGGCCGATCTCGGCCCACGGCAGGCGACCGGCGACCCCCGTCACCATCGCGTCCGTCACGGTGGCCTGTCCTGAGGACGTCGTCCAGGTGGAGAGCAGGACGTTCGTCCCCGGTATGTACTTCCGGGAGACCGAGGCGTCGTCGTCGACCGGCCGGAGGGCGACGTGCCCACCGTGCTCGGCGTCGAGGATGCTCGCGAACACCGGTGGCGAGTCCATCGCGGGGATCGGCAGCCAGTCGATCCGGCCGTCCCGGGCGATGAGTGCCACGGTCCGGCCGTCACCGATCGCGCCGTAGGAGCGGAGCGGGACGTACCCGTCGGTGCGCTCCTCGTTGTCGGTGGCGTCGGGGGTGTCCCGTGTCCGTTCGGTCATGGCTCCATCGTGCCCGGAACCGCTCGACGTGCCGCGGACGCCACGTACCCCGGATGTGCCCTCGTGCAGGTGTTCGTGGGCACGCTACGCTTCTCGGTTCTGCCCGGACGGGCGGACCGTCACCCCGACGTCGTCCGACAGGGACACCACCATGCAGAAGATCACGAACCGCTTGCTCTCCTGGGCCTCGATGCTCGAGGAGAGCACCGAGCAGCAGGCCCGCACGACCGCGGACATGCCCTTCGTCTACCCGCACCTCGCGCTGATGCCGGACGCGCACCTCGGGCTCGGCGCCACCGTCGGGTCGGTCATCCCGACCCTCGGCGCGGTGATGCCCGCCGCGGTGGGCGTCGACATCGGCTGCGGCATGATCGCGGTGCGCACCGGGTTCCATCGCTCCGACCTACCGACGGACCTCCGGTCGCTCCGGGAGTCGATCGAACGGGCGATCCCGGTGTCCGCCGGGGCGTCGAACCGGACGATCGTCGAGACCGCCGCCCCGCGCATCGCCGACCTCGAAGCCCGGGCCGAGCGGGCCGGCTTCGACCCGGCCGGGGCGCTCGCCAAGTGGCGGAACCAGCTCGGCACGCTCGGCTCGGGCAACCACTTCATCGAGGTCTCGCTCGACGAGGACGGCCGGGTCTGGCTGTTCCTGCACTCCGGCTCCCGTGGTGTCGGCAACAAGATCGCCCAGCGTCACATCGCGGTCGCCAAACACGCCATGGAACGCTGGTGGATCGAGTTGCCGGACCCCGACCTCGCCTACCTGGTGGAGGGCACCGCGGAGTTCGACCGGTACATCGCCGAACTGCGGTGGGCGCAGCACTTCGCCCTGCTCAACCGCGAGGAGATGATGGACCGCGTCGTCCGGCAGCTCGCGGGCGTGGTCGACAGCGAGGTGCAGGAGCTCGAGCGGATCAACTGCCACCACAACTTCACCCAGCGTGAGGAGCACTGGGGCAAGTCGGTCTGGGTGTCCCGCAAGGGTGCGATCCAGGCGAGGTCCGGGCAGCCCGGGCTCATCCCGGGGTCGATGGGCACGGCGTCGTACGTGGTCGAGGGGCGGGGCAACAAGCCGTCGCTCGAGTCTTCGCCGCACGGCGCGGGCCGGTCGTACTCGCGGTCTGCGGCCCGGCGCACGTTCACACACGAGCAACTCCGGCAGGCGATGGTCGGCATCGAGTACCGCGACACCGACGCGTTCCTCGACGAGATCCCGGCCGCGTACAAGCCGATCGACCAGGTGATGGCGGACGCCGCCGACCTGGTCACGGTGCGGCACACGCTGCGGCAGATCGTGAACGTCAAGGGGGACTGACCCCGCGACACGACGACGGACGGGAGGCCCGTGACGGCCTGGCCACGGGCCTCCCGTCCGCCGCGGCCTCACCGGACCGGGACCGGCCGGACAGGGACCGCGTGGTCGGGCAAGCTCATGGGGTGACCGACGCAGCACAGGACGCAGCCCGCGAGACCGGACGACAGGCGCGCCGGGCCGCCGACAGCCGGTGGTTCGAGACCACGGCCAGGGCCGGGTTCGTCGGCACCGGCGTCGCGCACCTGCTCATCGGGTACCTCGCGGTGTTGCTCGGCATCGGCACCGCCGCGGCCGGCAGTGGCGCGCAGGGCTCGCAGTCGGGGGACACCGACCAGTCCGGCGCCCTCGCGCAGCTCGCCTCGGTGCCCGGCGGGGTCGTGCTCCTCTGGATCGTCGCCGTCGGGACCGCCGCACTGACCGTCCGACTCGTCGTCGAGGCCGTCGTCGGCGGGCGCACCGACGACGCGCGCGCCTGGCTGGCCCGGGCGTCGAACGTCGGCAGGGCCGTGGTCTCCGGAGTGATCGCGTACTCCTCGGCCAGTCACGCGCTCGGTGCGGGGAAGAGCTCGAGCGGGTCGACGCGGAGCGCGGCGGCCACGGCCCTCGCGACACCGGGCGGGGTCGTGCTCCTGTTCCTCGTCGCGGCCGTCGCGATCACCATCGGCGTCGGCCTCGTCGTGATCGGCCTCCGCGGGTCGTGGGAGAAGAAGCTCCGTCCGCAGCCGCGGTCCCTGCGTCGGCCCGTGGCGGTGCTCGCGACGCTCGGCTACATCGCGAAGGGGGTCGCCGTGGTCATCGTCGGGGTGCTCGTGGCCGTGGCGGCCGTCCGGAGCGACCCGGACCAGGCGAGCGGGCTGGACGGGGCGTTCGATGCCCTCCGGTCGATGCCGGGAGGCTCCGTCGTGCTCGTCGTGGTGGGGCTCGGGTTCGCGGCGTTCGGCGTCTACAGCTTCTTCCGGGCACGGTACGCGCGGATCTGACCGCGCCCACGGGATCGTGGCGGACGGTGCGGCCCCCGTGATGGGATGATGCATCGTCGAGTTCTCGACACCAGCGTCGGCGCATCGCGAGTCGCCCACACCGAAGACGAGGAAGCATGGTTCCGACGGAGGGACAGCAGGAGAGCGCTGCGCTCCTGGCAGGCCGGTACCGCTTGGAGCAGGTGATCGGTCGCGGCGGCATGTCCGTCGTCCACCGGGCGTGGGACGAGAGCCTGGACCGGCCCGTCGCCGTGAAGCTCTTCCACCCCGGCATCGTCGACATCGCGCGCCAGGAAGCCGAGCAGGGCGTCCTGGCCTCGCTCGACCACCACAACCTGGTCAGCCTGCTCGACGCCGGCGTCGTCGAGGACGAGCGCGGGTCCGTGCAGCGGTTCATCGTGATGGCGCTCGTGCACGGCCAGGACCTCGAGGAGCGGTTGTCGCTCGGGCCGCTCGCCTCCCGGCACATCGCCGAGATCGGTTTCGACATGGCCGAGGCGCTCGACTACATCCACGCGGAGGGCGTCGTCCACCGCGACATCAAGCCGTCGAACATCCTGCTCGTCGACTACGGCAACGGGTCCGACCGAGCGCGGGCGCGACTCACCGACTTCGGGATCGCCCTGGCCGCCGGGGTCGAGCGACTCACCGCGGACGGCGTGACGACCGGGACTGCCGCGTACCTCAGCCCGGAGCAGGCGCGCGGCACCGAGGTCGGCCCGGCCAGCGACGTGTACTCGCTCGGCCTGGTGCTGCTGCAGTGCTTCACCCGGCGGCGCGAGTTCCCGGGATCGCTCGTCGAGTCGGCGCTGGCGCGGCTGTCGCGGGACCCGGTGGTCCCGGAGCCGTTGCCCGAGCACTGGCGGCAGGCGCTCGCGGCCATGACCGCGCAGGACCCGGCGGCTCGGCCGGTCGGCGGTGAGCTGGTCGCGTTGCTCCGACACGTGGTGATCGCGGACACGGCAGCGGACGAGCCGCAGGCTGACGTCCCACCGACGACGGGGCCCACCACCGGGGCGCCCGGCGGCACCGCTGCCGCCGCGGCGGGCACGGCCGACAGCGTCCCGGCGCGCCCGACGACGCTGGATGTCCTGCCGGAGGAAGCGCTGCAGCGGACCACCGCGATGGCGGCCCGGCTGTTCGACGCGCCGATCGCCCTCATCGAGGTGCTCGACGAGGACCGGGAGTGGTCGCAGTCCTACGTCGCGGACGGCATCGACAAGTCCGCACGGAGCATCACCTTCCGCAACGGCTTCGCACCGGTGCCGGTCCCGGTCGTGATCCCGGACGGGTCGACCCACCCTGAGATGCGGAACAGCCCGCTCGTCACCGGTCCGCTCGGCATCCGGTTCTACGTCAGCGTGCCCCTGGTCCGCCACGACGGCGTGACGATCGGCACCCTCGCGGTGCTCGACTCGCGTCCCCGCACGGCCGACGACGCCGACATGGCGAACCTGCGGGACCTCGCCGCACTGGCGGTCACCCAGCTGGAGCTCCGGCAGGAGTCCCTGCGCACCAGCGACGCGTTCCCCCTGCCGCACACCGGGGGAGCGCACACCGTCGGTCCCCGCACCGGAGGCTCCCACGCGGGGGCCCTGCACACCGGTGGCAGGCACACCGGGGATGTCCGCGCCACGCCGGAGCCGGACCGCGCTGGCTGACCACCGGTGAACCGGCGGTCGTCCCCGGCATCGCGTGACTAGCGTGGGGTCCGTGGACATGGACGACGAGGCATCCCGGATGGACGAGCGGGTCGCGGACGAGCAGATCACCGGCGACCGGCTCCCGGTGGGTGGTGTCCCGGAGCGGGGCGCCGACCAGGGCGACGACGAACCGGGCACCGAGGACACGACGTCGTCGGTTCCCGAGATCACCTACGACGAGCAGCTGTACCCGGCGCGACCCCGTCGCCTGCGGCCCCGGGTGAACCTGCGCGGCGGCAGTCTGCAGCGCCGGTTCTCCGACCCGCGCGCGGCGAACGGTGAGAACCCCGCCTACATCGAGTGGCTCGTCCGACAGTCGATGCTCAAGGACGCGGACGTCCTGAGTCGCCAGCTGTCGGGGACGCCCGCCATGTGGCGGAACCCCTACGCCCGACCGGACGCCCGGCGTGCCGTGGCGACCTCGGACGTCTGGTTCACGGCCTACCCGATCTCGCTCATCACCCGCCAAGGGGAGTCCTTCCTGACGGCGCTCGCCGACCCCGAGCTGTGGTCGGCGTTCGAGCAGATCGGCATCAACGGCGTGCACACCGGCCCGGTGAAGCGCGCCGGCGGCATCCGCGGCTGGCAGGAGACCCCCAGCGTCGACGGCCACTTCGACCGGATCGGGACGCAGATCGACCCGACCTTCGGCGACGAGGAGACGTTCCAGCGGATGACCGACGTCGCCGAGGAGCACGGCGGCAGCATCATCGACGACATCGTCCCGGGGCACACCGGCAAGGGTGCCGACTTCCGCCTGGCCGAGATGGCGTTCAAGGACTACCCCGGGATCTACCACATGGTGGAGATCCCGCCGGAGGAGTGGCACCTGCTCCCGACCGTGCCGGAGCACCGCGACTCGCTCAACCTGGACGCCGCGACCGAGTCGGCCCTCGCCGAGCGCGGCTACATCATCGGTGAGCTGCAGCGGGTGATCTTCCACCAGCCCGGGGTCAAGGAGACGAACTGGAGCGTCACGGCCCCGGTCGTCGGCGTCGACGGCACCACCCGGCGCTGGGTCTACCTGCACTACTTCAAGGAGGGGCAGCCGTCCGTCAACTGGCTCGACCCGACCTTCGCCGGCATGCGTCTGGTGATCGGTGACGCCCTGCACTCGCTCGGCGACCTGGGCACCAGCGCGCTCCGGTTGGACGCCAACGGGTTCCTGGGCGTGGAGAAGAGCGCCGAAGGTGCACCGGGCTGGTCCGAGGGACACCCGCTCTCGCACGCGGCGAACCACGTCATCGCGGGCATGGTGCGCAAGGTCGGTGGCTTCACCTTCCAGGAACTCAACCTGACGATCGAGGACATCCGTGACACCGGAGCCGTCGGCGCCGATCTGTCGTACGACTTCATCAACCGGCCGGCGTACCACCACGCCCTCGCCACGGGTGACACCGAGTTCCTCCGTCTGACCCTCCGCACCTCGCTGGAGCTCGGCGTCGAACCGGTGAGCCTCGTGCACGGTATGCAGAACCACGACGAGCTCACCTACGAGCTCGTGCACTGGGCGACCCTGCACCAGGACGACGTCTACACGTTCCACGGCGAGGAGACCACGGGTGGAGCGCTCGCCGAGCGGATCCGCGCGGACCTCACCGAGGCGCTGACCGGCGAGGCCGCGGACTACAACCTGGTGTTCACGACGAACGGCATCGCCTGCACGACGGCGTCGCTCATCGCCGCGACCCAGGGGCACACGACCCTCGACGACATCGAGGACGAGGACGTCCCGCAGATCCGCGACGCGCACCTGCTGCTCGCCGCCTTCAACGCCTGGCAGCCCGGGGTCTTCGCGATGTCCGGGTGGGACCTGCTCGGGTCGCTGACGCTCCCGCGGGAACTCGTCACCGACCTCATCGCCGAGGGCGACACCCGGTGGATCGAGCGCGGCGCACACGACCTGCTCGGCGTGGCACCGGACACCGAGCGCTCTGCGTCCGGCATGCCGCGGGCCCGCTCCCTCTACGGTCCGCTGCCGGAACAGCTCGAGCGGCGGGACTCGTTCGCGTCCCGGCTCAGCGAGCTCCTGCGGGTCCGCACCGAGTACGGCATCGCGTCGGCACGCCAGGTGGACGTCCCCGAGGTCGCGCACCGCGGGATGCTCGTGATGGTGCACGAACTCGAGTCGACGGACGAGACGGGTGAGCCGGTCGTGCAGATCACCGTGCTCAACATGACGGACACCGCGCTCGACGGGACCATCCGGTCGGAGTCGCTCCCGCACGGTGCGACGGTCCTCGACGCCACGGACCACAGCGAGCTCGGCACCGTCGACGACCTGTGCAGCTTCCCGCTGAGCATCGGCGCGTACGGCTCCCGCTTCCTGGTGCTCCGCCGCACGACCGAGCAGTGACGACGGCGCCGGCCGCCGTCCCGGTCCCGCGTGATCGGGACGGCGGCCGGTCGGCTGAACCCCGGCGGACCACGGCACCGGTAGACCGGAGGACATGACGACGAGCGCCACTGCCGGTCCTGCCACCGTGTTCTCCGACGTGCAGGTCACCCTCGCCGAGAGCATCGTGTGGGACCCCGACCAGGGGGTCGCCCGCTGGGCGGACATCCCGAACGGCACCCTCATGACCGCGGACGCGGACGGCCGGGTGCTGCGCACCGCCGAGCTCGGCCCGCCGCTGGCCTCCTTCCAGCCCAGGGCGGGCGGCGGCTTCGTCGCAGCACAGGACGACACCGTGGTGCTGACCGACGACGAGGGTCACGTCGAACGACAGCTGGCGAGCGTCGAGCACGCGAACCAGGAGATGCGCTTCAACGAGGGCAAGTGCGACCCGTTCGGACGGTTCCTGGTCGGCAGCATGGACCCGACGGACGGACCGCCCGCCGGGGTGCTGTACGCGTTCTCGCCGGACGGGTCGGTGCGGGTCCTGCGGACCGGGTTCGGCACGACCAACGGCATGGAGTGGAACGACGACGGCTCCGAGATGTACGTCACCGACACCGACACGGAGACGATCTACCGTGGCTCCTACGGCCCGGACGGTGTCCTCGGCGACCTCGTGCCGTTCATCCAGGGGTCAGCACACGACGGGCTCGTGCGCGACGACGCGGGCTGCTTCTGGGGCGCGATCTACGGCGAGTCCCGGGTCGAGCGCTACGGCCCGGACGGCACGCACCTCGAGACCGTCGAGATCCCGGCGCCGAACGTGACCTCGGTGGCGTTCGGCGGCACGGACATGTCCCTGCTGCTCGTCGGGACCGCGCGGGAGAACATGACCGAGGAGCAGCTCGCCCGGGCGCCGCACTCCGGTTCCGTCTTCGCGGTGCCGACCAGCGTGCACGGCCGTCCGGCCTTCCCGTTCGGCGGCTGAGTCCTGCCGCAGTCGATCCGGGTGCGGACCGGCATCGCGGGGACGGTCGCACGGCCGCGGTAGCCTGGGCGACCGCCAGTGACCGCGAGGAGCGCCAGTGAACGACGTGCACCACCCGGGGGGCCCCTTCCCACCCGGCGCACCCGACCCCGGCGGTGCTCCCGCCCGCACCACCGACCCGGCCCTCGAGGTCCGCGTCCACCGTGTCGCCGTCGACGGCACGCACGTTCGCGTCGGTTCCTCCGGGCAGCCCGGTGACCGTGCGTTCGTGCTCGTCGCGGGACCCGGCATCGCGGAGACCTCCCCCGAGCGGCTCGTGTCGCACCTCGACGGGAACGGCCCGGTGCACGCGCTGGACCTGCCGGGCTCCCCGGGAGTGCCGTGGTTCCGGGGAGCCGTCTCGATCGAGCGCTACGCCGATGCGGTCGAGCAGGTCATCGACCACCTCGGGTTGCACGACCCGGTGCTCATCGGCCACTCGATGGGAGCGCAGGTCGTCGTCGAGGTCGCGGCCCGTCGACCGGACGTCTCCGACGTCGTGCTCATCAGTCCGGTCCTCGAGCCGGGTTCGCGGTCGGTGTGGAAGGCCACGATCCGGTTCCTGCGGTCGGCGGTGCACGAACCATCCGCGGTCCGCTGGCACGGGGTCACCACGTCCGCGCTCGGTGGGTGGCACTGGTTCCGCACGCTGTTGCCGGCGATGATCGCCTACCCCATCGAGGAACGCGCCGCCGACGTGCAGGCACACACCCTGGTCGTCCGCGGCGAGCACGACGCGCTGGTGCCACGCTCCTGGATCCGACGCCTGGCCCGGGTGCTCCCGTACGCGGTCCTCCGAGAGGTCGTCGATGGTGCGCACTCGGTGATGCAGGCCCGGGCCGACGCGGTCGCACGGATCGTGGTCGCGCACGTCGACGGTCGTCTGCGGGACCGTGGCGTCTCGTCCCTGCAGCGTGTCCGTGACGACTCGATCGCGTCCGACCTCGACCGCCTCAGCGCGACGGACCGCTGGCTCGTGGTGCGGTCCCGCTTCCTGCAGCTCATCGGCAGGGCGGAGCGCGACGACGAGCAGCTCGGAGCGGCGGAGCAGGCGCACGTCGGCGCGACGACGGACGGAGACGGGGCGCCGGTCGTCCCCGGGGTCCGCGGGACAGTGGCCGACACGGCCCATCCCCGGCCCCGCGGCGACCGCCGCCCGTTCTGACCCGCGGGCGCACGGCAGGCCCGTCACCGGTTCCGCAGAGCCGGTCACGGGCCTCTCGTGTGAGCGTCCCGACCGACCGTCGGCGGCATGCCGACCGTCTGTCCAGGGCGCACGCGTGCGCTCAGATGGTGGCGACGGAGCCGGAGTCGACGCGGTAGTTCGAGCCGTTCACGAAGCTGGCGAGTTCGGAGCAGAGGAACGCCACCACGTTCGCGACCTCTTCCGGCTCACCACGACGCTTGAGCTCCAGGTACGGGCGCTCCTCGTCGAGGAAGCTCGAGATCGCCTCGTCGAACGACGTGCCGAGCTGCTTCGCCCGCTTGTCCATCATGGCGTCAGTCATCGGGGTGTGGATGAATGCCGGGGAGACGGTGTTCACGAGCAGCCCCTCCTTCGCGTAGGACCGCGACAGGCCCTTGGCGAACGACAGCACCCCGGCCTTCGCTGCGCAGTACGGCAACTCGTCGTCGTACGGTTGCGTGGCGTCTTCGGACACCAGGTAGACGATCCGCCCCCAACCGCCGTTCCGCAGGTCCCCGATGAACTCGCGGGTGATCCGGACCGGCCCCATCAGGTCGACGTCGAGCGTCTCCTGCCAGCCGGCCTCGTCGATCTCGTGGAACATCCCCTGGGCGCCGGTGACGCCTGAGGACTGCACCAGGATGTCGATCTCGCCGACCGCGTCCCGCACCTGCTCGTGCAACGCGGCGAGGCTCTCGGCGCTGCGGACGTCCGCAGCGAACGCGTGGAGTCTGCCGGGCGGCGCCTCGAGCTGGTCGGCGCTGGTGTCGAGTCGGCTCTGCTCGATGTCGGTGACGACCACGGTGGCACCCTCCGCCAGGAGGATGCGCGCGGTGTTCCAGCCGATGCCGGAGTCACCGCCGAAGACGAGCGCGGTCTTGCCCTGGATGCCGAGGTCCACGTGTGGCCCGGACTTACTCGTGCTCAGATGCTTCGGCCACCGCGGCGGTCGTCGCGCTCGCCAGCGGCGTCCGGGGGGCACGGTTCTCTGCACTGACCATCCAGGCGAGCTGCTCGAGGCGCTCGATGAAGCCGTGCAGCAGGTCGGCGGTCGTCGGGTCCTCGTCGTCGACCTCGTCGTGCACGTCGCGCATGGTCGCGGTGGCCTGGTAGAGGCGCAGCGTGACCAGGTCGATGGCATCGTGCGTGAGCACCTCGCCGTCGGGGAACGCGTCGAGGTGGGTGCCGGCAGCGACGGTCGCGGCACGGCCGTCCGGGACGGCGTAGAGCGCGCGCATGCGCTCCGCCATGTCATCGGCGAACTCACGAGCCGCGTCGACGATCTCGTCGAGCTGCAGGTGGAGGTCACGGAAGTTGGTGCCGAGGATGTTCCAGTGGGCCTGCTTGCCCTGCAGGTGCAGGTCGATCAGGTCGACGAGGACCTTCTGCATGTTGGCGGCGAGCTTGTCCGATGCGTGCATGTGACGACTCCTTCTTCGCGGGACTGACCCTTCTGGTCTACGCGCTCCGCGACGACGAGTTCCCAGTGGGTGTCGAGGAACCGTGGCCCGGGCATCCCGACCGGGACGTCAGTGCGCGACGACGGGCGGGTCGACCTGGTCGACGGCGATGCGCATCTCCTCGAGGAACATCGCGACGACGCGGGCGTCGGTCGAGGACAGGTCCTCGGCGATCTGCATCATGCGGCGGTGCATGATGCCGAGCGTGGCCCGGACCTCGGCGTCGGTCTCGGTGGTCGGCACGATGATGAGCCCGCGGCGGTCGGTGGGGTGCGGCTCACGACGCACGTGCCCGCTCTTGACCAGACGGTCGACCAGGATCGTCGTCGAGGCGGACGAGATCTTGAGGTAGGCGGACAGGTCCTTCGGGCTGACCGAGCGGCCGGCGCGCTGGGCCTGCAGCAGGTGGCGGACCGCCAGCAGGTCCGTCTCGCCCATGCCCATCGAGTCACGGGTACGGCGGCGCATCGCCGTCTCGGAGGCCCGGTAGCGACGCAGTGCGTTCAACACGGCGACACCGCGCTGGGTGGCGTCGTCGTCCGGGAACCAGTAGCCGGACGGCTCCTCGATCTCCTGCGTCGTCATCCGATGATGGTAATCCGTCTGGTGACGAGGCTGCCGAACGATCTCCTGGACATGACGGACGGGAGGCTGCCCACCCGCTGGTGGGGAGCCTCCCGTTCGTCGTCGGTCGTGCTGGTCCGTGTCCTGTCCTGTCGTGTCGGTTCGGGTCCGTCGCGACGTCGGGTGGGCTACGCGGCGACGGACTCGTCGGCGGCGTCGGCGAGCGCGGTCAGGGCGCCACGGACGAGGCCGACGACCTCTTCGTCCTCACGCGGGTGCGTCTCGGCGAAGCGGACGACGGACTGCGGGATCGCGACCTTGACGTCCTCCAGGACCTTCGCGCCCGCGATGCCGGCGGCCTTGCGGGCGTCGTCGTGGGCCCAGACGCCGCCGTACTGGCCGAACGCCGACCCGATGACCGCGAGCGGCTTGCCGGAGATCGGCGACGAGCCGAACGGACGCGAGGCCCAGTCGAGTGCGTTCTTCAGCACGGCCGGCATCGTGCCGTTGTACTCGGGGGTGACGAGCAGGAGGCCGTCGGCGTCGGCGACGGCCTGACGGAACGCGACCGCAGCGGCCGGCGGGGTGTCGCCGTCGATGTCCTCGTTGTAGAACGGCAGGTCCACGATGCCGTCGAAGACCGAGAGCTCGATGCCCTCTGGAGCGTGCTGGACGGCTGCCTCGGTGAGTTTGCGGTTGATGGATCCGGCGCGGAGGCTGCCCACGAGGGCGACGATCTGGGTCATGACGTTCCTTCTGGTCGTGATGGTTCGACCGACAACCAATCCATCCCGCGCGGGATTCCCGCGCTGACCAGGCGGGCGTGTCCCGGGCCTCCCGACACGCGGAGCAGCCGTCGGTAGTGTCGGCCAGGTGACCCCGAGACGCACGCCGAGCGACACGCCCCGCACCACCGACCCGAACTGGTGGCGGCAGGCCGTCGTCTACCAGGTGTACCCGCGCAGCTTCGCCGACTCGGACGCGGACGGCATCGGGGACATCGCCGGCGTCACCAGCCGGGTGCCCTACCTGGCGGAACTCGGTGTGGACGCGCTCTGGCTCTCGCCGTTCTACCCGTCGCCCCTCGCCGACGGCGGGTACGACGTCGCCGACTACCGCGACGTCGACCCGAAGCTCGGTTCCCTCGATCAGATCGACGAGCTCATCCACGCCGCCCACGAGCACGACCTGCGCGTGATCGTCGACCTCGTGCCGAACCACACCTCGGACCAGCACGAGTGGTTCCGTGCCGCGCTCGCCGCGGCGCCCGGTTCCCCGGAACGGGCGCGCTACGTCTTCCGCGAGGGTGCCGGGACGGACGGCGAGCAGCCGCCGAGCGACTGGGTGTCCAACTTCGGCGGCAGCGCCTGGACCCGGGTCCCTGACGGACAGTGGTACCTGCACCTGTTCGCGCCGGAACAGCCCGACCTGGACTGGTCCAACCCCGAGGTCCACCAGGACTTCGAGCACACCCTGCGCTTCTGGTCCGACCGCGGGGTCGACGGATTCCGCGTGGACGTCGCGCACGGGCTCGCGAAGGACCTGTCGGAGCCGTACCGCCCGTCGAACGAACAGCAGCTGCCGCTCGACGGCTCAGACCCGCTGTACGACCGCGACGAGGTGCACGAGATCTTCGCCGCCTGGCGGAAGGTGCTCAACAGCTACTCGCCGCCCCGTGCCGCGATCGCCGAGGCCTGGGCGCCGGCGCCCCGCCGCGTCCTGTACGCCCGGCCGACCGAGCTCGGGCAGGCGTTCAACTTCGACCTCCTCGAGGCGCCGTTCGACGCGACCGAGTTCCGCACGCTCATCGCGCAGAACCTGGACGGAGCGCAGACCTCCGGGGGCTCGAGCACGTGGGTGCTCTCGAACCACGACGTCGTGCGGCACGCCACCCGGTACGGGCTGCCCGACGGTACGGACACCGACGAGTGGCTGATGACGGACGGGCAGACGCCGCCACTCGACCGTGACGGGGGACTCCGACGCGCGCGGGCTGCGACCCTCCTCGTCCTCGCGCTGCCCGGGTCGTCCTACGTGTACCAGGGCGAGGAACTCGGCCTGCACGAGGCGCCCGCGATCCCGCACGACCAGCTGCAGGACCCGAAGTGGCCCCGGACCGGGCACACCGTCAAGGGCCGGGACGGCTGCCGGGTGCCGATCCCCTGGACCGAGACCGGACCCTCGTTCGGCTTCGGTGACGCCGCACCGCACCTGCCGCAGCCGTCGGACTTCGGCGCCTCGAGCGTCGAGGCCGAGGACCGGGTGCCCGGTTCGACGCTGTCCTTCTACCGGGAGGCGCTGTCTGCCCGTCGGCGCCTGCAGCAGGGCGAGGAGCTCGAGTGGATCGAGACGTCGTCGCCCGAGGTCGTCGCGTTCGCGCGGCACGACGGGTGGCGGTCGTACACGAACTTCGGCGCCGAGCCGGTGCCGATGCCCGAGGGCGCCGTCGTGGTGACGTCCGCGCCGCTCACCGACGGCGAGCTCCCCGGGCACACCACCGTCTGGTTGGCGTAGTCGCGGGAGGGCCGCCCACCACCTGACCAGCTCCTCCTGCACAGCAGCCAGGCTCGCAGCGTCGCTCCACAGGTCGTCGACCAGGCCCCTGGGGGAGATCGCCGCGGCGCCACGATCGTGGCATGACACATGACACGAAGCGCACCGGTCCACCTCCGTTCCCCGCACCTCCGGACGTCCGGCCAGGGCTCCGTCGCCGGGCTGCTCGACGGGGGCTGCGGCGCTGGGCAGCCGGGGCGGCGGTCGCCGTCGCTCTGGGCGCGGCGACCCCGCTCGGCGTCAGCGGGACCGCCGCGGCGGACGACCTCACCTTCCCGTTCTCGACCGGGTTCGCCACCGCGGACGGCGGCACGCTGAGCGGTGACGCCCACATCGTCGACGGTCGACTCCGCCTGACGGACGCCGTCTTCAACGCTGCGGGTGCCTGGGCGATGGACGACTCGTTCCCGTCCGACCGTGGACTCGACATCGAGTTCGACTACGCGATGTACACCGAGGACGCGCAGGGGGCGGACGGCCTGCTCCTGTCCCTGGCCGACGGCTCCGTGCCACCGGGTGTCGGCGCCTACGGTGCCGCCCTCGGGTACTCCTGCCGGGCCGCGGACACCCAGGGACAGTCGACCTGCACGTTGCCCGGTCTGCCGGGCGCGTTCGCGGCCGTGGCCCTCGACCAGTACGGCAACTTCTCGCTGCCGTTCAACGACAGCGGCCCCGGTCGCACCCCCGACACCGTGACGATCCGGGGTTCCGGTGACGGCACGACCGGGTACCGCTTCGTCCAGCACGCCGTGATCGACGGCGGGGTGGCGACCGGTTCCCGCGTCCCGCGGAAGGTGCGTGTCGTCCTGCAGCCCGAGGACGACGGCCTGACCCTCACCGTCCGGCTGTCCTTCCCGGGCGGTGCCGACCGCACCGTACTCGACCACGTGCAGTTGCAGGGCCCGGGCCAGGCGCCGCTCCCGGAGACCCTCCGGCTGGGTTTCACCGCGGCCACCGGGTCGTTCCGGAGCGTGCACGAGATCGACGCGCTCCGTGTGGCCCAGCCCGCCGACCTCCGTGTCGAGCACGACATGCCGCCGGTCGTCGCCGGGGACCGTGTCCGGTACACCGTCACGGCGTCGAACGTCGGGGTGAACGCATCCGACCCGAGCCCGGTGACGGTGGACGTCCCCGACCAGCTCCGTGACGTCACGTGGACCTGCAGCGTGCCCGGCCCCTCGACCTGCCGCGACGCGTCGGGGAGCGGGGACGTCTCGACCGCGGTCGGACTCACCCCCGGTGCTGCGGCGACGTTCACGATCGAGGGGCGACTCGACCCCGGGGCCTCCGGTCAGATCGCGAGCACGGCGACGATCGACACCGCTCCCGGGTTGTCCGACACGAACCCGTCGGACAACACCTCGCGGGATGCGGCGCCCGTTGCCACGATCGCCCAGGTGTCGACCGACAAGAGCGTGACCCCGGGACAGGTCGAGCCGGGTGACGAGCTCGAGTACACCGTGACCGCACGCAACGACGGCCCGTCGACCGCGCGCGACGTGGGGGCCGTCGACGACCTGCCGGCGCAGCTGACGTTCGTCGGTCCGGGTGGCTCGGGTGGTGCGTGCACGGCTGCGGGGCAGCGGGTGACGTGCACCGGTGGCGGGGACCTGGCTCCGGGACAGGAGCACGCCTTCCAGTTCCGGGCGCGGCTCGACCCGCAGTACTCCGGAGACGGTTCCGACGTGGTGAACGTGGCCACCGGGACTTCCCCGACCGACCCGGACGGTGGCGAGGAGTCGCCGGAGGTGCCGATTCAGGTCGTCGACCCGGACGAGCCGGGTGAGCCAGATGGGCCGGGTGACCCGGACGGGCCGGGAGAGCCTGACGGGCCGGGTGACCCGGACGGGCCCGGTGAGCCGGACGGGCCCGGCGACCCGGACGGGCCGGGCGACCCGGACGGCCCCGGCGGGACCGGAGGGCCGGACGCGACAGCGACGCCGGGCACCGGCGGGCTGCCGGGCGCGGTCTCCGGACCGGGCGGGCCGAGCGCCTCGACCCCGGCGGGCACCGAGCCGGGGGACGCAGCACCGCCACGGGCGGGCGCGCTGGCCTACACGGGAGTGCAGGGACTGGCGCTCGTGGGGCTGACCGGGCTCCTGCTCACGACCGCCGGGGTCATCGTGTGGGTGCTCCGCCGCCGCCGGACCCATGACGGAGCGGAGTCCACCGAGTCGTGGCAGGTCACCGAGCAGAGCGCCGAGACGGGCCGGTGCGCGCAGACGGACCAGTGCACGCAGGCGGGACAGTGCGCAGGCCGGTGCTCTGGATCGGGCCTGTTCTCCGAGTTGGCCCAGCAGGCCGGACGGGGGTAGGACACCGGCGGGGTGGGTGCACCGCCCACCCCGCCGCGGTCCCGCCGGACAGGTGCCCACATCGACGGCGGTAGGATCGACCGTACGAACCGACAGCCCGAGAGAGGTCCCGTGTCCCACTCCGTGGACGACGCCGCGCAGCGAGCACGGTACTGGCCGGTCCCGGTCCTCCGGGCCGTTCCGGCAGCCGTGATCGCGATGGTGATCACGTTCTCCCCGAACCACTCGGCCGGCTTCGGCCTGGTGCTGTTCGGTGTCTTCGCCCTCGTGGACGGCGCGGTGCTCGCCTGGGGCAGCGCGTCCCGACTCCCCGGGGACGACCGCTCACGACGCTCGGGTCTCGCGCAGGCTGCGCTCTCGGTCGTGGCCGGTGTCGCGGCGCTCGCGTGCAACGGCCTCGGACTGCCGGCGTTCATCACCCTGGTCGTGGCGTTCGCCGTCCTGACCGGCGCACTCGAACTGTCACAGGGTCTGCGGGCCCGTCGGCGCTCGCCGTTCGCCCGCGACTGGACGACGGTCGGCGGCCTCACGCTGTTGCTCGCGATCGCGTTCCTGCTGACGCCGCCGGACTACTCGCAGCAGCTCGGCGGGGTGGAGCGGGTGACCGGCACCCTCGACGCGTCGATCGTCCTGGTCGGTCTCCTCGGCGCCTACCTCGCCATCGCGGCGGTCTTCCACCTGATCGCCGGCCTCTCGCACAAGTGGGGAACGGCTGCCCCGGCGGTCGCCCCGGACGGAGCACCACACGCATGAGCACCCCCACCCGCCGCGACCGTCTGCGTCCCGCCGAGCTCCTCGGGATGTCCGCCGTGATCGCGGTCGTCGTCGGGCTCGTCGTGCTGATGTCGACGCGTGAACCCACGCTGTCCTTGATCTTCTTCGGCGTGAGCTTCGTCGTCGTGGTCGTCGTCATGGCCATGCTCCAGCTGACCTCGACCACCGACCAGGACGACAACGACATGCTCGGCGGCCACAACACCCCCGGACGAGGAGACGACGACGGCTTCCACTGAGTCCACGACCCGACGAACCACGTCGGGATCGCACCGGCCCGAGCAGGGTGATCCGCGCCTCCCGGCTCGCTACCGGCACCGGTACCTGATCCTCGCGGTCTGCTGCATGAGCCTGTTCATCGTGTCGATGGACGCCACCGTGGTGAACGTCGCACTGCCGTCCATCGGCCGCGAACTCCACAGCACGATCTCCGGCCTGCAGTGGACCATCGACGCCTACACGCTCGTCCTCGCCAGCCTGCTGCTGCTCTCCGGTTCGACGGCGGACCGCATCGGCCGGCGCACGACGTTCCAGGTCGGGCTCGCGCTCTTCACGGCCGGGTCGCTGCTGTGCTCGCTCGCCCCGAGTGTCGGCTGGCTCGTCGTCTTCCGCATGGTCCAGGCGGTCGGCGGGTCCATGATGAACCCGGTCGCGATGAGCATCATCACGGCGACCTTCGACGACGCGAAGGAGCGAGCCCGCGCCGTCGGCGTCTGGGGTGCGGTCGTCGGTGTCTCGATGGGCGTCGGACCGCTGGTCGGCGGCGCGCTGACGGACACCGTGGGGTGGCGGGCGATCTTCCTCATCAACGTCCCGATCGGGATCGCCGCGGTCGTGCTGACGTTCCTCTTCGTCCCGGAGTCGCGTTCGCCGAAGCCGCGGAAGCTCGACCCGCTCGGGCAGGGCATCGTCATCGTGCTGCTCGCGAGCCTGGTCGGCGGTCTCATCGAGGGTCCGCGCCTGGGCTGGGCATCGCCTGGCGCGCTCGGACTCTTCGTCCTCGCGGCCGCGGCGCTGGTCGCCCTCGTGGTCGTCGAGGGGCGCACCGCCGAGCCGCTGATCGACCTCCGGTTCTTCCGGAGCATCCCGTTCTCCTCCGCCGTCGGCACCGCACTCGTGGCGTTCGGTGCGAACGGGGCGTTCCTGTTCCTCAGCGCGCTCTACCTCCAGGAGGTCCGGGGGATGACCCCGTTCGAGGCGGGCCTCTGGACGCTTCCCTCCGCCCTGATGACGATGCTCGTGTCGCCGATCTCCGGCCGGCTCATCGGCACCGTCGGTACGAGGGTGCCGCTCGTCCTCGCCGGCATCGGGATCGCCGGTGCCGGTGCGGTCCTGACGACCGTGCAGGCGTCGACGCCGATGTGGGTCCTCGTGGCGGCGTTCGTGCTGTTCGGCTTCGGGTTCGGCATGGTGAACGCACCCATCACGAACACCGCGGTGTCGGGGATGCCCCGCGCCCAGTCCGGCTCCGCTGCCGCCGTCGCCTCGACCAGCCGGCAGACCGGGGTGTCGCTCGGAGTCGCCCTCGCCGGGACGGTCACGGGAGCGAGCGCGGTCGCGACGGTCGGGTCCGGGTTCGCGGTGGCCACGCACCCGATGTGGTGGATCGTCGTCGGGATCGGCGCGGCGATCGTCCTCGTGGGCTTCCTGTCGACCACGGCGGCCGCACGACGGTCCGTCGAGAGCATCGCGCCGCTGCTCCGCGGCTGACGCACGGGCGGCGGTCCCGCTCGGTGCGGCCACCCGGCGCTGGGACGCCACCGCCCGGGACGTCCGTGCCCGGGACTTCCGTGCCCGCGACGTCAGCGCCGCGCTGCGACGATCGCCCGGGCCAGCGCCTGCGTCGCCCGGTTGGGCTCCGGGACGCTGCGCATCGCGAGTCCGATCCGGAGCGGCTCGACCTCGTCCTCGAGCTCCAGCACGGCACCGTCGTGGCGGACGCCCGAGTCCGGGACGACGCCCACGCCGATGCCCGCCGACGCGAAGCGCACCACCGCGGGCATGTCGTTCATCTCGGCGACCACCCGGCGCCGGATGCCGAGCCGGTCGAGTACACCGTCCAGGATCATCCGGTTGGCGAACCCGTGCGCGGTGTCCACGAAGGACTCGTCAGCCAGTTCCGCCAGCGACACCGAGGAGCGACCGGCGAGCGGGTGGTCGGCGGCGACGAACACCCGGAACGGCATCTCGCGCAGGGGTTCGACGACGACGCCGGACGGGGTCGTCGGCAGGCCGGTGTACGCGAGGTCCAGCCGTCCCGCGACCAGGTCCTGCACGAGCCCCGTGGTCCCGCTCGGTGAGGTCATGAGCTCGACGGCGACCAGCGGATGGCGCTGCCGGAAGCCGCGCAGGACGCCGGTCAGGTCGACGACGTCCATGCTCGTGAAGATCCCCAACCGGACCCGGCCGCGGAGTTCGGCGTCGGACACCGCGGCGACGTCGCGCATCCGGTCGAGCGACTCGAGGACGGCGCGGGCATGGGGCAGCAGGTCCTCGCCGGTGGCGGTCAGGACGAGGCGTCGGCCGCCGCGTTCGAAGAGCCGCACTCCGAGCGTCCGTTCCAGGCTCGCGATGCCGGCCGACACGGTCGACTGTGCAGCCCAGAGCCGTTCGGCCGCACGGGTGACGCTGCCCTCGGCCGCGACGTTGAGGAACTGTTCGAGCAGGCGGGTCTCCATGCCACCATCATCGATGATCTCGATGGCGCACATCAAGATGATCCGTTTGACCCGATGAACGGGCCGCGCGAGCATCGGAGCATGTCAACCGTCATCGAACCTCCGGCGACCGGCTCACCGGCCACGGCTCCGGCCCCTCGCGGCCGTCTTGCGCACACCCGCCGGCGCCACGGCTACGGCTTCTGGGCCGTCGCCTTCGCGTTCACCTCGGTGATGGCCTTCGCGACCGTCCCCGCGCCGCTCTACGTCATCTACCAGGCACGAGACGGTTTCCCGACCTTCACCACGACCGTCGTCTTCGCCGCCTACGGGCTCGGTGTGGTCGGGTCCCTGTGGCTCGCCGGGCACCTCAGCGACGTGCACGGTCGTCGCCCGCTCATCCTCGTCTCGATCGCGCTGGAACTCGTCGCCGCGGTCCTGTTCCTGGTCTGGAACGACGTGACGGGTCTGATCGTCGCGCGACTCGTCACCGGTCTCGGCGTCGGGACACTCACCGCCACGGCGACCGCGCACCTCGGCGAACTCAAGGTCCGGGCGACCGGTGACGAGTCCTCCGCGAAGGGCGCGAGCGTCGCAGCTGGCGTGGTGAACCTCGGCGGACTCTCCCTCGGCGCGCTCATCGGCGGCGCGCTGGCCGAGTTCGTCGGACGGCCGCTGATGGTCCCGTACGTGGTGTTCGTCGTGGCACTCGTGATCGCGTTCGTGGTCGTCCTCGCCGTCCCGGAGACCGTCGACCGTCCGACCGAGCCCGTGCCGTACCACCCGCAGCCGCTGCGGGCACCCGAGGGCCAGGGCGCCGCGTTCTGGGCCGCCGGCACCGGTGCCTTCGCCGCGCTCGCCGTGCAGGGGCTCTTCACGTCGGTCGCGCCGACGTTCCTCGGCACCACCTTCCACGTGACCGACCGGCTGGCCGCCGGTGCGACGACCTTCGGCGTCTTCGCCGCGAGTGCCCTGTCCCAGGTGGTGTTCGCGAAGCTCCCGCAGCGCACCCAGATCCGTCTCGGCGTCGTCCTGCTGGTCGGCGGGCTCGCCGTCCTCGCGGTGTCCGCGGTGGTCCTCCAGGTCGCCGGCTTCATCGGTGGTGGCGTCGTCGCGGGTGCCGGCGTCGGCCTCCTCTTCCGCGCCTCCATCGGCAGCGCCGGTGCCCTCGTCGGCCCGGAGGAGCGCGGCGGGGTCCTCGCGGCCACCTTCCTCATCGCCTACGCCGGGCTCACCGTGCCGGTCGTCGCGGTCGGCGCCGCGCTGCTCGTACTGCCCACCCTGCCGGTCCTCATCGGGTACGTGGTGCTCGTCGCGGCGCTCGCGGTCTTCGCCGGAGCCCGACTGGCCGCACGCGCCTGACCGGCACGCGCCTCCCGGCCGAGACGGGCCTGTCTGCGAGAGACGCCGCGGACTCGGCGAGACGCCGCCGGATCCAGCGGCGTCTCGTCCGCTCGGCGGCGTCTCGGGCATGCGGCCCTCCGGCCGGGAGGCCCGCACCCCTCCGGCATACTGGCCGCATGCCCGCCCAGCGCTCTCGTTCCACCCTGACCGGCACCGCCGCTGTGGTCGCCGCCGTCGTCGTGATCGGCGGCTTCGCGCTGACGAACGCCCGTGAGGGTGACGACGCCGTCCTCTCCGCGGCTCCCTCGGCAACGGCGACCGCTCCGGCCGGCCAGGGCGCCGACACCGGCAGCACCGACACCGGCAGCACCGACACCGGCAGCACCGAGACCAGCAGCGACAGCAGCGTCGCGGTCATCACCCGCAGCGGCCCGGACCTGCCCGGCACCGCGGTCCTCGACCGGTGCGCGTCGGACGGCCGCGCCTCGGTCGCGCGGTACGACACGGCCGCACTCGGCGAGGTCGTGCTGCAGTGCGGCACCTCGGCGCAGGGCTACGAGCACATCCGCGTCCGGCACACCCGCGACTGGCAGGACGTCCTGGCGGGGCACACCACGCAGCGGGACTGGGACGACGCCATGCTCACGGCGGTGCGGGCGGCGCTGACGAATCCGCAGAAGGGGCTTCCCGTCGACGCCGGGGACGGCAAGGTCTGTTACGCCGCACCCGTCCGCTTCGACGACGGCAGCACGCCCAGCCCGGACGGGTTCGTCAAGGTGATCGTCTCGGCGACCACCGAGCGGGTGATCACCGCGTACCCGACGCGCGACTCCGACTGCTGACCAGCTGGCGCCGGCCGGCCACCACGCCGAGACGATCGTCGGCATCGGCATCGGCATCGGCATCGGCACCGGTCAGGCGTGCACCTCGTGTTCGTGCCGCTGGTGCGAAGCGGGCTCGAGCTGGAACGTGGAGTGCTCGACCGGAACGTCGAAGTGCTCGGCGACGCACTGCTGCAGCTCGTCGAGGATCGCCGGCGCGTGCGCGGTCGTGAAGCAGTGGTCGTCCACCACGACGTGCGCGGTGAGGTTCGGGACGCCCGTCGACACCAGCGTGGCGTGCAGGTCGTGCACCGCGATGACGTGGTCGAGCTCCAGGATGTGTCCGCGGACGGCGTCCAGGTCCAGGCCACGCGGGGTCGCCTCGAGCAGCACGTCGGCGGTCTCGCGCAGGAGCTTCACGGCCCGGGGCAGGATGAGCACGCCGATGAGCAGTGCGGCGACGGAATCGGCTCGCTGCCACCCGGTCAGGAACAGCACGACGGCCGCGACGATGACGGCGACGGACCCGAGGGTGTCGTTGAGGACCTCGAGCCGAGCGGCCCGCGAGGTGAAGCCCTCACCGGATGCCCGGACCAGCACCGCGAACGCGACGAGGTTGCCGATGAGCCCCACGAAGCCGAAGACCAGCAGCGGTCCGGCGCCGATCTCCTCCGGGACGAACAACCGTCGCACCGCCGAGATCACGACGTAGACGCCGACGGCGAGCAGGATCGCCGCCTGGGCCGTCGCGCCGAGGACCTCGGCGCGCTGGTACCCCCAGGTGCGCCGTGCGGTCGGGATGCGCCGGGCGAGCCGGGTGGCGACGAGGCCGATCCCGAGCCCGCCGGTGTCGACGACCATGTGCCCGGCGTCGACGAGCAGTGCGAGCGACCCGGTGACGACCGCGCCGACGATCTCGGCCAGCAGGATGCTCGCCGAGATGCAGAACGCGATCAGCAGCGCACGCTCGGACGCGTGTCCGTGCTGGTGTCCCATGTCGCCCATCGTAGGAGCCGCCTCCGACGGCGTGCCAGGATCGGAGCGTGACCGGGTCGCCGTACCAACTGAGCGCGCCCGACGACGGCCTCGCGGCGCTCCACCCGCGGCTCCGCACCTACTTCGGGGCGGTTCCGCCCGGACACGTCGGCCGCGGCACCGGCGTCTTCTCCGTCGTCGGCACCCCGAGGCGCTGGCTCTGGCCGCTCCTGGCCGCCTTCGCGCGGGACGGGGTGATGTTCCCGGTGTGGGAGCACGACGTCCCGTTCACGGTCGAGAACCGCCCGGTCCAGGTGCGTCGCGGACGGCCGGGAACGGACCCCGGCCGGGAGGCGCGCCCAGCGGTCCGCGCGCACCGCACCTTCCACTTCGCGAACGGTGACCGCACCATGGTCGACGCGATCACGGCGGAGCCGGAGGGACTCGTCGACCACCTCGGCCACCGCGGCCGGGTGAGCGCGCTGCTGGCGGTCGAGGTCCCCGTGGCCGGACCCGACGCGGGGGCGCTCCGCCTGGTCTCCACCCGCGTGACCGTGCATGCGCTGGGTCGGGAGTGGAGCCTCCCGGTCGTCATCGCGCCGCGGGTGGAGCTGACGGAACGATTCGATGACGATGCGGACGAGCAGCGCGTGTCCCTGACGCTCTCCGCGCCGGTGATCGGCACGCTGTACCGGTACGAGGGGGCGTTCCGGTACGCCGTCGTGCCCGACGACGTGTGACCGGAGCCGGGAGGACAGCATGGACGAGCAGCAGCAACAGCGGCGTGTGGTGGTGGCGGGGGCGAGTGGTTTCGTCGGCCGGCACCTGCAGGACGCGTTCCGCGCCGAGGGGTACCAGGTCGTCACCGTCGGCAGGACCGGTGACGCGGTGTGGGGCAACACCCTGCGGATCCGCGAACTCGTGGTCGGTGCCGACCTCGTCGTGAACATGGCGGGCAAGAGCGTCAACTGCCGGTACGGGCGCCGGAACCGAGCGGAGATCATGCGCTCCCGCGTCGACACCACGCTCGAACTCGCCGAGGCGATCCGGTCGGCCGAGCACCCGCCGCCGCTGTGGCTGAACGCCTCGACCGCGACGATCTACCGACACGCCGACGACCGGCCGCAGGACGAGGCGACCGGTGAACTCGGCGAGGGGTTCTCGGTCTCCGTCGCCCGCGCGTGGGAGGACGCACTCTTCGCGACGGACCTGCCCGGGACACGGCGTGTGGCGCTCCGGATGGCGATCGTGTTCGGCGACGGCAGTGCGTTGCTGCCGCTCCTGCGGTTGGCGCAGGTCGGACTCGGCGGTCCCCAGTACGACGGGCCGTGGTTCCCGACCCGAGCACGCCTGGCCGCGGGGACCTACCACCACGACCGGCACACCCACGGGCGGCAGCGCTTCAGCTGGGTGCACATCGACGACGTCCTCGGTGCGATCCGGTTCATCCGCGACCATGAGGACATCGACGGACCGGTGAACGTCACCAGCCCGGAGCCGTCCGACAACCGCACCGTGATGGCGACCCTGCGCGACGCCGTCGGGCGCCGCTTCGGCCTGCCGACCTGGCGGTGGATGCTCGAGCTCGGGTCGTTCGCCATCCGCACCGAGACCGAGCTCGTGCTGAAGAGCCGGTGGGTGGTACCGACGCGGCTGACCGAGGCCGGCTACGTGTTCCGCTACCCGCACCTGCACGGCGCGCTCGCCGGGATCATCACGGAACGGCGTCAGCACCGGGGCTGAGCTCGGCGGCCGGGGGCTGCTGCCCGCGGGACGCCGGTGTCGGCGCCGACGCCGACGTCCACGGTCGAGACGCCGGCGTCTGTGCAGGACGCCCCGGTGTGCTCGAGACGCCGCCGGATCCCGCGGCGTCTCGGACGCCCGGCGGCGTCTCGCGACCGGCAGCGCCGGCCCGCGGCGGCCGCGACGACCACAGCACCGCGCCCACGACCACCGCGCCCGCGAGCACCTCGACCAGGTCCGGGACCTCGCCGAACGCCGCCCACGATGCCAGCACCCCGACGACCGGCACCAGCATCGAGAACGGCGCGACCGTGCTCGACGGGTACCTGCCCATCAGCCGCGACCAGATGCCGTAGCCGACGACGCTCGCCGCCAGCACGATGTAGAGGACCGCGAGGTCCGCGGGTACGGCGGCGGCGGTGAACGCGGTGCCGAGCGCCTGCCCGATCCGGTCCGGCCCCTCGACCAGGAACGACAGGACGGCCATCGGGATCGGCGGCACCACGGCCCACCAGAGGGTGAGGTGCAGCGGGTTCACCGGGCCGGCCTTCCGGGTCGCGACGTTGCCGATCGCCCAGCCGAGGGCGCCGCAGAGCACGAGCACGACGGGCAGCAGTGCCGCGGTCTGGGCGCGGTGCAGGGCGATCACGGCGAGGGCGGCCACGGCGATGCTGACCCCGACCACCTGCCGGGCGCTCAGCCGTTCGCGGAGCAGCACCCCGGCGAGCAGCACGGTGAACGGCGCCGAGGCCTGCACGACGAGCGACGCCAACCCCGAGGGCATGCCGGCCGCCATGCCGAGGTAGAGGAACGCGAACTGCAGCACGCCGAGCGTCGCGCCGACCAGGACGATCCACCGGAACGGGATCGGCGGCCGCGGCACGAACAGCAGCGTCGGGACGGCGAGCAGCGTGAACCGGAGTGCGGCGAGCAGGAACGGCGGGTAGTGCTCGAGGGCGATCGCCGTGGCGGGGAAGTTCAGCCCCCACGCGACGGCGACGACGAGGGCCAGGATGCGGTCGCGGAGCAGCACCGGACGATCGTCCCGCACCGGACGCGGTAGCACCAGCGAACGTTCCGACACTGTCGTTGTAGGGTCCCTGCATGGTCGGCTTCGACATCGCCCTGCTTCCCGTCCTCCGCGAACTCGCCGAGCGGGGCAGCGTCACCGCGGTCGCGACGGCGACGCACCGGACGCCCAGCGCGGTGTCCCAGCAGCTCCGGACCCTCCAGCGGCAGGCCGGTGTCCCGCTCGTCGAGCGCATCGGCCGCGGTGTCCGGCTCACCGAGCACGGCCGGGTCCTGGCGGGCCTCGCCACCGGCGTCGCCACGGCACTGGCGACCGTCGAGTCAGCGTGGGCCGAGCACCTGGCGGGGGGCACCGGCACGGTCGACCTGGCGGTGTTCCCCTCGGCCGCCGAGCTGCTGCTGCCCGGCCTGCTCACCCGGATGCGTGCGCACCCTGGGATCGCGCTGCAGCTCTCGGACGTCGACGTCAGCGAGGGGGAGTTCGCGCCGCTCACCGCCGACCACGACATCGTCATCGGCCACCGCCCGGACGGCGGGCGGGGCGCGGACCGCCGGAGCGTCGAGACCGTCCCGCTGCTCCGGGAACCGCTCGACGTCGCCCTGCCGCTCGACCACCCGCTGGCGGACCGGCACCGCGTCGGCATCGAGGACGTCGTCGGCGCGACCTGGATCGGTGTCCCGGAGGACTACCCCATCGACCGGGTGCTCACCGCGATGGCCGCCGCGACCGACGCACCGCCCGAGGTCGCGTTCCGCACGATCCACCTGCCCGTCATCGAGAACCTGGTGGCGGCCGGACACGGCATCGCGCTCGTCCCGCGGTACACCTCACGGACTCGGGCGCCGGGCCGGTTCCGGCTGGCGACCCTGGCGGACGTCCGCGCCGGACGACGGATCGAAGCCCTCGTCCGTCCCGACCGTGCGGTCCGACCCGCGGTCCGGATCGTCCTGGAGGCCCTGGTCGCCGAGGCCACGGCCGTCACCGCCTGAGGCGGCCCGGACGGGCCGCATCGCTCCGCTACGCACCATGCGTATTGCCCGGTGTACCGGGAGCCGCTACGCTGCAGGCGTAGCGCGGGGGGTGGTACGGGGCGACCGGTCGTACGGGGTGCGTGGTTGAGGGGGTCGGGTGGTCGGGCTGCATCGCCAGCCCGAGCGCGCGAACCACGCGACGACCGGCCGGCCCCGGCCAGCCCGCGTCTCGGCAGGTCCCGTCTGGGCAGGTCCGTCCGGGCAGGCCCGGTCCCGAGGCCCGTCTCACGACCGGCCGCGTGCCTCCTCGATCTCCTGCAGGAGCGCCGTCAGGCGGTCCAGGTGCTCGGCGGTCACGTCCTGGTTCAGCGTCCGGGCGGCGTAGAGGCTGACCGGGCTGGTTCGCTCCGCCAGGGTGAACCGGAGTGCGGCGTCGATCGTCTCGGTGAGCTGGCTCGCCGGACCGGTCAGGTACGACGGGTCGATCTCGAAGTACTCCGCGATCGCATGCAGCAGCCGCTCGTCATCGACCACGTAGCGGTTGCCCAGGCGCATGTACTCCCAGCGGGACCGGCTGAGCTTGACGTCCCGGTCGGCCAGCCAGTCGCGGATCTTCGGGTACGTCACCGGGCCACCGTCAGGGGCGGTGATGGTGCTGCAGAGCAGGTGCAGCTTGCGGGCGAGCTCGGCGCGCTGGGTTTGCTGTGCCTCGGTGAGCTTGTCGTGGTTCATGGCGTCGACTCGATCCGTTCCGGGTCTCGTTCGGTGTGCTCGTCGCCGGCCGGGACGTCGTCGTCGGGCAGGCTGAGTTCGTCGATCAGGGAGTCCGTCACGCCGGTCGTGGCGGCGACGCCCATCAGGTGGATGACCCCGCGTTCGTACCAGCGGGGCCGGAACTGGCGGAGGCGGATGTTGTCCTCGAGTTCCGCCCACCGCTGGTAGAGCGCCACCTCGGCCTCTTCTCCGCGGCTCCGGAACGCGTGGGCCCGACGGACGCTCCGCGGGTAGACGCTGAACTCCGGGTGCGCCTCCATCGCGCGATCGGTGATCGGCAGGCTGACCAGGAGCAGCAGGCGGCGCCACACCGGCACCACGACCGGGCGGGCGGCCGCGAACACGACCCCGACCGCGGTCAGGCTCGCCATCGACACCACGGCCAGTTCCCAGAGCGGGTCGACGGTGCCGACCATGGCGAAGTGCCGGTCGACGAACAGCCGCACCGCGCCCGCGGCCAGGCTCTCGGTGATCCAGGCGAGGTCGACGAGCGCGGCGATGCCGATCAGCCAGACGCCCCACCGCGTCGTCCACTCGCCGTAGAGGGGCAGCCCCCGGAACGCCACCGCGGCGACCTGCACGCCGTACAGTCCGACGCAGATCGGCAGCACCGCGGCGAACAACTCGCGGGTCGGTTCGCCCGTGTACCGGCCGAGGAACGGGTCCGAGACGGCCCAGTCGCTCATCGCGAAGAGGGTGACCTGCACGGCGACGGCCACCAGGACCAGTCCCCACGTCAGGCGTTCGCCGAGGGGTCGGCGCTCACCGTGCTCGGCGCGGATGACCATGACCTCGAGGCAGCCGAGCGCGACGACCACCGCGGACCGGTACACCAGGTTGGTGACGTTGTGCCCGCCGAGCAGACCGTCGACCCAGAGGTAGACGAACGGGGCCTGCAGCGTGCACCCCAGCGCCCAGACGAGCACCCCGGGTACGAGCATCGAGCGGGGGCCGGTCTGGTCGTCGGCGTCCGGATGCGCCGGCAGCGGCTGGCGCACGTTCGGGGACAGCATCGACAGCGCTGCGAGGCCGACGGACGCCACCGTCACCACGCTCGCCACGAAGACCCAGCCGTCCAGGAGGTTCATCCGCCGAACACCCGCCCGAACCGCACGTCCCGGCCCCGTGCGCGGGCGTGCCGCATCACGCGCACACTGAGCTCCACGCCGACGAGCTCCGCCAGGCGTTCCTCGTCCTCCGAGAAGTCCGTGTGCCCGTAGAGGAACTCGAGGTCCGGCGTGTACTCCTGCTCGAGGGTCTCCCCGGACCGGACCACCCGGCGGCCGGGCATGATGCCGTCGACCTTCTCCTGGACGAACCGCGCGAACCGAGGGTCGATGCCGTGCGACTCCGCCGGTCCGTCCGGGCTGATGAGCATGTGGCCGTGCTCGTGGTTGATGACGACGAGCTGCGTGCCGGAGGGCGCCGGCGGGTAGGACACGACCGCGGTCCCGTCGTCGTACCCGGCCCAGAGCCCGTGCACGTCCTGGTGTGCGAGCCCGCGGACCAACCGGTAGGTGACCTCACGGCCGGTGACCTCCTGCACGAGGCGGCGGATCGTGGACATCGGGACCGCGCCCGGCAGCCCGTGGTCGTCGACGATCTGCACGGCGGTGTTGCGGCTCACGTCCCTCGACACGGATCCCGCTCCCCACTCCTGGCCCCCGGCGGGGCAGCCTGCACGCCCGACGCAGTCAGCGTAGCCGCTCCCATCGCCGCGAGGGCGGTCGTGAGGGCGGTCGCCGGTAGGCTCTGGCCCCATGCAGGACACGGAATCCGATCAGCCCTGGGACGTCGTGGTCGTCGGAGCCGGCCCTGCCGGTGCCACCGCAGCCCGGCACGCAGCGCTCGGCGGCGCCCGCGTCCTGCTCCTCGACAAGGCGGTCTTCCCCCGGTACAAGACCTGCGGTGGCGGCATCATCGGGCAGTCCCGACGGCGGCTCAACGACCGCGCCCTCGCGACCATCGAAGCGGACCTACCCGAAGTCGGTTTCTCGCACCGCATGGGCCGCGTGACCCGGGTCCGCACCGAGGTGCCGTTCGTCGCGATGGTCGACCGTGAGCGGTTCGACCAGGCGAACGTCGACGCTGCGCAGGAGGCCGGGGTCGTCTTCCGCGACGGCGCCAACGTCCGCGCGCTCGCCGACGAGGACGGCCGCACCCGGCTGACGCTCTCCGACGGCGACGAACTGGTCGCGCGCGTCGTGATCGGCGCCGACGGCTCCGGCGGTCGGGTCGGACGGTACGTCGGCGCCGTGATGGCCGTCACGGACCTCGGACTCGAGGTCGAGGTCCCGCGTCGCCCCGAGGACGCCGCCACCGGTGTGCTCCTGGACTGGGGCCCGCACCCCGGCACGTACGCCTGGGTCTTCCCGAAGGCCGAGACCCTGACCGTCGGGGTCATCGAGCAGAAGGGCCACGCCGACCAGACCCGTCGGTACCTGGACGACTGGATCGAGCGCCTCGGCCTGCACCCGACCGACCAGGACCGCAGCAGCGGGCACCTCACCCAGTGGCGCACGGGGGACTCACCGCTCCGCAGCGGCACCGTCCTGCTCGCGGGCGAGACAGCGGGCCTCCTGGAGCCGTGGACGCGCGAGGGGATCTCGTTCGCCCTGCGGTCGGGGGAGTGGGCCGGGACCGCCGCTGCCGCGCACGTCGCCGGTGACCGCGCGGCGCTCGACCGCTACGAGTCGCAGGTGCGCGCGGAACTGGTCCCCGAAATCGACGCGGGAGCACAGCTGCTCCGTGTCTTCACGCGGTTCCCGGCCGGCTTCCACTTCCTCATCTCGAAGACGCCGTTCGGCCGCGGCTACTTCGTCCGGTTCTGCCGCGGCGAGACGACCCTCGCCCGGGCCTTCCGGCACCGCTGGGTGCGGAAGGTCACCGGCTGGCTCGGCTGACCACCGGCCGGCCGGGCCGACGAGGCGGCCGGCCGGTCGGGTCCGGCTCAGACCTCGAGGTGGTCGACGAGTTCGTCCGCCAGGCCGGTGTAGGTCGCCGGGGTGAGGTTCGTCAGTCGGGCCTTCGCAGCATCGGACACGTCGAGTCCGTTCACGAACGCCACGAGCTCCTGCCGCCCGATGCGCTTGCCCCGGGTGAGCTCCTTGAGCATCGCGTAGGGGTCCTCGATGTCCGACTGTCCGGCCGTGACCTCGGCGCGGATGACGGTCTGGATGGCCTCGGCCAGGACCTCCCAGTTGTGGTCGAGGTCCTCGGCCAAGCGGATCTCGTTCACCGCGATCTCGCCCAGACCACGGCGCAGGTTGTCGAGCGCGAGCAGCGAGTGCCCGAACGCGACGCCGATGTTGCGCTGGGTCGTGGAGTCCGTCAGGTCGCGCTGCAGTCGGCTCGTGACGAGGGTCTCGGACAGCGTGGAGAACAGCGCCGACGAGATCTCGAGGTTGGCCTCGGCGTTCTCGAACCGGATCGGGTTGATCTTGTGCGGCATCGTCGACGACCCGGTCGCGCCGGCGATCGGGATCTGCGTGAAGTACCCCATCGAGATGTAGGTCCACACGTCGGTCGCCAGGTTGTGCAGGACCCGGTTCGCGTGCCGCACCCGGTCGTACAGCTCGGCCTGCCAGTCGTGCGACTCGATCTGCGTCGTCAGCGGGTTCCACGTCAGACCGAGGCCCTCGACGAACTCGCGGGACAGCGCGGGCCAGTCGGCCTCCGGATCCGCGGCGAGGTGCGCCGAGAACGTGCCGGTCGCGCCGGAGAACTTGCCGAGGTACTCGCCCCGCTCGACCTGCGACAGGATCCGCTCGAGTCGGTAGACGACGACCGCGATCTCCTTGCCGAGCGTGGTCGGCGTCGCGGGCTGGCCGTGGGTGTGCGAGAGCATCGGCACGGCCCGGAGGCTCGTGGCCATCTCCCGCAGGCGCTCCACGACCGCGCGTGCGGACGGCAGCCAGACGTGCTCGACGGCGTCACGGACGGTCAGCGCGTAGGAGAGGTTGTTGACGTCCTCGCTGGTCGCGGCGAAGTGCGTCAGCTCGGCGACCGCGTCGAGGCCCAGGTCGCTGAGGCGACGACGGACGAAGTACTCGACCGCCTTGACGTCGTGCCGCGTCGTCGCCTCGATCTCGGCGAGCTCCGCGATCTGCTCCTGGCCGAAGTCGTCGACCAGGGCGCGGAGCGCGGCCTTGTCGTCGACGGACAGCGGGGAGGTGGTGAACATCGCGTGGTCGGTGAGGAACACGAGCCACTCGACCTCGACCCGGATCCGGGCACGGTTGAGGCCGGCTTCGGACAGGTGCTCGCCCACCGTGTGCACGATCGGGTAGTAGCGCCCGTCGAGCGGGCTGATCGGCTGCGGGGGAAGGGGGGTCATGGGGCTCCCTGGCGGACTGCCGGCTCGAGCTGGTGGAAGAGCGCCCGGCAGGCCCGTTCGACCGTGCTGAGCACCCGGTCGAACTCGTGTCGGTCCGCGTAGTACGGGTCCGGCACGTCGGCCTGCTGAGGCCAGGCGTCGTCGTACCGCAACAGGAGCGTCACCTTCGCGGCGTCGTCCATGGTGGGGGCCCACGAGCGCAGGATGCGTTCGTGGGAGCGGTCGAGTGCGACCACCAGGTCGAGGTCCGGGAACCGGTCCGGGTCGAACTGACGGGCGCGATGCCTGCTGCCATCGTATCCGCGTGCCGCGAGGGCTGCGATCGTGCGCTCGTCGGCGGGTTCGCCGACGTGCCAGTCCCCGGTGCCTGCGGACTCGACCACGAACCGGTCCGCCAAGCCGGCGTCGGCGGCCACCTGCGCGAAGACGATCTCGGCCATCGGGGACCGGCAGATGTTGCCGCTGCAGACGAAGGAGACACGGAAGGGCGACGGGGCGCCGGCGTCCATGGTCATGTGCACATCATGGCCCAGCCGGACGCCGGACGCGATGCCCGGCCACCAGGCGCGATGGTCGACCGGCCTCAGGCCCGACCGCGGCCGCCCAGGACCGGACGGGCGACCAGGCCGACGAGCCAGGCGAAGACCGCCAACACGAAGGCCCCGACGATGCCCCAGCCGAACGACTCCACCGACAGGCCGAAGCCCAGCCCGGTCGAGATCCCGGCGACGATGAGCAGCAGGACCGCGTTGACGACGAACGAGATCAGCCCGAGCGTCAGGACGTAGAGGGGGAACGCCACGATCCGGATCAGCGTGCCGATCACCGCGTTGACGATGCCGAACACCAGCGCGACGAGCAGGTACGTCAGGACGGTCTCGACGGGACCACCGTCCCCGAAGGAGTCGACGGCGACACCGCTCACGAGGAGCGTGGTGAGCCAGAGGGCGACGGCGTTGACGATGAGCCGGACGAGGAACCGCATGGCCCCATGATGCCCGCCCTCCCCGCGAACAGGCCGCCGGTACGCTGGGGCGGTGACCGACCAGTCCGTGCCGACCGTGCACATCCGCCCCGAGATCGCCGTGCTGCCGCCCTACAAGCAGGGACGTCAGGCCGCGCCGGACGCCCTGAAGCTCTCGAGCAACGAGAACCCCTTCCCGCCGCTGGCCGGGGTCGTCGAGGCGGTGCAGGCGCAGACGGCCTTCAACCGCTACCCCGACGCCACCGCGCTCGCGGTCCGTGCGGTGCTCGCGAACCGGTTCGGCACCACCGTGGACGAGGTGCACGTCGCCCCGGGCAGCGTCGCGATCCTGCACGAGCTGGCGAAGGCGACCTCCGGCCCGGGCGACGAGGTCGTCTACGCCTGGCGGTCCTTCGAGGCGTACCCGGGTGTCGTCACGGTCGCCGGAGCCACGAGCGTGCAGGTCCCGAACCGTCCCGACGGTGGCCACGACCTCGACGCGATGGCGGCGGCGGTGACCGAGCGCACCCGCATGGTCATCGTGTGCACGCCGAACAACCCGACCGGCCCGATCGTCACCGGCGCGGAGTTCGGCGCGTTCATGGAGCGCGTGCCGACCTCGGTGCTCGTGGTCCTCGACGAGGCCTACGCCGAGTTCGTCACCGACGTCGACGCGGTCCGCGGGCCGGCACTGCTCGAGCGGTACCCGAACCTCGTGGTGCTCCGGACCTTCTCGAAGGCGTACGGACTCGCGGGCCTCCGGGTCGGGTACGCGCTCGGACCGGCATACGTCCTCGACGCCGTCCGTGCCTGCGCCATCCCGCTGTCCGTCACGGCGCAGGGCCAGGCGGCCGCGCTGGCCAGTCTCGAGCGCGAGGGCGAGCTGCTGGACCGCGTCGCCGAACTGGCCGAGCGCCGGGACCGGATCCGCGCGGGGCTGCTCGAACAGGGGTGGGACGTCCCGGCGGCGCAGGGCAACTTCGTCTGGCTGCCGACGGGTGAGCACACCGCCTTCGCCGCCGAGGCCTTCGAGCACGCCGGGCTGATCGTCCGGGCCTTCGCGCCCGAGGGCATCCGCATCTCGATCGGGGAGCACGAGGCTGTCGCAAAGCTCCTCGAAACCGCGAGTGCCGTTGTGGAACGTCTCACAACGACGGCTCCTGAGCGGCCGGTACGCTGACGGACATGTTGTTCCGCGCCGCGGCTCCTGCGACGACCCCCGTCCAGCTCCTCGATCCCGAGGGCCGGTTCGTTGAGACCGACGAGAACGCCGAACTCGCCGCCGTCGCCCGGGCCCTCCCCGATGAGACCCTGCTCGCCATGCACCGCCAGATGGTGCTCACCCGACGCTTCGACCACGCCGCCGGCAACCTGCAGCGCACCGGTCAGCTCGGACTCTGGGCGCCGAGTCACGGGCAAGAGGCGGCGCAGGTCGGCTCCGCGTTCGCGCTCCGCCCCCAGGACCACCTCTTCCCCTCGTACCGCGAGCACGCCGTCGTGATGCAGCGCGGGGTCGAGCCGATGGAGATCATCTCGCTCTTCCGTGGCCAGGCCCACGGCAACTGGGACCCGGACGCCCGCGGCAACACGCACATCTACACGCTCGTCATCGGCGCGCAGACCCTGCACGCCACCGGCTACGCCATGGGTCAGACGCTCGACGGCGTCGTCGGCACCGGCGACCCGGACGTCGACGAGTGCTCGATCGTCTACTTCGGTGACGGTGCGACCAGCCAGGGCGACGTGAACGAGGCGTACGTGTTCGCCGCCTCGCACACCGCGCCGGTCGTCTTCTTCCTGCAGAACAACCACTGGGCGATCTCGGTGCCGGTCTCGGTGCAGTCCCCGACCCCGCTCGTCGACCGTCCGCGCGGCTTCGGCATCCCGAGCATCAAGGTCGACGGCAACGACGTGCTGGCCTCGTACGCGGCGAGTCTCGTCGCGACCGACCACGCCCGCAGCGGTCAGGGCCCGGCGTTCGTCGAGGCCGAGACCTACCGCATCGGTGCGCACACCAGCTCGGACGACCCGACGCGGTACCGCGGCGACGACGAGCTCGCCGGCTGGGTCGCGCGCGACCCGATCACCCGGTCCGAGGCGTACCTGCGCAGCAAGGGCGCCACCGACGCGCAGTTCGCCGAGTTCGACGCCGAGGGCGAGCAGATCGCCGCCGACATCCGGACCCGCACGAGTGCCCTCCAGGACCCGCCGATGGAGGCGATGTTCGACAACGTCTACCGTGAGCCGCACCCGCGCATCGACGAGCAGCGCGCATGGCTCCGGGACTACGAGGCCGGCCAGGACGCAGGAGCCCACGCATGAGCACCACCGAGCAGCTCTTCGACTACACGTTGCGCACGCACCCCGGTGCGGGCGAGGTCCCCGAGGACCCGACCCCGACCCTCCCGATGGCCAAGGCGCTCAACGCCGGCCTGGCGAAGGCGATGGAGGCGGACGACAAGGTCCTGCTGATGGGCGAGGACATCGGCCGTCTCGGCGGTGTCTTCCGCATCACCGAGGGTCTGCAGGACCGCTTCGGCGCCGACCGCGTCCGGGACACCCCGCTCGCCGAGTCCGGCATCGTCGGCACCGCGATCGGCCTGGCGCTGCGCGGCTACCGTCCCGTCATCGAGATCCAGTTCGACGGCTTCGTCTGGCCCGCCTTCAACCAGATCACCTCGCAGCTGGCGAAGATGGCGAACCGACTGCCGGCCCACATGTCGCTGCCGATCGTCATCCGGATCCCCTACGGCGGGCACATCGGCGCGATCGAGCACCACCAGGAGAGCCCGGAGACGTACTTCGCGCACACCCCGGGGCTGCGCGTGGTCAGCCCGAGCACCCCGAACGACGCCTACTGGATGATCCAGGAGGCCATCGCGTCGAAGGACCCGGTGGTCTTCTTCGAGCCGAAGTCGCGCTACTGGCCGAAGGGCCAGGTCGACCTGGTCGACGGCCACGTGCCGATGCACACGACCCGCGTCGCCCGCACCGGCACCGAGGTCACCCTCGTCGGCCACGGTGCGATGGTCGCGACGCTCATGCAGGCCGCCGACATCGCGGAGGCCGAGGGCACCAGCTGTGAGGTCGTCGACCTCCGATCGATCTCACCGATCGACTGGGAGCCACTGCTCGCCTCGGTGCGCAAGACCGGCCGCCTGGTCATCGCGCAGGAGGACTCGGGCTTCATCAGCGTCGGCAGCGAGATCGCCGCGACCGTCGCCGAGCGGGCGTTCTACACGCTGCAGGCCCCGCCGCTGCGGGTGTCCGGGTTCGACATCCCCTTCCCGCAGTCGAAGCTCGAGCACTTCCACCTGCCCGACGCCGACCGCGTCCTCGAGGCCGTCGACCGCGCCCTCGCCTACTGACCCGCACCACTTCCGTACGAACGAACCCTGCTGAAGGAGCCGACGTGGCCGTCGCCGAATTCCCCCTGCCCGACGTGGGGGAGGGCCTGACCGAGGCCGAGATCGTCCAGTGGCGCGTCGCCCCCGGTGACGAGATCGCCGTGGACCAGGTGCTCGTCGAGATCGAGACCGCGAAGTCGCTGGTCGAGCTGCCGTCGCCGTTCGCCGGCACCGTCACCGGCCTGCTCGTCGCCGAGGGCGACACGGTCGAGGTCGGCAGCCCGATCATCCGCGTCGAGTCCGACGCGGCCGCCGCCGGGCAGTCGGCGGGCACGGCCCCCGTCGCCGACACCGCCCCGGCCGAGCAGGCCCCGGAGCCCGCCCCGGCCGCGCAGGCCCCGGCGCCCGCTCCGGTGGCACCCGCGCCGGTGGCGCCCGCGGCCGTCGCGCAGGCTCCGGTCCCCGCTCCGGCCGCTCCGACTCATGCAGCTCCGGCTCACGCCGCCGCTGCCCCGGCCCCGGCCCAGGTCGCCGTGGACGCCGGTGTCGTCGGCACCGACGAGGGCTCGGGCGCCGTGCTCGTCGGTTACGGCTCCGCCACCTCCGCACCCTCCCGCCGGAAGCCGGGTGCCCGCCGGGCCGCGGCCGCCGCCGCGGAGGCGTTCCGGGCCTCCAGTCGGGAAGTCGGACTCGAGTTCGTCACCGACGACGGCGAGGCGACCACGGCCGACGCCGTCGCGGCCCAGGGGAGCCGGCCCGCGCGTCCCACGATGCCGAGCGCCTCGGCGCTGCAGGTGATGGCGAAGCCGCCGATCCGGAAGCTCGCGAAGGACCTCGGTGTCGACCTGACCATCGTCGTGCCGACCGGCCTCGCCGGCGAGGTCACGCGTGACGACGTGATCCGGCACGCCAAGCAGGCCAGCGTCTTCCGCAACATCGAGACGCCCGAGTGGGGCGGTGTCCGCCAGGAGACCATCCCGGTCAAGGGCGTCCGCAAGGCCATCGCGACCGCGATGACCACCTCGGCGTTCACGGCGCCGCACGTGTCGCTGTTCGTGGACGTCGACGCGACCCGCACCATGGAGTTCGTCAAGCGCCTCAAGGAGTCGCCGACGTTCGCCGGGGTGAAGGTCAGCCCGCTCCTCATCATGGCGAAGGCCGTGATCTGGGCCGTCCGTCGCAACCGCTCCGTGAACTCGTCGTGGACCGACCGCGAGATCATCGTCCACCACTTCGTGAACCTCGGGTTCGCTGCGGCCACCCCGCGCGGGCTGCTCGTGCCGAACATCAAGGACGCGCAGGACATGTCGCTCCTCGAGCTCGCGAAGGCGATCGAGGAGATGACCCTCACGGCCCGTGACGGCAAGACGTCCCCGGCGCAGATGGCCGACGGCACGATCACGATCACGAACATCGGTGTCTTCGGCATGGACACCGGCACGCCGATCCTCAACCCGGGCGAGGTCGCCATCGTCGCGATGGGCACCATCAAGCCGAAGCCGTGGGTCGTCGACGGGGACGTGCGCTCGCGCATGGTGACCACGATCGGTGCCTCGTTCGACCACCGTGTCGTCGACGGGGACGTGGCGTCGCGCTTCGTGCACGACGTCGCTTCGGTCATCGAGGAGCCCGCGCTCCTGCTCGACTGACGACGAGCGTTGCCCGACCGGGCCGGACGACGCCGACGGATCGGTCCGGGTCGCGCGGTCTTGGTGTGCCGTTCACGCCGATGTCGGCGGAGCGGGGGATGATCAGCACATGGTCCACCAGCTGCTCGTGCCGCAGCAGGAGATCCGGACGGGTCGCCTGGTGCTCACGCCCGTGACGCCCGCGGACATCGACGCGGTCCACGAGCTCTTCTCGGACGCCCGGACCTGGACGCACCTCCCGGCCGGGCGACACACCTCCCGCGCCGCGACGCAGGACCTGGTGCAGCGGAAGATCGGCGGGCGCGTCCGACACGGGCTCGGCTCGTGGGCGATCCGAGCGGCCGACTCCGGTGTGTTCCTCGGCATCGGCGGTGTCGATCTCACCGCCGGCGGCGTCTGGAACCTCGGGTACCGCCTGGCCCCGGAGCACCACGGCCACGGCTACGCGACCGAGGTCGCCCGGGCCGCGGTGGACGCCGCACGCGAACTGCGCCCGGACGTCCCGGTGACCGCCCGGGTGCTCACGAACAACTCGGCTTCGGCTCGTGTGCTCGCCCGGGTGGGGCTGACCCAGGTCTGGCAGGGGCCGACACGGACGGCAGCGCCCGAGGGCGTCGAGTGCCAGGTGTGGAGCGACCGGACGCTGACGCCGGCGCAGCTGGACTGGCTCGTCGCGAACGCCTGACCGGCCCGGTGCAGAGCCTCCGCGGCGGTTGCACGCGCGGGTGCGGCCGGTACTGTGGGTGAACTGGTCATGTCCGCACAGGACCACCTGATCCACACGAGGAGTCCGCTTGCCGAGCCGCATCACCGAGGGTGCTGAACCGAAGCACCAGCAGCTGCGGCGGATCCTGCTCGACCAGATCACGACCCGCCTCGCGCCGGGCGCCGCTATCCCCTCGGAGCGACAGCTCATCGCCGAGTACGGCGTCTCGCGCATCACCGTGCGGGAGGCCCTGGGCCAGCTGGTGAACGAGGGACACCTCGAGCGCGTCCGCGGCAAGGGCACCTTCGTCGCGAACCGCCCGATGCAGTCGACCCTGCACCTGGCCTCGTTCACCGAGGAGATGCGCGCGATGGGGCACGTGCCGACGACGGTCGTGCTGATCCGGGAGGAACGCGTCCCGCCCGCCGCGACGGTCGCGGCCCTGCACCTCGGCGAGGGCGAGACCGCGCACCACCTCAAGCGCCTGCGGATGGCCGACGGGGCACCGGTCTCGGTCGACGACGCCTGGCTCGCCGCGGACGTGTTCCCCGGCTTGCTCGACCACGACCTGTCCGGCTCGGTGTACTCGATCGCGGCCGAGGTGTACGGGCACCCGATCGACCGGGCGCAGCAGACCGTGGCCGCCAACCCGGCGACCGACGACGTCGCGACCCTGCTCGGCACGAGGACCGGGGCGCCCCTGCTCGAGTTCGACCGGGTGTCGTACTCGGGGCCGCGGGCGGTCGAACACGCACGGAGCTGGTACCGCTCGGACCGCTACCGCGTGCAGATGGAGGTCACGGCCTCCCGGGCAGGAGCCTGACGCGGAGCGGGCCGGGAGCGAGCGGCTGCTCGCTCCCGGCCCGTCCGGTCGTCGGGGTCGGTCAGACCTCGAAGAGCGCGTCGCCCTCGGCCACGGTGGTGCCGACCGTGCCCTGCGGGACGGAGTCCGGCGTCGACCCGAGCACGACCACGGGGACGACGGGGGAGTACCCGGCCGCGGTGATGGCCGCGGGGGTGAAGCGCACGACGGGGTCTCCGGCGGCGACGGTGTCGCCCTCCGCCGCGAGGAGCGTGAAGCCCTCGCCCTTGAGCTTCACGGTGTCGATGCCGACGTGCACGAGGACGTCGGTGCCCGCGGCGCCCTGCAGCGCGAACGCGTGGGGGTGCAGCTTGACGATGGTGCCGTCGACCGGGGCGACCGCGGTGACCGGACCCTCGGCGCCGGTCGGGTCGACCGCGACACCGGCGCCGACGAGCTGCTCGGCGAACACCGGGTCCGGGACGTCGGAGAGTGCGACGACCGGGCCGGCGAACGGCGTGCGGACGACCGTCACAGTTCGTCCTGGATGTCCTGCGCCAGGTTGTCCGCGATCGGACCGACGATGACCTGCCAGCCGGTGCCGCCACCGACGACGGCCTGGGCGCCGGCGGCCTTGAGTGCGTCCTTGTCGACGAGGTCGCCGTCCTCGACCTCGACGCGGAGGCGGGTGATGCAGCCCTCGACCTCGTCGATGTTGTCGGTTCCGCCGAGTGCGGCGATGATGTCGGCAGCCTTGATGTCAGCCATCTGTTTCCTCCTCGTTACGGGTTCGCTCACAGGTTGACATGCAGTCCACGGTCATCGACACTACGAACTGGTCATGACCGGACAGGACCGGGACCTGGCGACACTGCCGAGGGTACCTGCGCCGTCCACGCGACTCAACTCACCCCGAACAGCTCCACCCGATGACGAGAGGAACTCCGCATGAGCACCGCTGCCACCACGGACGTGCCGGAGAAGAAGACGCCGAAGAAGCAGTCACGCTTCTTCGCGAATGCCCAACGGCTGGGCCGGAGCCTGTTGCTCCCGATCGCGGTCATGCCGGCCGCGGGCATCCTCAACCGGATCGGGCAGCCCGACCTGCTCGGTGCGATCCCCGGGTTCGAGACCGGTGCGAGCGTCATCGGCGCCGCCGGCAACGCGATCTTCACCTGGCTGCCCCTGCTCTTCGCGGTCGGCATCGCGATCGGCTGGGCGAAGAAGTCCGACGGCACGACGGCGCTGGCCGCGGTCGTCGGCTACATGGTCATGTACGAGGTCTTCAAGACGATGTCGCCGATCGTCCTGGCGGGCGTCAAGGACTCGGCCGGCAACCAGGCGACCATCAACTTCGGTGTGCTCGGCGGCATCGTGATGGGTCTCGTCGCCGCGGGCCTGTGGCAGAAGTTCCACCGGACGAAGATGCCCGACTTCCTCGGGTTCTTCTCGGGTCGCCGTCTCGTCCCGATCCTCACCGCGGCCGCCGGCCTGGTCATCGCCGTGCTGATGTCCTTCGTCTACCGGTACTTCGACATCGGTCTCACGTGGGTCGGCGAGCAGGTCACGTCGCAGCCGGTCGTCGGTGGCGGCATCTTCGGGTTCGCCAACCGCATGCTCATCCCGGTCGGCCTGCACCAGCTGCTGAACTTCTTCCCGTGGTTCCAGCTCGGCAGCTTCGCCGGTCCGAACGGCGCCGTCTCCGGTGACATCCCGCGCTTCCTGGCGGGCGACCCCACGGCCGGCATCTTCCAGACCGGCTTCTTCCCGATCATGATGTTCGCCCTGCCCGCCGGTGCCCTGGCGATCTGGCGCAACGCCCGCCCGTCGCAGCGCAAGCTCGTCGGTGGCATCATGCTCTCCGCCGCGCTGACGTCCTTCGTGACCGGCATCACCGAGCCGCTCGAGTACTCGTTCATGTTCGTGGCCTGGCCGCTCTACGTGATCCACGCCGTGCTCACCGGCACCTCGCTGGCACTGGTGAACGCGCTCGGCATCCACGACGGCTTCTCGTTCTCCGCCGGAGCGATCGACTACGTGCTCAACTTCGGCAAGGCGCAGGGGGCGATCTGGCTCATCCCGATCGGTCTGGCGTACGCGGCGGTCTACTACTTCCTCTTCAGCTTCGTGATCAAGAAGTGGAACCTCCGGACGCCGGGTCGCGAACCGGAGGACGAGATCGCCTCGGCCTCGGTCGACGACCTCACCAAGGCGTAGGTCGCCGGGCGCGACCGAGTCACGGACGGGAGGTCCGGTGCCAGTGAACTGGTCCCCGGATCTTGGACTGCTTAGTTGGTTCGAGATCCGGGGATGGTTCTGTTGGGTGGTAACGCGTCAT
>NZ_QKLI01000024.1:0-45929 GCF_003224255.1 Curtobacterium sp. MCBD17_030 | reverse complement strand
AGGTCAATAAAATTGGCATTGACAATGTGCACGCTGTTGAGTTCTCAAGGACCAGACGCACTCCCCACACAACACCATCACGATGTCACGCCAGAGAGGCTGTCGTTCTCGAACCCACCGATGTCGTCGAACCCAGCCACACAACCGTGCAACCAGATCCAGTGGCTCATCCCGAAGGAGAGAACCGGTGGAGTAGTCATCCTAAGCGTCGAAGCGAACCAGCACAAGGCCAGATCCGATCTCCAGTGGAGGATGGTCCCGCTTGAGGGCCGACGTGCTCTGGGCTTCCGCTCCAGCCGCTCCGCCGCACCTTTGGGGTGACGAGGGATTACTTTACGCAGCCCCCACCCCCACCACCAACCCACCCCACATCCCGGGCGTGTCGCACACTGCAACACATTGACGGGGCCCGGATCAGGAGACCGTCACGCCCGCCAGGGTCTTCTTCCCCCGTCGGAGGACGAGCACACCCGCCGGCAGTGCGAGGGACGCCAACGTCGCCGCCGGGTCCTCAGCGCGCTCGTTGTTCACGTAGACACCGCCCTGGGTGACCGCACGCCGTGCCTCACCGAGGGACTTGACGAGTTCCGTGTCGACGAGGGCACGAGCGAGGTCCGCGGTTCCCTCGATGGCGACGGACCCGGGGAGCTCCGCGATCGCGGAACGGAGGATCTCGGCATCCAGTGCAGCGAGGTCACCGTTGCCGAACAGTGCTGCCGACGCATCGATGGTCGCCCGCGTCGCGTCCGCGCCGTGGACCAGGGTGGTGACCTCCACTGCCAGGGTGCGCTGGGCCTCCCGGCGGAACGGCTCGTCGGCCACCGCCTGCTCGAGCCGCTCGATCTCGGCACGCGACAGGAACGTGAACTCCCGGAGTCGGGCGATCACGTCGGCGTCCGCCGTGTTGAGCCAGAACTGGTAGAAGGCGTACGGCGACGTCATCGCGCCGTCGAGCCAGATCGCGTTGCCCTCGCTCTTGCCGAACTTCGTGCCGTCCGAGTTCGTGATGAGTGGCGTCCCGAGCGCGTGCGCGGCCACACCCTCGGTACGCCGGATCAGCTCCGTCCCCGAGGTCAGGTTGCCCCACTGGTCGGACCCGCCGGTCTGCAGGGTGCACCCGTACTGCCGGTACAGCTCGCGGAAGTCCAGCCCCTGCAGGATCTGGTAGCTGAACTCCGTGTAGCTGATGCCTGCGTCGGAGTTCAACCGGGCGGCGACGGCGTCCTTCTTCAGCATCGAGTTGACGCGGAAGTACTTGCCGATGTCGCGCAGGAAGTCGATGGCCGAAAGCGGTGCGGTCCAGTCCAGGTTGTTCACCAGACGGACGCCGTTCTCACCGTCGGGGCTGAGGAAGCGGGAGACCTGGGCTTGCAGACGACCGACCCACTCCACGACGGTCTCGCGGGTGTTGAGCGTTCGTTCCGCCGTCGGACGCGGATCACCGATCAGGCCGGTCGACCCGCCGACGAGCGCGAGCGGCTTGTGTCCTGCCAGCTGCAGCCGGCGCATCGTGAGGAGCTGCAGCAGGTTGCCGCAGTGCAACGACGGAGCCGTCGGGTCGAAGCCGCAGTAGTACGTGACAGGTCCGGCGTCGAGGGCCTCTTTGAGGGCGGTCTCGTCGGTCGAGACGTGCACCAGACCACGCCAGCGGAGCTCGTCCCACACCGAAGCGAAGGTCGGGTCGTTCTGCTGGCGCGTCAGGACATCGGGAGCGGTATCACTGGACACCCCGTCATCGTACCGGCGCCGAGGCACACCCTTCAGTCCAGGGCGCCCTTGTGACGCCGGTACGCGGAGACGGTCGGTTCGTCCCGCAGCCAGAAACGCCACGGGAACGAGGCGCCACCAGCGACACCGCCGACCCCGGTGCGTGGACCACACGCGATCGTGCCGGCGGCCAGGAGGTCGTCGACGACCGCAGCCGGCGTCGATGAGGCGAGTCGGGCCTCCAGTCCGGGTGCCAGGGCGAGGCGGTACGGGCCGGAGCCGTCGAGGAGCGACGTCCCGTCGTCCTCGCCGAGGACGGCGCCGAGAGCGACGCCGAGGTTGCCCGGTCCACGCGCGAGGGCGACGTCCGCGACGGATGGACCGCGCCGCTGGCGTGCGGTCTCGACGCCCGCGACGACCTCTGCCCCTCGGAGCAACGACCCGGACGAGACGCCGTCCGGTCCGCTCACGACGTTGACGCAGGTGTGGATGCCGTAGGACCGGTACGCGTACAGGGTGCCCGGTGGGCCGAAGAGGTGTCGGTTGCGGGCCGTCATCCCGCGGTGCCCGTGCGACCCGGGGTCGGTGGGACCGAAGTAGGCCTCGACCTCGGTGATGCGGAGCGTGACGCCCTTGCCCGCCACGGTGGCACCGAGGAGGGCCGGGGCGGAGACCGGGGCGGGCTCGGACAGCACGGCGAGGAGCGCGGTGGTCGTCATCGCGCCGTCGCCGTCGCCGTTGCCGTCACCGTTGGTCCGGGCGTTCCGGTCATCGAGCGAAGGGCGTCCCCGCGGCGATCTCGGCCACGGACCGTGTCACGGCGGCGAGCTGCTCGGCGACCCGCTCCGGCGCGGTTCCGCCCACGCCACGACGCGAGGCGACGCTGCCCTCGATGGTGAGGACCGCACGGACGTCCGGCGTCAGGTGCGGTGAGACGGACGCGTACTCCTCGTCCGTCGGGTCGTCGAGGTCGATGCCGCGCTCCTCGCAGTACCGCACGAGCGCACCGGACAGCTCGTGCGCGTCGCGGAACGGCACACCCTGACGGACCAGCCACTCGGCGACGTCGGTCGCGAGCGAGAAGCCCTGCGGCGCGAGCTCCGCCATCCGAGCGGTGTCGAAGGACAGTGTCGCGACCATGCCGGTGAACGCGGGCAGCAGGACCTCGAGCTGGGCGACGGAGTCGAACACCGGCTCCTTGTCCTCCTGCAGGTCCCGGTTGTACGCGAGCGGCAGGCCCTTGAGGGTGGCGAGGAGCCCCGTGAGGTTGCCGATCAGTCGGCCGGACTTCCCGCGCGCCAGTTCGGCGATGTCCGGGTTCTTCTTCTGCGGCATGATGCTCGACCCGGTCGAGAAGGCATCGTGGAGCCGGACGAAGCCGAACTCCTTGGTGTTCCAGAGGATGACCTCCTCGGCGAGACGCGAGATGTCGATGCCGATCTGCGCCAGGACGAAGGCGAACTCCGCCACGACGTCGCGAGCGGCGGTCGCGTCGATCGAGTTGTCAGCCGGACGGTCGAAGCCCAGCTCGTGGGCGATCGCCGTCGGGTCGAGGCCGAGCGAGCTCCCCGCGAGCGCGCCGGCCCCGTACGGGCTCACGCTGGCGCGGCCGGCCCAGTCGCGCAGCCGTTCCAGGTCGCGGACGAGCGGCCAGGCGTGCGCGAGCAGGTGGTGCGCGAGCAGGACGGGCTGCGCGTGCTGCAGGTGCGTCCGCCCCGGCATGATCGCGCCCTCGTGCTCGGACGCCTGCTGGCTGATCGCGTCGACGAGGTCGATGACCAGGCGACCGATCCGGCGTCCGTGGTCGAGCATGTGCATCCGGCCGAGGGTCGCGATCTGGTCGTTGCGGCTCCGACCGGCGCGGAGCTTCCCGCCGAGTTCCGGACCGACGTCGGCGATGAGCAGGCGCTCCAGGGCACCGTGCACGTCCTCGTCGGATTCCGCCGGCTGGAGGGAGCCGTCGAGGAACGACGCCTCGAGACGGTCCAGCCCCGCGAGCATCCGATCCAGTTCATCGGCCGTCAGGTAGCCGGCCGTCTGCAGCGCTCGGGCGTGCGCCCGGGAACCGGCGAGGTCGTACGGTGCCAGCTGCCAGTCGAACTGGGTCGACTTCGACAGCGCTGCGAGCTCGGCGCTCGGACCGTCGGCGAAGCGACCACCCCACAGAGCGCCCGTGTTCGTCGCGTCGGTCTTGCTGCTGGCTTCTTCCGGCCGGGAGGCCCGGGGCACGTCCGTCATGTCGTCCTGCGTGGTGAGTGGTGGTCAGATGGCGTCGGACGGGCCGGGGCGGTTCGCTCCGGCCCGTCCGACAGGGTGGTGCTGTGCTGTGTTCCGGCTAGTTCGCGAGGTCGCGGCGAGCGGAGATCTTGCTCGGCAGCGACCACAGTTCGATGAAGCCCTTGGACAGCGACTGGTCGAACGTGTCGCCGGTGTCGTAGGTGGCGAGGTCGAAGTCGTAGAGGCTCTGCTCCGAACGACGACCGGTCACCGTGGCACGACCACCGTGCAGCTGCAGGCGGATGTCTCCGGACACGTACTCCTGCGTGGAGTCGATGAAGGCGTCGAGGCTGCGCTTCAGCCCACCGAACCAGAGGCCGTCGTAGACCAGGTCGGCCCACTCCGACTCGACACCGCGCTTGTAGCGGTTCACGTCACGCTCGAGGGTGAGGCTCTCGAGCTCCTCGTGCGCGGCGATGAGCGCCATCGCTGCCGGGGCCTCGTAGACCTCGCGCGACTTGATGCCCACGAGACGGTCCTCGACGACGTCGATGCGGCCGACGCCGTGCTTGCCGGCGAGGGCGTTGAGCTCCTGCACGATGCGCAGGACGCTGAAGCGCTGGCCGTCGATCGCGACCGGCACGCCCTGCTCGAACGTGATGGTGACCTCGTCGGCGTCCCGCGGGACGGAGGGGTCCTGCGTGTAGGCGTAGAGGTCCTCGATCGGCGGGTTCCACGGGTCCTCGAGGAACCCGGTCTCCACCGCACGACCCCAGACGTTCTGGTCGATCGAGTACGGGGACTTCTTGCTCTGCAGGATCGGCAGGTTGTGCTCCTGCGCGTAGACGATCGCCTTGTCACGGGTCAGGGCGAGGTCGCGGACCGGGGCGACGCTCGTCAGGTCCGGAGCGATGGCGGCGACGGCGGCCTCGAAGCGGACCTGGTCGTTGCCCTTGCCGGTGCAGCCGTGCGCGACGCTGTCGGCCCCGAGCTGCTTGGCGGTGAGGGCGAGGTGCTTCGCGATGAGCGGGCGGCTCAACGCGGACACCAGCGGGTAGCGCTTCTGGTACAGCGCGTTCGCCTTGAGGGCGGGGACGAGGTAGTCGTCCGCGAACTCGTCCTTGGCGTCGATGACGACGGACTCCACCGCACCGCAGTCGAGCGCGCGCTGCCGGATGGCGTCCATGTCCTCGCCGCCCTGGCCGACGTCCACCGCCAGTGCGACGACCTCTTTGCCGGTGGCGTCCTTGAGCCAGCCGATGCCGACGGAGGTGTCGAGCCCTCCTGAGTACGCGAGTACGACGCGGTCTGCCATGGGTTCTCTCCTGTGTGGTGGTGGTTGTCAGTTGCCGGGGGTCGCCACGTCTGCGGCGGTCGGGGCGTTGGCGGCGAGGAGCCAGGCGAGCAGGGCCTTCTGGGCGTGCAGGCGGTTCTCCGCCTCGTCCCAGATGATGCTGCGCGGCCCGTCGATGACCTCGGCGGTGACCTCGTAGCCGCGGTCGGCGGGCAGGCAGTGCATGAACACGGCGTCGTCGGCGGCGTGCGCGAGCAGGTCGTCGTCGACGCGGTAGCCGTGGAAGACCTCGAGGCGCTGCTGCTTCTCGTCCTCCTTGCCCATCGACACCCAGGTGTCGGTGACGACGACGTCGGCGCCGGCGACCGCTGCGACCGGGTCGGTCACGACCAGCACCGAGCCGCCGGTCTCCGCGGCGCGGGCTTCGGCGTCGCTGACGACCTCGGCGGCCGGGGCGAACTCGGCGGGGGCTCCGACGCGGACGTGCATCCCGGCGGTCGCGCAGGCGAGCAGGTACGAGTGCGCCATGTTGCTGGCCCCGTCACCCACGAAGGCGATGGTCTGACCGGCGAGGGCGCCGCGGTGCTCACGGATGGTCAGCAGGTCGGCGAGCAGCTGGCACGGGTGGAAGTCGTCCGAGAGGGCGTTGACGACGGGCACGGTGGTGCTCGCGGCCATCTCCTCGAGCCCGGCCTGGCCGTAGGTGCGCCACACGATGGCCGACACCATGCGCTCGAGCACGCGAGCCGTGTCGGTCGGGGTCTCCTTGCCGCCGAGTTGGCTGTTCGCGGTCGAGATGATCAACGGGCTGCCGCCGAGGTCGCTGATGCCGACGTGGAAGGACACGCGGGTCCGGGTCGACGACTTGTCGAAGATCACCGCGACGCTCTGCGGGCCGGCGAGCGGCTTGCTCCCCCAACGGTCGCGCTTCATCTCGACGGCGAGGTCGAGGATGGCGGACTGCTCCGCCTGGGTGAGGTCATCGTCCCGGAGGAAGTGGCGGGTCATGCGGTGGTCTCCTGGTCGGCGCCCGTGACGGCCGCCATGCTCTGCGCGAGGATCGCGAGGAACTCGTCGATCTCGTCGTCGGACACGATGAGCGGCGGCGCGATGCGCAGGCTCGATTCGTTCGGGGCGTTGATGATGAGACCGCGGTCGAGCGCGGCGGCGGACACGGCCGCGGCGACCGGCTGGCGCAGGCCGACGCCGATGAGCAGGCCGCTCCCGCGGACTTCTTCCACCAGGTCGGAGCCGAGCGCGCTGATGCCCGCGCGGATCCGCTCCCCCTTGATGACGGCGCCCTCGACGAGACCGGCTCGCTCGATCTCGGCCAGGACCGCGTTGGCGACCCTCGTGCCGAGCGGGTTGCCGCCGAAGGTCGACCCGTGCTGGCCGGCCGAGAACAGGTCGGACGCCGCACCGAAGGTCACGAGGGCGCCGATCGGGAACCCGCCGGCGATGCCCTTGGCCACGGTGATGGCGTCCGGGGTCACGCCGGTGTTCTGGAACGCGAACCATGCCCCGGTCCGGCCGATGCCCGTCTGGATCTCGTCGAGGATCAGCAGTGCACCGTGCTCCTCCGTCAGTGTCCGAGCGGCCTGCAGGAAGCCCTCGGGCAGGTCGACCACGCCGGCCTCGCCCTTGATCGGCTCGAGGATGAGAGCCGCGACGGTGTCGTCGATCGAGCGTTCGAGGGCCTCGATGGAGGTCTCGATGTGCTCGACTCCGGGGATCATCGGCAGGAAGTCCTCTTGCAGAGCGGGCTTGCCGGTCAGGGCGAGCGCTCCCATGGTCCGGCCGTGGAACGCCTGCTGCAGCGCGAGGATCCGGGTCTTGCGACCGTCCGTCCCGCGGTTCAGCCGTGCGAGCTTGAACGCGGCCTCGTTCGCTTCCGCGCCGGAGTTCCCGAAGTACACGCGGCCGGCGTCGCCGGCGCCGGAGATGCGCTTCAGGCGCTCCGCCAGCTCGAGCTGCGGCGGGGTGGCGAAGTAGTTCGACACGTGCACCAGCTTGGCTGCCTGGTCGCTGATGGCCTCGACCAGCGCCGGGTGGGCGTGGCCGAGCGAGTTCACCGCGATGCCGGCGAGGAAGTCGAGGTACTCGTTGCCGTCGACGTCCCAGACGCGACAGCCCTCGCCGCGCTCGAGCATGATCTTCGGCGGGGTCAGGGATCGCATGAGCGACGCCCCGAACCGGTCGTTCCAGGTCTCGGTCTGCGTCTGGGTGCTCACCGTGGTGTGCCCTTCTCGTCGTGGTGCGGGGTGGTGTGCTCGCCGGCGGCGCGGCGGCCGATCTCGGCGTGCGTGTTCTGGTTCTCGGTCCGTCGGCTCGGGTCCGGGATCACCTCGGTGCCCGCACCGCGGAGGGTGAAGACCTCGAGCAGGATCGAGTGCGGGATGCGACCGTCGATGATGGTCGCGCCGCCGACGCCGCCGACCACGGCGTCCAGGCACGCGGTCATCTTCGGGATCATCCCCGACTCGAGGGACGGCAGCAGCTGCCGGAGTTCCTCGACGGCGATGAGGTCGATGATCGAGTCCCGGTCGGGCCAGTTGCGGTACAGGCCGGGGACGTCGGTCAGCATCATCAGCTTCGACGCGTTGAGCGCGATCGCCAGCGCGGCCGCAGCGGCGTCGGCGTTCACGTTGAGCGCCTGGTCCGGGTGCGCGTCGTCGATCGCGATGCTCGACACCACCGGGATGCGGTCGGCCCGGATCGCCGCGAGGACGCCGGACGGATCGACGTGGGTGATGTCGCCGACGTGACCGAGGTCGAAGTGCTCGCCGTCCACGACGACGCCCTTCTTCTCGCCGGTGAACAGCGACCCGCCGTCGCCGAACACCCCGACGCCGAGGCCGGCACCGTGCTCGTCGATGAGGTCGACGATCTCGCGGTTCACCTCGCCCGCCAGCACGTCGCGGACGACGGTGATCGCTTCGGTCGTGGTGACGCGGTAGCCGCCACGGAACTCGGACTCGATGCCCTGTTCCTTGAGCGCCGCCGAGATCTGCGGACCGCCGCCGTGCACGACGACCGGGTGCAGTCCGGCGTACCGCAGGTAGACCATGTCCTCGGCGAACGCACGCTTCAGGTCGTCGTTCACCATCGCGTTGCCGCCGAACTTGACGACGACGATCTTGCCCGAGAACCGCTTCAACCACGGCAGGGACTCGATGAGCGTCGCGGCCTTGACGGTCGCGAGCTCGTGCTCTTCTTCCTTCGAGAGGTCCGGATCGCTCATCAGCTGGAGTACGCGCTGTTCTCGTGGACGTAGTCGTGCGTCAGGTCGTTCGTCAGGATCGTCGCCGCGTGCGGCCCGACCCCCAGGTCGATCAGCACATGGGTGTCCCGCGGGCTGAGGTCGACGCTGTCGCTCGGCTGGTCCGGAGCGCCGGCATGGCAGACCCGGATGCCGTTCATCGAGACGTCGACCGCGTACGGGTCGAACTCGGCATCGGTCGTGCCGATCGCGGCGAGGACCCGACCCCAGTTGGGGTCGTTGCCGAAGACGGCCGCCTTGAAGAGGTTGTTCCGGGCCACGCTCCGGCCGACCGCCACCGCGTCGTCCTCGCTCACGGCACCGACGACCTCGATCGCGATGTCGTGCGCGGCGCCCTCGGCGTCCTGTTGGAGCTGCCGGGCGAGGTCCGCGCAGACGGCGGTCAGGGCCTCCCGGAAGTCGCCGACCTCGGGGGTCGTTCCCGACGCGCCGGACGACATCAGCACGACGGTGTCGTTCGTCGACATGCAGCCGTCCGAGTCGACACGGTCGAAGGTGACCCGGGTCGCGGCGCGCAGTGCCTGGTCGAGTTCGTCGGAGGTCAGGGAGGCGTCCGTCGTGATGACCACGAGCATCGTCGCCAGGCCCGGCGCGAGCATGCCCGCGCCCTTCGCCATCCCGCCGACCGTCCAGCCGTCGACCGAGACGACGGACTGCTTCGGCTTCGTGTCGGTCGTCATGATCGCCGTGGCGGCGTCCGCTCCCCCGCCGTCGGTGAGGGCGTCGGCCGCGAGCGTCACGCCGCGGAGGACGCCGTCACGGAAAGTCTGGTCGCCGACACCGATGAGGCCGGTCGAACAGACGACGACGTCACCCGCACCGATCCCGATGGCGTCACCGACCGCCTCTGCGGTCAGGTGCGTCGTCTGGAAGCCGAACGGACCCGTGAAGCAGTTCGCGCCTCCCGAGTTGAGGAAGACGGCTCGCGCCACCCCGTCCCCCACGACCTGGCGGGACCAGATTACCGGGTGCGCCTGAGCGCGGTTCGAAGTGAAGACGGCGGCCACGGCGTCGGACGGGCCGTCATTGACGACGAGCGCCACGTCCGGCTTGCCGCTCGCCTTCAGGCCCGCGGTGACGCCGGCGGCCCGGAAGCCCGCCGCAGCGGTGACGCCCTGCAGCGCGCCGTCAGCGGACCGGAGGCCCGTGACGGCGTCGTCCGCGCCCGATGCATCGGTGATGTCGGTCACGGGGCGACTCCGTCCACGCTGAGGCCGAGCGTCTCGGGGAACCCGAGCGCGATGTTCGCGGACTGCACGGCTGCGCCGCCGGTCCCCTTGGCGAGGTTGTCGAGCGCGGTGACGGCGACGACCCGACCGGCCGCTTCGTCGACCGCGATGCCGACCAGGGCGGTGTTGGCACCGATCGTGTCCGCCACCCGCGGGAAGACGCCCTCGGGCAGCAGGTGCACGAACGGTTCGTCCGCGTAGGCCTGCTCCCAGGCGAAGCGGACGTCGTGCGCGGTGACACCGGGTGCCAGGCGCGCGGTCGTCGTGGCGAGGATCCCACGGGCCATCGGCACGAGCACGGGGGTGAACGAGATGCGCACGTCCGAGGCCCCTGCCACCCGGAGGTTCTGCTGGATCTCCGGGACGTGCCGGTGACTGCCGCCGACCGCGTACGCGCTGGCCGAGCCCATGATCTCGGCGGCGAGGTACGTCGGCTCGAGCTTCTTGCCGGCACCGCTCGGGCCGACGCTGAGCACGGCGACGATGTCGTCGGACTCGACGAGCCCGGCCTGGACACCGGGCTGGATGCCGAGCGTCACCGCGGTGACGTTGCAGCCGGGGACGGCGATCCGCTTGGTCGCGGCCAACTCGGTCCGCTGCCGGCCCTGGGCGACGATGTCGTCGACGTCGCGCCACTCCTCCGCGGCACCCGGGGCGGGCGGAGCGTGCAGCAGTTCGGGCAGGCCGTAGGTCCATGCGCCGTGGAAGTCGCCACCGTAGAAGGCCGCCCAGGCGCTCTCGTCCGTCAGGCGGTGGTCTGCGCCGCAGTCCACCACGAGGGTGTCCGCGTCGAGTTCGGCGGTGATCGCGCCGGACTGGCCGTGCGGCAGTGCGAGGAACACCACGTCGTGACCGCGGAGGTTCTCGGCCGTCGTCTCCACCAGGGTGAGGTGCGCGAGCGACCGGAGGTGCGGCTGCGTCGCGATGAGCGGCTGTCCGGCGTTCGAGAACGCCGTCACCGTCCTGACGTCGAACTCGGGGTGAGCGGAGAGGATGCGCAACAACTCGCCACCCGCGTAGCCGCTGGCTCCCGCCACGGCGACGGATACGGACATGGGTTCCACCTTTGGTCGGACTGTTCGTCGAGAGAGTCGGAGGCGGCGACCCCGGGCGGTGATCCGTCGTGGATCAGTCGCGCAGGGTCGCCCCGAATCGCTCGCCGGCACGTCGGACAGCGCCGTCACGGGCCTCGGAGGCCTCGGCAGCGGTCAGCGTGCGGTCCGTGGCACGGAAGCGCAGGGCGAACGTCAGGGACTTCTGTCCCTCGTTCACGCCGGCACCGCGGTAGTCATCCACGAGCCGAGCATACTCCAACAGGTCTCCGGCACCAGCGCGCACCTCGGTCAGGACGTCACCGGCGGGCACCGACACGTCCACCACCAGGGACAGGTCCTGCGTCGCTGCGGGGTAGGACACGATCGCCGAGACGTGCACGAGTTCCGGGGCAACGGCGACCAGGGCGTCGAGGTCGAGCTCGACGACGGCCACCACCCGGGGCAGATCGGCGTCTGCCGTCCGTTCCGGCAGCAGCTCGCCCGCCACACCGACGACCGTGTCACCGACGAGCAGTGATGCCGCGCGTCCGGGGTGCAGCGCCGGGTGGCTCGTCTGCGTGATGGTCAGCTCGACACCGACGGCCCAGGCCACCGTGCGCGCGACGTCGAGGGCGTCGGCGATGCCGAACGTCTCGACCGCGGCACCGGGCTGCTTGAGCACGGCGTTGCCGAGGAGCAGCGCGGTGACGTGGAACGGCTGCGGCGGCAGCGACGCGTCGAGGGCGGCGAGGGTCTCGGGCACCGGGCGCTCGGCGCCGGCGGGGACGTCGGTCGTCCCGAGCTCGACGCCGGGCTCGGGCAGGAACACCCGGGACGTCTCGTACACGGCGACGTCGACCAGTCCGCGGGACACGTTCCGCCGTGCCACGTCGACGAGGGCGGGCAGACCGCTCCGACGCAGGTGGTCCTGCGCACTGTCGAGTGCGTTCGCCAGGACGACGCTCGGCCCGCCGGTGGGGTCGATGCCCGGGTACGCGGCAGCGGTGGCGGCGGAGACGAACGGTGCCGTGACGACCTCGGTCAGACCGGCGGCGGCCAGAGCAGCCGAGACACGGCGACGCGCCTGCTGGTGCCGCGTGAGCCCACGACCCGGCGGCGCGATCGGCAGGACGCTCGGGATGCGGTCGTACCCGACGATGCGGGCGATCTCCTCGACCAGGGAGACGTCGTCCACCAGGTCGGGGCGCCAACTCGGCGGGGTGACGACGAGCAGGTCACCGTCGACGTCGACCGACGCGCCGATCGCACGGAGGGTGTCGAGCACCTCGGCGTCAGTGTAGTCCACGCCGATCAGTGCAGCGGCTCGACCGAGACGCATGGTGACGGTGGGGCGAGGCGACTCGTCGACGAGGGTCGATCCGAGCGCGTCCGGTGCGCCGCCGGCGAGGTCGACGAGCAGTTCGACGGCCCGGTTCGCCGCGGCCTCGGCGACGAGCGGGTCGACGCCACGCTCGAACCGGCGCGATGCCTCACTCGGCAGCTTGTGGCGCCGCGCGGTCCGGGCGATCGACACCTGGTCGAAGCCGGCGGCCTCGATCAGGACGTCCGTCGTCGACGCGGTGATCTCCGTCCGGGCGCCGCCCATGACACCCGCGAGGCCGACGGCCCCGGCGTCGTCGGCGATGACCAGGTCCTCGGCGTCCAGCTCGCGCTCCACGTCGTCGAGCGTGGTGAGCCGTTCCCCGGCGGTGGCCCGGCGGACGGCGAGCCCGCCCTGGACGGTACTGAGGTCGTACCCGTGCAGCGGCTGGCCGAGCTCGAACATCACGTAGTTGGTGATGTCGACGGGCAACGAGATCGAGCGGACGCCGGCGAGCGACAGACGGGCGACCATCCAGGCGGGGGTGGGGCGGCTGGCGTCGATGCCGCGGACGACCCGCGTCACGAAGGTGCTGGCCCCGATGCGGCCGCGGATCGGTGCGGCGTCGTCGATCGTCACCGCGAAGCCCTCGCCGGTGCGCGGTAGGACGCGGTCGACCGGGTCCGAGAAGGTCGCCCCGGTGGCGTGCGCGTACTCACGAGCGACCCCGCGCATGCTCATGGCGTAGCCGCGGTCCGGCGTCACGTTGATCTCGACGGCGGCGTCGTCCAGGCCGAGCAGCGCGATGGCGTCCGCCCCGACCTCGGGCTCCATGCCGAGGTCGGCGAACCGGAGGATGCCGTCGTGCTCGTCGCCGAGTCCGAGTTCACGCGCCGACGCGATCATGCCGTCCGACACGTGGCCGTAGGTCTTGCGTGCGGCGATCGGGAACGGCCCGGGCAGCACGGCGCCGGGCAGGGTCACGACGACGAGGTCGCCGACGTCGAAGTTGTGGGCACCGCAGACGATGCCGCGGGGTTCGGCTTCGCCGACGTCCACCTGGCACCAGTTGATCGTCTTGCCGTTCTTCTGCGGCTCCGGGACACGCTCGAGCACCCGACCGACCACGACGGGTCCGGTCAGGTCGAAGGTGTGCACGGCTTCCTCTTCGAACCCGACCGACACCAGTGCGGCGTGGACGTGCTCGAGTGAGACGTCGTCGGGCAGGTCGACGGACTCGCCGAGCCAGCGGAGTGGGACGCGCATCAGACCACCGTTCCGAACTGCTGCGAGAAGCGGAGATCGCCCTCGAGGAAGTCACGCATGTCGTTCAGGCCGTTGCGGAACTGCAGCGTCCGCTCGATGCCCATGCCGAAGGCGAAGCCCTGGTACTCGTCCGGGTCGATGCCGGCGGCCCGCAGGACGTTCGGGTTGACCATGCCGCAGCCACCCCACTCGACCCACCGCGCGCCGCCCTTGGCGTTCGGCTGCCAGACGTCCATCTCGGCGCTCGGCTCGGTGAACGGGAAGTAGTTCGGACGCAGTCGGATCTGGGCTTCGTCACCGAACACCTGACGGGCGAAGTGCTCGAGCGTGCCGCGGAGGTGCGCCATCGTCAGGCCCTTGTCGATCGCGATGCCCTCGACCTGGGTGAAGACCGGCAGGTGCGTGGCGTCGAGTTCGTCGGCGCGGTACACGCGGCCCGGGGCGATGACGTAGAGGGGCAGGTCACGGGACAACAATGACCGCACCTGGACCGGTGAGGTGTGCGTGCGCATCAGCAGGTGCCGGTCGACGGGCTCGACGAACACCGTGTCCGCCATGGCCCGTGCCGGGTGGTCCTGGTCGAAGTTGAGGGCGTCGAAGTTGAACCACTCGTGCTCGAGCTCGGGGCCCTCTGCGACCTCCCAGCCCATCCCCACGAAGACGTCGGCGACGGTCTCGTTGAGGACCGACAGCGGGTGCCGCGAACCGGGCGTGTGGCGAGACGGCAGCGCGGTGACGTCCACACGCTCGGCGTCGAGACGTGCACGCTCTTCGGATTCGGCGAGGACCGACTCCTGCGCGGCAATCGCCTGGTTCACCTGGCTCCGGGCCTGACCGACGAGCTTGCCCGCGGCGGCCTTCTGCTCCGGCGGGACGCTGCGCATCGACGCGTTCATCCGGGCGAGCGTCGACTGCTCGCCCGTGTGCTCGGCACGGGCCTGCTTGAGCTCGGCGACGGTCGTCGTGGCGCGGACGGCGGCGAGGGCCGCTTCCACGGCGCCGGCGACCGCCGGTTCGCTGATCTCGAGAGGTTCTGACACGAGAGCCAAGCCTACCGGCCGCTGGGATACCGTCGCCCTCCACCGCCCCACCGTGGACGGAGGCGAGTCAGTCCGTGGCTGTGGAGGAACGGGTCCGCTGCGCGAACGCGCTCTCGTAGAGGCACACCGAGGCAGCGGTCGCGAGGTTCATCGACTCGGCCCGGCCGTAGATCGGGACCTTCACCGCGCGGTCGACCAGCGCCAGGTCCTCGGCCGTCAGCCCGCGGGCCTCGTTGCCGAAGACCCACACCGTGGGCCCGTCCAACATGCCGTCGGCCCGGACGTCCGGCAGGTCATCACCGGAGACGTCGGCCGCGAGGATCGTGTAGCCGAGCCCCCGTGCGCGCTCGATGGCGTCCACCAGGGTCACGCCGACCGAGACCGGCACGTGGAACAGCGACCCGGTGGTGGAGCGGACGACCTTCGGGTTGTACGGGTCGACGCTGCGCCCGGTGAGCACGACGGCGTCCGCACCGGCCGCATCCGCGGCACGGATGATAGTGCCGGCGTTGCCCGGGTCACGGACCTCTTCGAGGATCGCGACCAGTCCGGGGAGGGCGCCCGACGCGTCGGGGTCGGCACGGGCCTCCAGGCGGGCGTCCGGGAAGACGTCCTTCACCGACGTCGGGAACTGCTGGCACACCGCGACCACGCCCTGCGGCGTCACGGTGTCGGCCATCGCGTCGAGCACCTGCTCGGTGACGAACCAGGTGTCGACCGGGGCGTCGTCCAGACCGTGACGCGCCGCCGCGGTCGGCGTGACGTACAGCTCGCGGAGGAGCTCGGGGCGGTACTCGATCGCCTCGCGCACGGCCTGCGGGCCCTCGAGCAGGAACAGCCCGGTCTCGGCACGGACGTCCTTCTTGGCCAGGGCGGCCACGGCCTTCACTCGGCCGGCACGGGGGTTCTCGAGGAGTTCGCTCACGTGCCCAGTCTAGGAACGACCGGATGCCCGGCACGACCGGACCGCAGTCGACCGACGCCGGGAACGACGGAACCCCCACTCCGCAGGGAGTGGGGGTTCCGGTGCACGGGTGACGTGGCTCAGGCTGCCTTCGGCGCCGAGGTGTCGGCCGGCAGGGCCTTCTTGGCGGTCTCGACGAGCGCGGCGAACGTCTCGGCGTTGTTGACCGCGAGGTCCGCGAGGATGCGACGGTCGACCTCGACGCCGGCCAGGTTCAGACCCTGGATGAGGCGGTTGTAGGTCAGGCCGTTCGCACGCGACGCAGCGTTGATGCGCTGGATCCAGAGGCGACGGAACTCGCCCTTCTTCGCGTGACGGTCACGGTACGCGTAGACGAGGGAGTGGGTGACCTGCTCCTTCGCCTTGCGGTAGAGGCGCGACCGCTGGCCGCGGTAGCCCTCTGCGCGCTCGAGGATGACGCGACGCTTCTTGGCGGCGTTGACCGCTCTCTTGACTCTTGCCATTGATCTGTTCCTTTACGATCCGGGTCGACTCAGTGGCCGAGGAGCTTCTTGACGTTCTTCGCGTCGGCCTTCGAGAGGACCTGGTCCTCGTTGAGGCGGGCCTTGCGCTTGGAGGACTTGACCTCGAGGTTGTGGCGCATACCGGCCTGCTGCTTCATGATCTTGCCGCTGCCGGTGACCTTGAAGCGCTTCTTCGACCCGGAGTGGGTCTTCTGCTTGGGCATGTTGATGCCTTTCCGTGGGGTGGATGGGGGCCGCGTCGAGCGCGGAAGCGGTCTGGAAGGACCTATTCGGCCGACGAGTCGGCCGGTGCTGCTGCTGCGGCGGGGGCGGCCGGGGCCTGGTCCGCCGGCTGCGACTTCGCGGAGTGCTCGGTGGCCTTCCGCTCGGCCTTCTCGGCGGCGCGCTTGGCGTTCTGCTCGCCCTTGACGTCCGACTTGTTCTTCAGGGGCGCGATGATCATCGTCATGTTGCGGCCGTCCTGGGTCGGACGGGACTCCACGACGCCGAACTCGGCGATCTCCTCCGCGAACTTCTGGAGGAGTCTGACACCCTGCTCGGGACGCGACTGCTCGCGACCACGGAAGAGGATCATCGCCTTCACCTTGTCGCCACCGAGGAGGAACCCCTCGGCGCGCTTGCGCTTCGTCTCGTAGTCGTGCACGTCGATCTTCAGGCGGAAGCGGACCTCTTTCAGGTCGGTGTTGACCTGGTTGCGGCGGGCTTCCTTGGCCTTCTGAGCGGCTTCGTACTTGAACTTGCCGTAGTCCATGATCTTGGCGACGGGCGGCTTCGAGTTCGGCGCGACCTCGACCAGATCCAGCTCGGCTTCCTGCGCGAGGCGCAGTGCGACGGCGATGGGGACAACGCCGACCTGCTCGCCCTGGGGTCCGACCAGTCGGACCTCGGGGACGCGGATACGGTCGTTGGTACGGGGATCGGTGATGCGGAGCTCCTTCAATCAGGTGGTGGCCGTCCGGGGCGTTTGCCCGGGACGACGGCACGAGAGAGGAGATCTGACGCACGGATCGGGACCCGTTCGGCAGCCGCCCGACGCCGACCCTTGCGGTCCGGCCTGCCGATGCCCACATGGTGGACCCCGGCGGAGCGGTGGTGACCCGGTAGCCTTGGTGCAGCCGCGGGTGGGAGGAACTCCTCTTTCGTGACACTGTCCTGATCCGGGCCGTCCCGGTTCGAACCGGAATGATCCGGGTGCATCCGGAAGGTTCCGGGCGCGCGGACAGCGTCTGCCGTCGGCGAGTCTAGCAGAGGAGCACCGTGACCGACACCCCGAGCAACCCGGCCCCCGCATCCGACGAGTCCGACGAGGCCGCGCGCGACATCGCCGAGGTCCCCGCGATCGAACTGATCAACACCGTGGCCGTCCACCTGCTCAGCGCTGCCGCCGTCAAGGTGGGTCTGGCCGACGACCCGGAGCAGCAGACCGACCTGGACGAAGCGCGGAAGCTCATCACCTCGCTCGCCGGCCTCGTCACCGCCGCGGCCACCGAGATCGGCGACCAGCACGCGCGTCCGCTCCGCGACGGGCTGCGGTCGGTGCAGCTGGCCTTCCGCGAGGCCTCGGCGATCCCGGACGCACCCGGCAAGGGCCCGGGCGAGAAGTACACCGGCCCCGTCAACTAGTCGGGCGGATCGGACGGGAGGCCCGTGGCGGTGTCGCCACGGGCCTCCCGTCCGTCATCCGGTCACGCCACGGACGCGGCCGCTCGCCGTCAACCGTCCGTGCGTGCGACCAACCGGTCGACCGCGGCGATCGGGATGCCGACCCAGGTCGGTCGGTTCCGTGCTTCGTAGACGACTTCGTAGACGGCCTTGTCGAGCTCGAACGCGTCGAGCAGGGCGCGGTGTGCGCGCAGGTCGGACCCGCTGCCTCGCTCGTACCCGTCGAGGAACGCCGTGCGTGCTTCGTGCGCCCAGTCACCCGTCTCCACCGGCTCGTCCTCGTGCGCCAGCGCGCCTGCGACGTAGTCGAAGGACCGGAGCATGCCGGCGACGTCGCGGAGTGCGACGTCCGGCCGCGAGCGTTCCGGCATCGGGCGGAGGGGCTCGCCCTCGAAATCGAGGAAGACCCAGCCCCGGGGTTCTGGGGCCGACAGCACCTGACCGAGGTGCAGGTCTCCGTGGATGCGCTGCATGGTCGGCCACGGCACGGAGGCGGCACGATCGTAGACGCGACCGACGGCGGCGGCGTGCTCGGCGACTTGCGGCACCTCGGCAGCCGCGGTGTCGAGGCGGCGACGCATCGTCGCGATCGCCTCGTCGACCTGGTCCGGCCCGGAGGTCGCCGTGGGCATCGCACCCGCGAGGACCGTGTGCACCTCGGCGAGCGCGGCACCGAGCCGATCGGCCGCGCTGGCGAAGGACTCGCCGTTCCGGGCTGCGGTGAGGGCGACGCGCCACGCGTCCTCCAGCCCGGGCAGGAACTCCTGCGCGAAGGCGAGGTGCCCGTGTGCGGTCCCGCCGACCTGCCCCTCGTCCGGCCATTCCCCCGCCAGGGCGCCGAAGGTGCGCGGGACGCGGACCGACCCGGCGCTCGACAGCGCGCGCTGCGTCGTGACGTCGGGGTTCTCACCGTCGTGCAGGACGCGGAAGACCTTCGTGATGACTTGTCCGTTCTCGGCGGTCCCGCAGATGACGGACGTGTTGGACTGCTCGCCGCTGAGGACGCGGGCGTCCGTGACCGGCCCGATGTGTTCGCCGTCGGCCTCGATCCGGCCGAGCAGCCAGCGCGCGTAGGCGACGTCGTGCGGAGCGTCGTAGACCGCAGCTCCGTCGAGTTCGGTGACCAGGGCGTGGGCGAGTTCGGGGACCGCTGCGGGTCGCACGGTGAGCGGCACCTGGTAGAGGACGGGGCCGGTCGGGGCGTCGTCCAGCACGAAGAGGGTGCGGATCGTCGCGTCGGCGGTGGTGCCGGTCTGTTCGGCGACCACCCGGATCCTGGGGGTCCCGCCCTTGGCGGCGTACCACCGTTGGTCGGCCATCCAGCCGGCGACGGCGGTCTCGAAGGGGTCGGCGTGCACAGCGTCGGTCATGTCGGGGACGCTACCCGTCGCTGCTGCGCCGGTCCGCGGGATCGCGCGGAGGACGGTGTCACCCTCCCTGCACAGGGGCGGTCCGGCCGGGAGGCTGTCCACAGTTCGCGGGGACCGTTTCGGCGCCGGGGCGGTGCGGACGACACTGACTCGCATGCACCAGCGAGACGATCCCCACGACGACGACTTCCCGGCTCCTCGCGTGACCTGGCGGGTCCCGGACGCCCGGCGACTCCCCGCCCTCGAGCCCTACGCGGACGTCGTCGGGCGGGTCCCGGACGTGATGGTGCGTGAGACCGTCTGGGACACGTTCGACGGGGTGCTCGCGGCGGCCGGGGTCGAGCTGGTGCGCGGTGAGGACGGCACGTGGACGGTCGATCGCGGCGAGGGTCCGGAGCGCCTCGCCGACCGGAGCGCGGACGCACCGGTCCCGGAACTGGCGGTGCACCTGCGCGGTCGGCCCCTGACCGCCGTCCGGCTGCGGGACACCACGACGTCGCTCCTGGTCCTGCACAGTCGGGACGGCCGGGTGCGGGCCGAGGTCGCTGACGTCCGGGTCGACGAGGGCTCGCCGGACGAGGCTGTGCTCCGGGCCGGTCGCTGGTGGGCGCTGGCGGACGACGGCAGCGGCCACGCGCTCGTCCGCGGCGTGGAGCGGGCGCTCCGGGACGCGGCCGAGGATGCGGACACCGACGCGGGCGGACCGGACACGGACGGCGGCGGCGTTGCTGCTGCTGCCGACCGCGCTCCGGTACCGCGGCTCGCACCGCTCCGCCGGCCGTCCACGTCGCATCGTCCGCGATCCGGCACGGCCGCCCGGTTCGTCGTCGACGCGCTGGCCACGCTCCGCGCCGACGTGGTCCGGGTCGACCCGCTCGTCCGACGCCGGGAACCCGACGCGGTCCACGCTCTCCGAGGGTCGCTCCGACGGATCCGGAGCGTCCTGGCGGTCTACCGCGGCGCGCTCGACCGCGACGCCAGCGAGTCGGTGCGACGGAGCCTCGGCGCCGTCGGACGTGCAGCCGGGACGGTCCGTGACGCCGAGGTCCTGGCCGCCTCGGTGCAGATGCTCGCGGGCCGTGCGCCGGAGGGGCTCGTCGACGACGCGACGCTCGCCGGACTCGTGGGCCGCCTGGGGTCGGCGCGCGGGGACGCGACGGCGGGGTTCGACGAGGTGCTGTGCTCTGCCGAGTGGTTCGCCGCACTCGACGCACTCGACGCGCTCATCACCGACGCACCACCGGGTCCGCGAGCCGGGGACGCCGTACGACCCTTCGTCGAGCGGCGACTCCACCGGGAGCGTCGTCGCATGCGCCGGGTGCGGGACGCGGCGACACGGTCTGCTGATCTCGAGGTGCTGCACGACGCCCGGAAGGCCGCGCGGCGGCTCCGGTACGCGATCGACGCTGCAGGTGGGTTCGCCGGCGCGCACCGACACCTCGGCCGACTCCGCCGGGCGCAGGCGTCCCTGGGGGACGGACTGGACGCCGCGAACGCCGTTGCGGCCCTGCGGCACGAGGCGGACTTCACTGCCGGGGTCCTCGCGACGGTCGGCCGTCAGCGGGCCGACCGTCGGCTCAGACGTGGGCGTGAGCTGCTCGCCGGTCTCTGATCAGGACGTGCACTTCGTGGTCGAGAACTCGTTCGAGCCGACCACGTCGTTGTCACACGACACCGTGTTGCCGAGCACCGGGCGGAAGGCGAAGGCCACACCGTCGCTGTTGCCGAGGTCCACGGTGTTGCCGGAGAACGTGTTGTCCGTGCCCCAGCCGTCCAGGAGCTCGTGCGTCTGAAACCCGTCGAGGATCGAGTGCACCCCGCGGTTCCCGGTGACGCGCCAGCCGTTGCCCTTCACGTCGACCCAGGAGTCCGCATGGTTCTGCCCCTGCATGCCCGCACCGTCGAAGGAGTTGTCCGACAGCACACCACCGGTCGTCCCCTCCTTGATGTCCACGTTCTCGGCTGCGGTGCCCGTGACCGTGTTCTCCGTGACGACGTTCCGGTCGCTGCGGTCCGGCTTGCAGTCGGACACGTCGCACCAGTTGTTCTTGGACGAGCCGATGTAGATGCCCTCGCCGAACTGCGGCTTCCGCAGTCCGGTCTCGGAGACGTGGTTGCCGCGCACCGTGTTGTCGCTGCTGTTGCCGCGGACGTGCACCGCCTCGTCCCCGGTCTTCCGGACCGTGAGCCCCTGGAGGACCGAGTGCTGCGTGTCGTCGAGCATCACGCCCTTCTGGCCGTTCTGCACCGTGAACCCGGACAGCGTCCAGTAGGCACCACCGTCGAGGTGCATGACGTAGCCGTCGGACGGGTCACCGCCGTCGAGGACCGCGCCGCTCCCGCCACAGAGGGCGATCGGCTGGCTGGCCGTGCCCTTCGCCGTCCCCTCGAAGGTCCCGTCGTAGGTGCCGTCGGCGAGGGCGATGACGTCCCCTGCCTCGGCGTCCTCCAGTGCGGACGTGAGTGCGTCCGCGGTGCTGACCCGGATGGTCGGCGACGTGCATGCGGCGGCGGGGGCGGCTGTGGCCGTCCCCGTGGAGCCCTTCGCCGTGCCGCTGGTGGCGCCGCCGCCCTCGTCGGACTTCCCGCTGTCGGATCCGCCGTCGTCATCCAGCGTGCCGAGCTTCGGGGTGCGGCTGGCACTCGGCGTGCGGCCGGGGTCGGTGGTCGCCGAGGAGGTCGGCACGGGCGCTGCGACCGTCTCGGGGTCACGGACCGCTGCGCTGACGCCCCAGATCCCGCCGATGAGCACGGCTCCGGCCACGAGACCGACGGCGCCGGACACGATCTGGACGCGATGTCGTTCGAACAGGTTCGTCATCCGCGTCACCGGCGCGTCACGGCGAGCGCGGCGTCGACGTCCGCGGCCGGGGCGGCATGGGCTGCGCGCCGGCTGCCGTCCTGGTCCGTGGCCGCCTGGCCCGTGCCTGCCTGGTGCGGTCCGGCCTCTGCCATCGGCGACGAGATCGGCGAGGCGGGCAGGCCCAGCGTGGTCGGGTCGACGACGCCCCGGGTGAAGGAGGACAGGGGAGCGAGTTTGGCGTACGGGTGCTCGCGGGCCTCGCCCCGACGGCCGCGGATGACACCACCGATGGCTGCGGCCAGGACGATGAGCAGCAGGATCAGCCAGAGCACGGTGAGCGGTTGGAAGATGCCGCGCAGCGTCACGAGCAGCGGTTTGGTGGAGTGCCAGCCGGTCGTGGTGTTGCCGTGTTGAACGGCCTGGTCCGAGCGGGCGAGGTCGATCGCACTCGGTCCGCGCCCGGACACCGAGTTGTCGGTCACGGTCGTGCCCTTCGACGGGCCGACGACCGTCACCCCGTGGGTCCGCGCACCGGAGATCTCGTTGCCGTCCACGTCGGCGTCGGAGCCTCGGCTGTAGATCCCGATGTCGGCGCCCGCGATCGTGTTGTCGCTGACTTCGGAGGACCGGACGCCGTCGAGCACCGAGATGCCGTTCTGGGTCGAGCCCTTGATGACGTTGTTGCGCACGGTGGTCTTCACGGCGTCCTGACCGACGACGATGCCCATCCGGTTGCGGTCCATGGTGGAACCGCTCACCTTGACGTTCTCGCCACCGAGCACCTCGACACCGTACCGCCCGTTGTCGGACGCGGTGCTGTCGGTGAGGGAGTTGTTGCCGTAGTCGCCGGTCGGCATGCCGACGGCGTTCGGCCCGTCGGCGAGCGCCCCGCCGTTCAGCGTGATGCCGTTGCGTCCGTTCCGGTTGGCGGTCACCTGGCTGAGCACGATGCCGGTGGAGGCGCGGGTCATCTTGATCCCGTCCACCCCGTTGTCGTGGGAGTCGACCGAGGACAACGTGCTGTTCGTCACGTAGCGGTGCAGCACGAGGCCGTCGATGAGCGAGTTCTCGATCGTGGAGTCCGACATCACGACCCCGTCGGCGCTCGTGAGGAACAGTCCGTACGCGTTGCCGTCGAACTCGGTGTGCTGGATCTTCGCCGAGACGAAGCTGTAGGACCCCGCGGCGGTGCTCTCACCCGGGGTGGTCCCGTCGACGGCACCGGTCGGAAGCAGGGTGGTGCCGAAGACGTCCTTCGTGGTGCGGAGGGTCTTCGCCGCCTGGGTGCCCGACGCCGAGTCGAGCGTGGACAGGTCGGTGCCGGTGAGCGAGACGCCGCCGGTCGTGCCGCTCCAGAAGCCGAGGTCGCGGAAGGACGCGTAGCTCAGGGTCGCCGTTCCGCCCTGGACGCGGACGTAGGCACGACCGTCGGTGGTGTCGGTGTCGACCTTGCCGGCCTGCGGGTCCCACGAGTCGATCGTGACCGGGGCCTTGGCGGAACCGGCGATCTGCAGGGCTCCGGCCTGCGTGACGATCGACACGAAGCCGCGGTCGTCGCTCTCCATGTGGATGTGCAGGCCGTCCGGGCTCGCGAGCTGCAGGGTGGCCCCGTTCTCCACGACGATGTTCTCGCTGAGCAGGTACGAACCGTCGGGCTGTTTGACGAAGGTCGAGGGTGCGAGTTGCTTGAGGTCGTCGACGGTGTACGCGGAGCCGCGGGCGACGAGCACCAGGGTGTACGAACTGCCCGTGGCGAGTCGGTACGGCTTCGTGGTCACGAGGCCGCTCCACCGTGCTGCCGAGGCGAGGGCCCGCACGTTGTAGATGCGTTCGTTCTCGGCGGCGACCAGTTTGGCCTCCTTGTTCGGGCTGCCGGGGTACGCCTCGCCCGTGACGACGGTCGACGCTCCGGCGTCCGCGGTCGACCCGGCGGTCGCGGCCTGCGCCGCGGTGGGGAGGGACAGGGCACCGGCGCCGGCGAGCGTCAGGGCGAGCGCGGAAGCGGTCGCGATGCGGCGACGACGAACGGACGTGGTGCGGGTCGGGTCGGTGCTCATGCTGCTGCCACCTCTCCGGCCTGGAGGCTCGTCGCTGGCTGCGACGCACGCTGCGTCCCCGACGTGGTGGCGGCGGCCGGCTCGGCCGTGTGGGACGCGGCCGCCGCTTCCGTGGTCGGCGCTGCGACGGTGGCCGTTGCCATCGTGGGGGCTGCCATCGTGGCTGCCATCGTCGGGCCTGCCATCGTCGGCGCGCCCACCGCCGGCGCCGCAGTGGCCGCGAAGGCCGGAGCGTGGGTCGGGGTCGGTACGGTCTGCCCCGCCGGACGTGCGCCGGGACCGTCGAGGGTCGCCGCGGTCTGTCCGTCACCGCCCATCTGGTCGGCGTGCCGGGTCAGCCAGCCCTGCTTGTTCATCGTGATGAACGAGAACACCTTGATCGGCAGGGCGATGACGATCACCACGACGGCCAGGATCGGCAGGACGAAGAGGTCGAGCGGGTGACGGCGCAGGTTGGAGAAACCACGGACGGCACGACCGGCGAGCAGCCAGGCGAGGGTGAACCCCGCGCCGATGACGCTGAGCTCCAGTCGGCTGAACAGCAGATACCACATGGTGATGCCCATGGTCACGGGCGTCAGGATGATCTGCAGCACGGTGATCTTCGTGACGAAGGGCACGCGCCAGATCCACCCCTTGGCGATGGCCGTCAGGTACGTCCGGTACGAGTTGCGGCTCCAGCGGATGCGCTGCTTGAAGAACGCCTTGCCGGTGGCCGGGAACATCGAGAGGGCCTTCGCGCTCTCCTGGTGCACGGTCTTGAAGCCCGAGGCGAGGACCAGCCAGGTCAGCCGCCCGTCGTCGCCGGCGACGCAGCGGCGGCCGAGGAAGAACTCGTTCTCGAGGTTGTCGAGCACGGGCAGCACTGCCGAGCGACGGTACGCGGCGGTGCGTCCCGACAGGCAGGGCACGGCACCGGCGGCGCCCATCGCTGGCACGTAGTTGAAGTACCGCAGGTTCACGAGCCAGTCGGCGATGATCCGCCAGATGCTCGAGTTCCGCTGGTAGACGTTCTGCTGCGTCCCGACACCGCCGACGGTGGTGTCCACGAAGGGCATCTGCACGTTCTCGAGCAGTCCCGGCTCCCAGCTGGTGTCGGAGTCGACGAGGACGACGACGTCGTACCGCGCGAGCCGGATGCCCTGGCCGAGGGCGCTGCGCTTGCCGACGTGGTGGAACAGGATCGGTTTCACGGTCGGGTCGCCCACGGCGACGATGCGCTGGTAGGCCTCGGTGTCGGCGACGTCCAGCACGATGATGATCTCGTCGGGGTTCTGCGAACGCCAGGACTCGAGGCAACGGAGCAGGATGTCGGGGTCTTCGTGGTAGCTCGGCACGACGACGGAGGTCGTGGTGCGGAAGCCGTTCACGATCGGCTTCGCCCGCGCCGACAGCACGACGCGGTAGAGCCACAGGGCCCACACGATCACACCGGCGATGCCGACGGGCACGTACTTGAGGGCTTCGTGGCCGAAGGCGACGAGCTGGTCGATGACGACCTGGGTCGATGTCTGGGATGCGGCGAGCGCGGCCAGGGTGTCCATGGGTTCGGGTCCTTCGGACTGGCAGGGTGGATGATCCGGGGCGCTCGGTGGGTGGCCGGGCGCGGACGGTCGGCGAGTGGGTGGCTCACACGGCGGTCGGTACGGCGTCGTGCTGAGGACGCTAGGCGGAGCGCCGACCAGGCGACAAGGGGCTGCGGGGCACTCTTGCGCGTTCGCGCAAGGCGCTGCGGAAGTGCGGGGGGGCGCGCTTTCCGGCCCGGTGCCCTCTGCTGCTCACGGCGGCCAGCGCGCAGATCACGAGGTCCGCTCCACGCCCTGTACAACGCTGTACCGCTTCCGCCAGCATGGGGACATGAACGCGCACCTCGGCAACGACGCCGCCACCGCCCTCCCGCTCGCCAGTCGTCAGGACGGCGAGTACCCGCGCCCCCAGATGATGCGGTCCGCCTGGGCGGACCTCGACGGCACATGGTCCTTCCGCAACACGGGTGACGACCCCGCCTGGCGGAACGGGTTCACGGACGCGCGCGACATCACGGTGCCGTTCCCGCCGGAGTCCGTCGCCTCGGGCATCGACGAGCCGGGCTTCCACCCGGTCGTCTGGTACTCGCGGCAGATCACGGCGGCGGACCTGGCGGCGGCCGGGCACGGTGCCGAGGCGCCCCGTGTGCTGCTGCACTTCGGCGCGGTCGACCACCGCGCTCGGGTCTGGATCGACGGGCAGTTCATGGGCGGGCACGAGGGCGGTCACACTCCTTTCACCCTCGACGTGACCGAGGCGCTCGGCACCGGCACGAGCACCGGCACCGGCACCGGCACCGGCACCGGCACCGGCAGCACCACGCCCCACACCCTCGTGGTCCGCGCCGAGGACGACCCCCACGACCTCACCCAGCCCCGCGGCAAGCAGGACTGGCACGAGCAGGCGCACGACATCTGGTACCGCCGCACGACCGGGATCTGGCAGACCGTCTGGCTCGAGGCCGTCCCGGCCACCGCGATCCGCTCCCTCCGCTGGACGAACGTCGACCACGAGACGATGCGCCTCACCGTCCGGTTGACCGGTGAGCACCCGGTCGGCACGCGCCTCCGGGTCGAAGCCACCTGGACCGAACACGACGAGCACCTCGCCACCGTCGAGACGACCGTCGGTGCGACCGCCCACGAGAGCGAACTCGTCGTGCCGATCGCCCGACAGGCGAACGGTCAGGCGGAGCAGGAGCTGCAGTGGACCCCGGACGCGCCGCACCTGGTCGACGCCGTCGTGACCCTGCTGGCCCCGGAGGGTGACCCGCTCGACGCCGTGAGCTCCTACTTCGGCATCCGGACCACCCGGGTCGGCGGTGGTCGGTTCCTGCTCAACGACCGCAGCATCGACGTCCGGAGCGTGCTCAACCAGGGCTACTGGCCGGACTCGCACCTGACGGCCCCGACACGGCAGGCCCTGCGCCGGGAGGTCGAGCTCATCAAGGAGCTCGGGTTCAACGCCGCCCGGAACCACCAGAAGATCGAGGACCCGCGGTTCCTGTACTGGGCGGACCGTCTCGGGCTGATGGTCTGGGGCGAGGCCCCGGGCGCCTACGCGTTCTCCCCCACCGCGGTACAGCGACTGATGCGGGAGTGGATGGACGCCGTGGAGCGGGACGCCTCGCACCCGTCGATCGTGACCTGGGTCCCAGCGAACGAGAGCTGGGGCGTGCAGCACATCGCGACCGACCCCGCCCAGCAGGCCTACGCCCGTGCCCTGGCGGACGTCACCCGAGCGCTCGACGCGACCCGGCCGGTCATCTCGAACGACGGCTGGGAACACCCGGACTCCGACATCGTCTCGGTGCACGACTACGAAGGCGACGGAGACCGTCTGGCACGCACTTACGCCGACGACGAGGCGCGGACCCGGCTCCTCGCGGGTCTCGGACCGGCCGACCGCCTGGTCCTGGTGGGAGGTGCTGTGGACCGCGGGCAGCCGGTGATGCTGACCGAGTTCGGTGGCGTGAACCACCAGCCGGGTGCGCAGCGCGACGACGCCTGGGGGTACACGACGGCGGCGGACGGGGACGACTGGATCGCTCGCATCACCGCGCTGTACGACGCCGTGCGTGCGAGCTCGTTCCTGGCCGGCAGCTGCTGGACGCAGCTCACCGACACGATGCAGGAGACGAACGGGCTCCTCAACGCGGACCGGACGCCGAAGGAGCCGATCGAGCGGATCCGCCGCGCTGTCCTCGGAACGCCGGAACGCTGACACCGGAGGCGGTACGGCGGCCGTGCCGCGAGCTGACTCCGGAGCGTCTGGGAGGATCGGGCGCGTGACGGACCTGTTGGAGACGACCCGGGCCTCCGGACCGACCCGCCTCCGCCGGGCGGTGACGGCCGTCCTGGAGGCCCCCTCCAGCGGGTGGACCACTCCCCTGCTGCTGTGGCTGGCCTCCCGGGTGGTCAGCACCGTCCTGCTCGGGACCGTCTACCTGCTGGCGACCACGAACGGGTGGCACTTCGCCTCGTACCGGCGCGATCCGTCGTTCGCCACGTTCTCCGGGTCGTGGGACGCGTCCTTTTATCGGACCATCGCCGAGCACGGGTACCCGCACGTCCTGCCGACGGACCGGTCCGGCCACGTCGTGCCGAACCCGTGGGCGTTCCTGCCGCTGTTCCCCGGGGTCGTCCGCGCGGTGATGAGCGTGACCGGGGCCTCGTTCTGGGCGGCCGCTGTCCTGGTCGCGTCGGCCTGCGGTGCGGGTGCGTGCGTGGAGCTGTTCCGCCTCGTGCTCGCCGTCGCCGATCGACGCCGTGCCCGGTGGGCGACGGCGCTCTTCGCGTTCGGGGCGACCGGGTACCTGCTGCAGGTCGCCTACGCCGAGAGCATGTTCCTGCTGCTGCTGTTCGGGGCACTGCTCGCGCTCGTCCGGCGGCGGTACTGGCTGGTGGCGGTGCTCGGGGTGGTCGCCGCGTTCACCCGGCCGGGGGTGCTGGCCCTGGCGGTGGCGCTCGCCGTGCACCTCGTCGTCCGGTGGATCGCTGCCCGTCGCGCTGCCGGAGCGCCGGCCGGCGTCCAGCAGACGTTCCCGTGGCGGGAGCGGTTTGCGGTCGTCGTCGCGGGTCTGGTGGTGGCCGCGGCCGGGCTCGCCTGGCCCGTCGTCGCGTCGGCGGTCACCGGGCGGCCCGGGGCGTACCTCGACACGGAGCTGTCCTGGTGGGTCGGGTTCGTCGGCCGGGTCGACTTCACGCCGCTGACACCGTGGTTCCTGATGGCTGGACGGTGGCTCGGGCCGGCGGGGCTCGTCCTCGTCGTGGTCGTCCTGGTGGTCACGGCGTGGTTCCTCGGGCGACGTGACGTCCGGGCGCTCGGTCCGGAGGTGCTCGGCTTCGTGGTCGCCTACGTCGCCTACCTCGTCGCGGTGTTCCTGCCGCAGCAGAGCCTGCCCCGGCTGCTCATGCCCGCCGCACCGCTGCTCGGGTCGGACGTGTTCCTGGCGACCCGACGCCGGGCGGTGGGGTGGCTCGTGACGGGCGTGTGCCTGCAGGCCGTCGCTGTCGTGCTGCTCTGGTTCCTCGGGTTCCCCTGAGGGGTGCGGGCCTCCTGGCCGCCGCCGCTAGGCGTCGAACGTGTGGAACCAGGCGGTCCCACCCGGGTGCTGCACCGTGATCATCTCGTCGAGGTCCCGGTAGGGCCCGTCCTGGTTGTGGCTCGCCGACTTGATGCGGATGGTGCCGTCGGGCTCGGTGAACACCTCGGACACGATGGTCGTGTGGTCCGGCGACCCGTTCGCGTTCCAGTCGAACATGACGATGTCGCCGACCTTCACGTGCTGGCGCTCGTCGGACGTCCGCCGGGTCAGACCGAACGCCGAGGCGTTCTGGTCGAGCCACGGGTCCATCGCCGGGCAGTAGGTCCAGGTGGCCGAGTGCTGTGCACCGCCGGCTCGGTTGTACCAGTCGCTGCGCTGCTGCCACCCGCGGGCCTGGAGCGTCTGGTTCACGTAGTTCGCGCAGTCCCCACCGATCGGGTTCATCGTGCCGTACTCGGCCGTGTTGTAGTCCGACCAGTGCCGCATGGCGTACTGCAGCTGACGGTCGACGTCGGTCTTCGCGGCGTAGGCCACCGTGGTGGTGACGACCGCGGAGCTCGTGTCGGGCACGGCAGCGGCCGTCGGGGTCGGCGTCGCGGTGGCCGAGTCCTGCGTCGCGCCGACCTGCCCGTCGTTGGCCGCGCTGCCGTTGCCGTCGGACGTCTGGTTCGCCGAGGGGACCGGCTGCACCGCCGTCGTGAACAGTGCGACCTCCGCCGATCCGGCCGTGTACATCGCCTGGTGCGGGGCGGTGAAGGTGACCGTCGTCGCGGTGGCCGACACGTCGCGGGCCGCGACACCGCCGACCGTGACCCCCGCCACTCCGGTGAGCCCCGTGCCGGAGACCGTCACGGTGACACCGCCGGCGAGCGGGACCTCGGCGGGCTCCACGGACGTGGCCGTCGGCTTCGCGCCGGAACCCTTCGCCGGCCTCGAGGCGTCACCGGAGTTGGCGGCACCCGAAGCGCGGGGCGTCGAGGACCCGGCACCCGGGCCGTCGGACGAGCAGGCAGCGGCGACGAAGCCGACACCGGTGATGCCGGCGAGGGACAGGAGCGTACGGCGCGTGATCGGGGCAGTCATGACGCGTCCCAGGCTAGGCGACGCAGTCGTGTGATCGACCACCGACTCGGCGGACTCGGATCGGTCCCGCCGCGGCTGGTCAGGCCTCGGGCTGCTCGGGCGTCGGCTGGTGCGGCGTCGGTGGCGCCACGGTGATGTTCACGAGCCACGTGATCCCGAACCGGTCCGTGACCATGCCGAACTCGTCACCCCACGGTGCCTGGGTCAGCGGCTCGAGCACCGTCCCGCCGTCGGAGAGCGCCGCGAAGTACCCGCGGAGGTCGTCGGCGTCCGCACCGTCACCGGAGAGTGACATCGAGATGTTGTTCGTGTCCGACCGGCTCATCGACGACGGGGTGTCCGATGCCATGAGCACGTAGCCCCGGGTGGTCTCGAGCTGCCCGTGCATGATCTTGTCCGCATCGGCGGGGTCCTGGACGGCTCCCATCTCGGCGAAGGTCCCGAGGCGCAGATCGCCGCCGAACACCGATCGGTAGAACTCCAGCGCCTGCCGGGCGTCGTCGCGGAAGCCGAGGTACGGGTTGAGTCGTGAGGTCACGATGGGCTCCTTCGTCCGGGGCTCATGGTGCCAGTGCGCCCCGGCCGCCGCAAGGACGGACCACTCGCGAGCAGCCCGCCCCGGTCAGGCCGACTCACGTGCAGGAGACGTCACGGTCGATCGTCGTCTTCCCGAACGTGGTGACGTACTGGGTCATCGCGGTCTTGCCACCGGCGAGCCCGGGCGCGGAGCACGCCTTCTGCGCCGCGGCGAGCGTGCCCGGGCCGATGGCGATCCAACTGCTGCGGCCGTACGCCGTACTGGTCTTCGGGACGACGCCGGCGACGGTCGCCCACTGGCTTGCCGTGGAGTAGAACCCGATGGACTTCGCGCCGCCGCTCTGCAGCCCGGCGATCATGCCCTCGAGCACGGTCCGGTTCAGGGCGGTGTCGGTCTGGTGGGAGAACTGCGTCTCGACGTCGATCCACCAGCGGTGGGAGCCGGGGTTCGCGACACCGCGCTTCGTCGTGTCGTCACCGCCGAGGGCGTACCCGTAGAGGAAGGAGCACGCCGGGCTGTTCTGCGGCTTCCCGCCGGCGCGGGTCGAGCACGAACCGTAGGGGTTCTTCGGCGCGTACCCCTTGAACACGTTCGACGTCGGCCAGGTCGAGGCGGCCGCGGCGGCGGGGTTCGCGAAGAGCACGTAGAGCTGGGCCTTCGGCTGGGCGGTCCCACCGGCCGAGAGACCTGCCCAGGCGAGCTGGCTGCTGAAGCACGGGTTCGTGGTGTTCGCCAGGGCGGCGTTCACCCCCACGACACCGAACGCCTGATCGGTCGGCAGCGCCGAGCCGCACTGCGGGTACGACACGTCCGCGCCGGTGCCGACGCCGGAGGACCCGTCGACGAAGTAGCCGACCGCGTCCAGGTTGAGCGCCCCGCTGCCGGCCTTGGCCCGCGTCTGCACGGTGCCGGTCGGGGCGATCGGTACGGTCACCGTCGCGGCGAGCGACTGCGACTTCGCGACCACCTGGGTCGTGGCCACGGCGGCACCGGCTGCGCCGACGTGGAACCAGCCGCTGGCGCTGAGCCCCTTCGTCCGGGCGGTCAACACGGCGGCTCGTGCGGTCGTCGGGATGCCGCCGGCGCCGGCGACACGCACCCGCTGCACCGTCGAACTGACGGTGGTCGAGGCGACCCGTGCGCCGTCGGCGGGCACGAACACCAGACCGGAGGCCTTCGCCGACCAGTAGCCGACGACGGTGACCGTGACACCCGAGGCGACGCCGGAGGTGCGGACGTCGACCGCGCCGCTCGCGGGCAGTCGCACGGTCGCGGTGTTCGCGATCGACAGGCCCTTCGACGAGAACGCCTGGGTGACGGCGGCACGGTTCGACACGCCCTGCGCGGTGACGCTCACGCTGCCGGCCCCCGCCGGGCTGCTGACCCGGACGTCGAGGACCGCGGCGGTCGCCCCGACCGGCACGCCGGCCCGACCGGTGACGCGGACGGTGGTGGGTCTGGTCGCCGCGACGGTCCCGGAGAAGAGCGACGCGGGGGTCACCGGTGCGTAGGTGGACCCGCTGCTGCCGTACGACCCGGCGACGATGAGCGAGACCGTCGCCGTCCCCGCCGAGAGCACCACCTGGACCCGACCGCCGGAGACCGCCACGGTGGTCGCGCCGGCGACCGCACGGCCGCGGACGTAGTCCTGCAGGGGCGGACGGTCTGCGCTGCCGACCGGCACGACCGAGACGACGCCGGCTGCCGTGGGGTCGGCGACCTGCACGACGAGCGTCGCGGCGGTCGCCGTCGCCGGGATCCCGGGGAGTGTGACCGTCGTCGGCGTCGTCCGCACGGTGCCCCGCCAGACGGTCGGTGCCGCGAGCGGCGTGTAACGCCCGAAGCCCGGTGCAGTCGTCGCCGGTGCAGTCGTCGCCGATGCGGTCGTCGCGCCCGTCGTCCCGGCGGTGGGGGCCGCGGCGGAGGCTGACGCGACCGGGCCGACGACGAACCCCGTCGAGACGACGACTGCTGCCGCGATGGTCGCGAGCGCTCGTGTGAAGCGGTGCATGGCACTCCCCTGGTGTCCGCCCGGGCCGGGCGCAGCAGGAGTCTAGGGGCCGGGTGTGGCGCGCCGACAGCCCCAGGACGAGACCTGTGGAGAGCCGGATGCGACGGCGGGAACACGTCAGGCCCGGAACCGGACGGTTCCGAGCCTGTGTGTTGCTACCTGGTGGAGCTAAGGGGATTCGAACCCCTGACCTTCTCATTGCGAACGAGACGCGCTACCAACTGCGCCATAGCCCCAAGTGCTCGACCAAGATAGCACCGCGGTGCAGCGAACCCGAAATCGGGTCGCAGCGGTCGGGCGTGCCGCAACCGGTCAGACCGCGCGACGCCGACGCATGATCGCATCGAGGTCGGTCTGCCCGTACGCGTCGTCGCCGAGGACACCCATGCCGGCCCAGCGGCTGGGCGGGCCGGGGGGTGCAGCCGGGACGTCACGAGGAGCGGACGGGTCCGACCCGGACGCTTCCGCGGGCGACGACGAGGACCCAGACCGGGACACAGACGCGGGCGCCGCGCGGAGCCCGAGCCGCTCCGCGAGCCGCCCCTGGTCGTGCGAGGACAGTGCCGCCGCGGCGTCCTCGACGTCCGCACGCATCCGCGACACCCGCGCCAGCGACGGGTCGGACCCGGCCGCCCGGATCGCGGCCGCCTCCGCGTCCGCTTCGGCCTTCGCCTGCGCGACACGCTCCCGCAGCCGCGCGGCGAGCACGGCTGACGACTCCGGCGACGGCTCGGGCGCCGTGGGCGCCTGCACGTACAGCGGCTTGGGGACCGCCCCGGGCGTCCAGGTGCGCTCGGCCGGCGCTGCCTCGGGCTGCTCTGCCGACAGCGGCGGCGCGGGGTCCGTCCAGGTGGTGGCCGGACGGGAGGCCCGGCGCTGCTCCGGCGCGCCGGCTGCGGCCCGACGGCGCCGCGCGGTGGCGACCTGGTGCAGCTGCGCGAGCACCGCGGCGGAGCCGCCGACCGCGACGAGTCCGGCGACGGCGAGGATCCAGGCACCGGGTGCGGCGACGAGGACGACGATCGCCGTGAGGAGTCCGAGCGCGCCGAGGGTCGTGGCGCCGAGGCGCGAGCGACGCATCCGCATCGCGGTGAGTGCGGGCACGGACGACACCTGCTCGAGCACGGGCGCCTGCGCGGCCAGACGACGGGTGATCTCCCGCTGTCGTGCGGCTTCGTGGGCGCGGACGATGGCGGCGCGCTTGGCCTCTTCCGACCGGGCGACGCGCTGCGCCTCGGCGAGGGACTTCGCGTTCATCTCCACGCGGACCTCGTCGGGCAGTTCGGCGGTCTGCGCCAGGATGCGGAGGGTCTGCTGCAAGCGGATCGCGTTCCGCTCGGTCGCCAGGTACTGACGTCGCGCAGCCCATGCGGGCATCAGGTACACGACCCAGAGCACTGCCGCCACGAGCAGCACGACGCCGCCGCCCCAGGTCCCGAATCCCATGGGGCAACGGTAGGGGGAGCGCACCGCCGGGACGCCCATTGCCGGGAGCGTGTCGAGCGAGTCGCGACGGATCCGTCGAACGGGGGACGGGCCTCCTGCCCGGCAGCGGCGCGACGCGGACCGTCGGCCGCAGGCCCGGTCAGCCGCGCGGGGAGATGGGCAGCGGCACGGCCGCTTCGTCCCAGGCCTCGTCCGGCACACGGCCCGCGCCGAGCGGGACCTGCCCACGGACCCAGCGGTCCAGGACGCCGTCGCGGACCTCTTCGGCGACCAGGCCGAAACAGAAGTGGTCACGCCAGTCGCCGTTGATGTGGATGTACCGGCGGCGCAGGCCCTCGTAACGGAAGCCGAGCTTCTCGACGACCCGGAGGCTCGGGGCGTTCTCCGGCCGGATGCAGATCTCGAGGCGGTGGATGCCGACGACGCGGAAGCAGTGGTCGGTCGCGAGGGCGACCGCGGTCGGGGTCACGTTGTGACCGGCCGCGTCCTGCACGACCCAGTACCCGATCGACGCGCTCGCGAGCGAGCCGTACGTGATCCCGGACACGTTGAGCTGGCCGACGAAGCGACCGTCCAACTCCATGGCGAACGGGAGGCCCAACCCGGCCCGGGCGTTCGCCTGCAGTGCGCGGATGCTCCCCCGGACGTCGGAGGACGCCATGCCGGAGGGGTTCGTAGCCTCCCAGGTGCGGAGCCAGGAGCGGTTGCCGGCGAGCGCGAGGTCGAGGTCGCGGGAGTCACGGACCCGGAGGGGGCGGATGGTGACCCGCCCGTGGGTGAGGGTCGGGATCGTCGTCATCGCTTCTGGTTCCTCCGGGGTCCCGATCTGGTCGGGACGGGTGTTCCGTACGGGTCCGGGTGCACCGGCCCCGTACGGGATGGGTCGACTCATTCGCCCGCGTTGAACTCCTTGAGCCAGGACTTGAGGTCCGGCCCGAGGTCCTCGCGGTCCGAGGCGAGCTGCACGATCGCCTTGATGTAGTCGAGTTTGTCACCGGTGTCGTAGCGGCGTCCACGGAACACGACGCCGTACACGCCACCTGTCCATTCCTCGGCGCTCGCCATCTTCATGAGCGCGTCGGTGAGCTGGATCTCGCCGCCCTTGCCGGGCTCCTGCTTCTCGAGGACGTCGAAGACCTCGGGGCGGATGACGTAGCGGCCGATGATGGCCAGGTTCGACGGGGCCTCACCCTGCGCCGGCTTCTCGACCAGGCCGGTGATCTTCACGACGTCGTCGGTGTCGGTCGGCTCGACCGTGGCGATGCCGTAGAGGTGGGTCTGCGACTCCGGGACCTCGAGGAGCGCCACGATCGTCGCGTTCTTCTCACCCTGGACCTCGATCATGCGCTTGAGGAGCGGGTCACGGGCGTCGATGATGTCGTCGCCGAGGAGCACGGCGAACGGTTCGCGGCCGACGTGCATCTTCGCGCGGAGCACCGCGTGGCCGAGGCCGAGCGGGTCGCCCTGGCGGACGTAGTGCATGTCCGCGAGGTCGGTCGACTGGTTGACCTTCTGCAGCTTCTCGTGGTCGCCCTTCTTGCGGAGGGTCTCCTCGAGCTCCGACACGTGGTCGAAGTGGTTCTCGAGCGCGTTCTTGTTGCGCCCGGTGATCATCAGGACGTCGGTGAGACCCGCATCGACGGCCTCTTCCACGACGTACTGGATGGCCGGCTTGTCGACGACGGGGAGCATCTCCTTCGGCATCGCCTTGGTCGCGGGGAGGAAGCGCGTGCCCAGCCCTGCAGCGGGGATCACGGCCTTCGAAATCTGGAAGCCCATGCAGCGACCGTATCCGATCCCCATTTCCAGGGCATGTCAACGGATAGGGGGACAGCGAGATCGGCGGGAAACCGCATCGCCCGCGATCGCTACAATCGTCGCCATGACCGCCGATCTCGGGAACGAGAAGCGTGCCCTGCGAGCCGACCTCCGGCAGCGGCGGCGCAGCCGGACCTCGACCGAACGGGACGCCGACTCGCTGTCCCTGACCGCGACGTTGCAGCGGTTCGTCGAGGAGCGCCAGATCACCTCGGTCGCCGTGTACCTCTCCGCGCCCGACGAACCCGACGTGCGCCCCTTCCTCAACTGGGCGTTCGACCGGGGCCTCCGCGTGCTGCTCCCGGTCACCCGCGAGGACGGGCTGCTCGACTGGGCGGTCGGCGACGGCTCCTCCGAGCGCGAAGGGCTGTTCGGCATGCCCGAGGTCGTCGGCGAGGTGCTCTCCCCCCTGGCGATCAACGACGTCGACGCGATCCTCACCCCCGCGGCGGCGGTCGGCCACGACGGGGTCCGGATGGGATGGGGTCGCGGCTACTACGACAAGACCCTCGGGTCCATGGCGAAGCGCCCGCCCGTCTATGCTGTGGTGTTCGATGCGGAGTACCTCGACGAGGTCCCGCGCGAAGCCCACGACGAACCCGTGGACGGCATCATCACGCCGTCACGCATCATCACGTTCCGGAGCTGACGTGCCCACCTACTCGTACCGCTGCACCGAGTGCGGCAACGCGTTCGACATCAAGCAGTCGTTCTCCGACGACACCCTGACCGAGTGCCCGGTCTGCGGCGGAGTCCTGCGCAAGGTCTTCTCGCCGGTCGGCGTGACCTTCAACGGGGGCGGCTTCTACCGGACGGACTCGCGGCCGACGCCGAAGAGCGAGGGCGGGTCCGGGTCGAGTTCGTCCGGGTCCGGGTCAGGCGCGGGCTCGTCGGGCTCCGGCTCCTCCGGCTCCGGCTCGTCCGGCTCCGGCTCGTCGGGCTCCGGCTCGTCCACGAGCACGTCGAGCTCCGGCTCCTCGGGGTCGTCGACCTCCGGATCCTGACCGACGCCGCGCCTCCTGGATAGGTTGGAGCGGGCCGCTGCACGGTGGTCGTCCACGACAGAAGGGGGCCCGCGTGAAGGGCTTCAGGGAGTTCCTGCTCCGCGGGAACGTCATCGACCTCGCGGTCGCGGTGGTCATCGGCGCCGCGTTCACCGCGATCGTCACGACGATCGTGAACTCGCTCATCAACCCGCTCATCGGTGCCGTGTTCAACGCGTCGAGTCTCGACAAGGCGTTGGTCTGGGAGATCCCGACCGTCTCCGGGGGTAGCGCGCCGATCCTGTTCGGCGCGATCATCGGCGCGGTCCTGAACTTCGTCATCGTCGCCGCCGTCGTGTACTTCGCACTCGTGGTCCCGGTGAACCACCTGAAGAAGGTGGCCTTCGACCGGGTGAAGAACAACGAGGAGCAGACGCCGCAGGACGTCCCGCCGACCGACGTCGAGGTGCTGCTCGAGATCCGCGACCTGCTCCGCCGTCAGGGTGGCGACGACGCAGCGGTCCCGACCGGCGGCGGCGCACACGTCGCACCGTCCGACACCTCCGAGGGTGCCGGCATCGCCGGCTCGACGAAGCTGTAGGACTCAGCCGCTCCCGCCGAGCGGTCACGACACCCCGCGGGCCCGTCGCCGACCGGTCACGACACCCCGTTCCGCCGGAAGGTGAACAGGGTGTTGTGACCACTCGAGGGTGGGCGCGCGGTGTGGCGGGCGTCAGCCGGACCTCCCGTGGGTCACACGACAGGCCGTAGCCACCCCCGCCGAGCGGTCACGACGCCCCGCCAGCGTTGCGCCGAGCGGTCGCGACAGCCCGCCGAGCCGGAAGATGAACGGGGCGTCGTGACCGCTTGGTGGAGGGACGCCGGGCGCGCCGGGAAGCCGGGCCGACGGCCAGCGCCTACGCCGGAGCGCGCTGGGTCCGGTGCTTCCGGGACATCTCGGCCGCGTACTGCAGCCCGGCCAGGACGTGGCCGATCGTCCCGAGCCAGACGAACACGAGCGCCACGTTCCGGATCCAGTGGTGGTCCACCGCGACCGACGTCGACGAGAACAGCAGCACCGGCAGCCCGACGAACAGCAGCGCCGACCGGATCTTGCCGGTCCACGTCACGCGCAGGTCCGGGTTGCCGCGGAACCACGCGCTCGACAGGGCGAGGAGCGCCAGGTCGACGGCCACCACGATCGCGACGACGATCCACGGCAGCAGCCCGACGAGCACGAGCGAGAGCACGATCGCGACGATCGCCAGCCGGTCGGCGATCGGGTCGAGGGCCTTGCCGAGCGCCGACTCCTGGTGCAGCCGGCGGGCCAGGAACCCGTCCGCCCAGTCGCTGACGCCGAGGACGACGAGCGAGGTCAGCGCCCATCCGGGGTGGCCGGCGACGACGAGCGCCACGTAGACCGGGATGAGGACGAACCGCACCATCGTGATGAGGTTCGGCCACGTCTGCCAGTCGGGCCGGGTCCGCCGGGAGGGCTCCGTCATCACACGCTTCCGTTCGGGGTTCGCTGACCCTCAGCGTACCGGTCAGCCCCAGTGCGGCGGTCGGTCGCGGAGGAGACGGTCGTCGTTCTCCCCGGTCCCGTGCCGCGGGGGCTCGGGTGACGGCGTCGGGTCACTGCCCGGGACGGGCGTCGTGGTGACGCGACGGCCGGACCGGACGAGACCACGGGTCGGTGCCGATGCGGTGTCGACCGCCACCCGCGGGACGGGAGGCTCGGCTGCGGTCGGCTGCGTGCCTCCCGTCCGCGAACTGGTCGCCTCGGGCGTCCACGCGCCGGTCAGCTGTTCCGTGGTCGGCGTGACCGGACCAGCGGGCCGGGCGGCCCGACGTGCGGGCCGCGATCGCCGATCGGTCATCGGCGTGCGGGCACCGGGGGGATCGAGATCTCCTGCGTGGCGCCGCGGTCGACGCCGAGCACCTGCGCGACCGTGTTCGCGACCCGGTCCGGGTCGGAGAACAGCTGGAACGCGTGCACGCGGACGTAGTGCCAGCCGAGTCGGCGGAGCACCTCGGGGCGGAGGCGCAGCGACTCGCGGAGCGACCCCTTCACCAGGGACGCGTCCGTCTCGATCGTCACGCAGACGCCGCCGTGCGCGGCGACCAGGCCGAGCTTGCCGCGGTGCCCGAGCGCGACCGGGATGCCGCGCATCTCGAGCCGACGGGCCAGGTCGACGAGCAGCGGGTCGGAGTCGTCCGGCACGTACTCGGCGGTGGTGCGGGCGCGGACCTCGGCCAGGATCTCGGCGAGGGCGACGGTGCCGTGGCCCATCCGCTCCGCTTCGATGTCGGACGGCTGGAAGCAGGTGACGATGACCATCGAGCGACGAGCGCGGGTCATCGCGACGGCGAGCAGGCGCTCCCCGCCGGGCTTGCCGAGCGGACCGAAGTCGCGGAGAACGCGGCCGTGCGGGGTGCGCCCGTAGCCGATCGAGAACACGACGCGGTCGCGGCTCTGCGCCACGGACTGCTCGAGCGTGGCGACGATGAACGGCTCGGGACGGTCACCGATGACGAACTCGGTGAGGTCCTTGTGACCCTGTGCTGCGGCGAGGACGGCCTGCTCGACCCGGACCGCGTGCTTCGCCGAGGCCGTGATGACCATGAGCGACTCGGTCGGTCGGGTACGGGCGTGTTCGATGACGTGGCGGACGACACGGTCCACCTCGGCGTCGACGCTCTCGACGGCACCGGACTCGGGGTCCGGCACGGCCTTGCCCTCGCTGACGTAGTCGAGCGCGATCGACCCGTGACCGAGGAACGACCCGGCCCACGGCAGGGACTCGATCCGGCCGCCGTAGAAACGACGGTTGACCAGTTCGGCCAGGTCCTCACCGCCGGCCCGGTACGAGCGGGTGAGCGACAGGGTCGGCAACAGCGTGGACAGCTTCGCCAGGGCGGAGTCGGCGTGCAGGGCGTCGAGGGTCTCCTCGTCGACCTGCAGGGCGCGGTGCTCCGGGTCGACGGCGATGCGGAACGGCGACGGCGTCTGGGTGACCGGGTCGCCGAACACGACCGTCTGGCGGGCCCGGCGGACGGCGCCGACGGTCTCGGCGATGGTGACGGCTCCGGCGTCGACGAGGATCACCGTGTCGAACGGCATGGTGTCCGCGATCTGTGCGACCTCGTACGGCGAGGCAAGCCAGACCGGTGCGATGGCGCGGGACAGGTGCGGTGCGGAGTCGTGGAGCAGGCGCGAGGTGATCGCGCCGTCCCGGAGCTGGCTCTTCAGCGCGGCGGACTCCTCCGGCCAGTCCACGAGCCCGACCTTCCAGTTCTCGGCGAGCTGCCACGCCAGGCCCTGGGAGACCCCGGCCGCGTGCGCGTCGTCGACGAGTCGGAAGTCGGCCTCGACCCGGTCGAGCATGTCGGTGTTCGCGCCGAGGAGCGCACGGTCGGACTCGAGCATGGTCTCGAGCGCGGACTGCCACCAGGCGAGCTCGAGCTCGGCGGGCACCTGCACGTCGGGGACGTGCCGGTTCGCCAGGTCGGTGAGGAGCGGCTCGAGCTGCAGGTCGCGGAGCGTCTGCATGAGCTCGGTGCGCTCCTGCAGGTTGTGCAGGACGTCGGACTCGGCGGCCAGCTCGGCGATCGTCGGTACGAGCCGCTCGATCGGCAGGTTCGCGAGCTGCTGGTCACGGCTGGTGCGGCCGAGCGGTTCGTCGAGGCGCGCGAGGTCCTCCACCACGTTCGAGAACAGCACCTGGACGTCCGCGATGCCGGTGGGCACCTCGGGGTTCACACCGGCGGCGACGTAGCGCTGCCAGAGGACGCGCTGCTGCTGGACGCGGGTGAGCGCTTCGTGCAGGTCGGACACGTGGACACCCGGACGGACGTACTCCCGCGCGAGCTTCTTCAGGCGGCGTCGGTTGGTGCTGGACATCGGCGCGCCCTCGCCCCGGGGTGCGGTGGCGGCGACGAGCTCGGACACCGACCGGTCGAAGACGATCGGCAGGAAGCGGTCGAGGGTGTCGCGGATCTCGGTGAGCAGGCGCAAGTAGATGCCGAGCTCGTTGATCGTCGTGAACTGCCGCATGTGCGTCGAGGCGACCAGGTCGTGCGCACGCTGCAGGAGGGCCGGCAGTGATCCGCCGTCGAGCTCCTGCGCCGTCGCGTGGGCGCGCTGGGCGCCGTCGCTCGAGCTGAACTTCGCGCCGTACCAGGGCGAGTCGTCCGGCCCGTAGCGGAACTCGCCCAGGTTGGCGGCGCTGACCATGGTCTCGGCGACGCGGGCACGGCCGGACACCATCGACACGACGGACTGCTTCGAGAGCCGGGCCGTGGTGGAGGGGGCGACGGGCAGCAGGGACAGCCGCGAGAGCTCGACCAGGCAGTCGAGCACGCTGACGCCGAAGTCCGGGTCGGTGCGGGTGAGGGCGCCGCGGTAGTCGGTGAGGACCTTGCGGAGCCGGACCAGGGCGTCGTCGACCTCGCGGAGGTTCGGACGGCTCGACTTCTCGTTGCGGGCGATGGCCCGGACGACGTCTCGGCGCAGGGTGCCCGGCGTGACGGCGACGCCCGGCAGGTGCACCTCGCCGAAGCGGGCGGCGATGCCACGGAGCGTGGCGCGACGGGGGCTGACCACCAGGACGCGCTTGTTCGCGGCGACCAGGCCACCGAGGGCGTTCACGATCGTCTGCGTGCCACCGGTCCCGGGCAGCGTCTTCACGACGATGGAGTTGCCGGCCGTGATCTGTGCGATCACGTTCTCCTGCTCGTCGTCGGCGTCGAGCAGCAGGGTGTCGGTCTCCGGCGAGCGCTCGTCCGACGGGGTCTGCTCGACCGGGTGGTACGACTGCTCGACCTGCCACTTGGCGCTGGGGTTGCCGGCGAGGGCGTCGAGCACGGGGTGGGCCAGGTCGTCGGTGTCCTCGACGAGTCCGGTGGCGACCTCGGCGAACGTCGACACGACGAGCCGGGCGTGCACGGTGAAACCGGGGATGTGTGCGGTGAGGCCGCGGAGGCGGTCGATCACCGGGTTGGGGGTGAACGAGCCGTCCTGCTGCGCGAGGGCGACGAAGGACTGCGCGTCGAGTGTCACACCGAACTGCTCGCGGAGCGCGTCGGACAGCCCGGGGTTGAGCACGGGTTCACCGAGCAGGCGGACCTCGAAGTCCCGGCCGTGGCGGCGGATCGCCAGCGGGCGGAGCAACACGGGTCCGCGGAAGTGCTCGTCCCCGTGCTGCCAGTCGGCGATGCCGATGCCGAGCTTCACCGCGTCGATCCCACGGACCGTGGCGAGCTCGGTGCCCTTCGCCTCGACGTGCCCGGCGGCGACGCGAGCGGCTCGGAGTGCCACCTCGTCGCGGATCAGGCTCGACAGCAGGGTCGTCTTGCCGGTGATGAACTGCGCCAGACCGCCGGGATGGGTCGTCGAGAGCTCGATGCGCCCGCGCGGGTGGTCGGTGAAGTGCACGAGCGGGCTGGTGCCACCGACGCCGGCGAGCTGCTCGCGCCAGGCGTCCCACGCGGGCTCGGCCGCGTTGCCCGCGGTCAGGCGCGGGTCGCCGAGGCTGATCGCGTGCGGGCTGGTGACCTGGAGTTCGGGGCGCAGTGCGGACCGTTCGTCGGGCAGGTCCGTGCCCTCCGCCGCTCCGCCGTCGACCGAGGCGTCGTCGTTCGTCACGTCGTCCTCATCGCCGGTCGTCCTGTCCACTCGCCACACACGCCCACTGTAGGCGGAAGCGCAGTGGCACTCCGGCAATGAGCCCGCGGTTCCGGGTTTTCGCCCGGTCACACCGTCGGCCACACCGAGCCCGGACGCCAGCGTGTGGTACCAACGGTGCATGGCCACCGACGACCGCCCCGCTCCGTCCACCCCTGCCGTCTCCCGGCGTCGATCGGTCCCCGCCGAGATCTCGCGTTCGTGGCTGCTCGTCGCCGGCACCGCCGAGGACCGGTTCGACGGTGCCACCCGCTCCCGCGCCGACCAGGTGATCCTGGACATCGAGGACGCCGTCGACCCTGCGGTGAAGCCCGCTGCCCGCGCCACGGTCGCCGCGTGGCTGGCGGGCTCCGGGGAGGCCTGGGTGCGCGTGAACGACGTCACGACCGACTTCTGGGAGGACGACCTCGAGGCGCTCCGCGGCCTGCCTGGCCTGCAGGGTGTGATGCTCGCGAAGACCGAGAGCCCTGCCCAGGTCACCGACACCTGGCACCGCCTCGGCGGCCACACGCCGGTGATCGCCCTGGTCGAGTCCGCGGTGGGGATCGAGGAGGCCACGAGCATCGCCAAGGCGCAGGGCGCCTTCCGCCTGGCGTTCGGCAGCGGGGACTACCGCCGCGACACCGGCACCAGCGCGGACACCCTGGCGATGGCGTACCCCCGCTCGCGTCTGGTCGTGGCGTCCCGCGTCGGTGACCTGCCCGGCCCGATCGACGGCCCCACGGTCGGGTCGTCGCACCCGATCCTCCGCGAGCAGTCGCAGGTCGCGGTGTCGCTCGGCCTGACCGGCAAGCTCTGCCTGGACACCGAGCAGCTGCCCGTCATCAACGAGGTCATCTCCCCGACGCCGACCGACGTCGCGTGGGCGCAGGACTTCCTCGACGACTTCGAGGCCCGTGGGCGGGTCATCCGTGACGGATCCGACCTGCCGCGCCTCGGTCGCGCGCAGAAGATCCAGCGCCTCGCCCAGGCGTTCGGGGTGGAGCCCCGGTAGGACGGACACATGACCTGGTCGAACGTCCCCGGAACCGGACCGCAGCGGCACTCTGAGGCAGAGCGTGTGGCGTGGGAGCAGGGTGCCACGTCGCTGTTCCCGCCGGGCAGGATCGCCGACCGCGTGTCGACCGTCCTCCTGCTGGCCGCCGGCGCGGTCCTCACCGTGGTCGCGGCCGTCGCCGGCGTCATCGCGGTCGCGTCCGCGGCGACCTCCTGCGGCTCGTCCGGGGTCTCCTGTGCGCCCGGCGGGTTCATCGGCGGTGCCGTCCTGGCCGTCGGCGGGGCCTTCGTCGTCGGCGTGGTCACCCTGGTGTTCGCGATCCGGGCCTGGATCCGTCGTCGCACGTCCTGGTGGATCGCCGGCATCGGGTTCGTCCTCACCGTCGCCGTCGTCACCTGGGGCACGGTGCTGTTCGCACAGGCCCTCGACCAGCAGGGCTCCGGCCGTGACGGAGGCGCCGGGACTGCGGAACTGCGGACCTCCTGACCTCGAGCGGTGAGCCCGCTGGACGCCGGATCCGCCGGCCGGCGCATGCTGGGCGGATGAAGCAACGAGTCATCGGAGACACGTCCGTCAGCGCCATCGGACTCGGCGGCATGCCGATGTCCATCGAGGGGCGGCCGGACGAACGGCGCTCCGTCGCCACCATCCACGCCGCCCTCGAGGCCGGCGTCACCCTCATCGACACCGCGGACGCCTACCACCTGGCCGCCCACGACGAGGTCGGGCACAACGAGGAGCTCATCGCGAAGGCCGTCCGGGAGTACTCGGGCGACACCTCCGCGGTCCTCATCGCGACCAAGGGCGGGCACCTCCGACCCGAGGCGGGCGCCTGGGCCCAGAACGGCGACCCGGCGTACCTCAAGGAGGCGGCGAAGGCCTCCGCGAAGCGCATCGGCGTCGACGCGATCGGCCTCTACCAGTTCCACCGCCCGGACCCCGCCGTGCCGTACGCGGACTCGGTCGGGGCGCTCGCCGAGTTGCTCGACGAGGGCGTCATCCGCATGGCGGGCATCTCGAACGCCACCGTCGACCAGATCCGGGAGGCGAACGAGGTCCTCGGCGGTCGGCTCGCCTCGGTCCAGAACCGGTTCTCCCCCGTGTTCCGCTCGAGCGAGCCGGAACTCGAGCTCTGCGACGAGCTCGGCATCGCGTTCCTGCCGTGGAGCCCCCTCGGCGGCATCGGCGGCGCGGCGGACCTCGGCACGACGGCGGAGGAGTTCGCCGTCCTCGCCCGCGAACGCGACGTCACCCCGCAGGTGATCGCCCTGGCGTGGGAGCTGGCGAAGAGCGACGTCGTCGTCCCGATCCCGGGAGCGTCGCGTCCGCAGTCGATCCTCGACTCCGTCACGGCGGCCACCGTCAAGCTGCGGCCGGAGGACGTCGCCCGTCTCGACGCGTCGCGACCGGACCAGGCGGCGTAGTCGGCCGGTCCACCGGACGCACCACGGGCCTCCAGGCTGCTCGGCCTGGAGGCCCGTAGTGCGTCACCGACGTGCGTCGCGGCTCAGGACGCGCAGGTCGAGTCGAAGTCGGTACCGGCGGTCTGGACCGCGGTCGCGGAGTCCTGGAACGCCGACAGGTCGGCGGACTTCGGGTCCTTCGTGATCGCCTCGAGACGGGTCACCATGTCGCCGTAGGCGCTCTGGAACGCCTCGGCCTTGCCCTTCACCTCGGTGTTCGTCACCGCGTCGACACCGTCGTCGATGCTCGAGTCGAGCTCCTTGAGCTTCGCGACCGCGGCCGCCGGGTCGGACTGCAGCTTCGCGGCCTGGGACTGCAGCCCCTCGGCGGCGGACCGGACCTTGCTCTCGAAGGCCTGGCACGCGTCCGCCTTCGACTGACCACCCGAGGCACCGGCGGCCTTCGTCGGGGCGCTCGACGACCCGCCCGAGCTCGCACCGGTCGTCGCCCCCTGCGACGACGAACCCGTCCCCGTCGTGCTGCCGCCACCGGAACAGCCGGTGAGCAGGACCGCGGCGAGTGCGGCGGTCGCGAGGACGGTGAGGTGCTTCGTGGACATGGGATCCCCCTGGGTTCGCGACGTGTCCCTGATCGGACACGTTCGCGACCGACAGTACCGACGGCTCCCTCCGGGCGGCCGGTCGCGCGACGGGAGCCGGACGGGCGGGCGCGTACGGTCGAGGGATGCGTGCGATCACGATCACCAAGCCCGGCGACGTCGACGTCCTGACCCTCGGCGAACTGCCCGACCCGGTCCCCGGTGACGGCGAGGTCCTCGTCGAGGTCGCCGCCGCCGGCGTCAACAACGCCGACCTGCAGCAGCGACAGGGGAACTACCCGCCGCCGCCCGGAGCCTCGGACGTGCTCGGGCTCGAGGTGTCCGGCACCGTCCGTGCCCTCGGCGTGGGCGTCACCGAGTGGGCGGTCGGCGACCGGGTCTGCGCGCTCCTCAGCGGCGGCGGGTACGCCTCGCTCGCCGTCGTCCCGCAGGCGCAGCTGCTGCCGGTGCCGGACGACCTGGACCTGGTGTCCGCGGCCGGGCTGCCCGAGGCGGCCTGCACCGTCTACTCGAACATCGGGATGCTCGCCGGACTCCGACC
>NZ_QKLI01000023.1:0-49824 GCF_003224255.1 Curtobacterium sp. MCBD17_030 | reverse complement strand
CCGGGGGGGCGTCGGGCGCCCCGCCGCCCGACGCCCCCCCGGCCCCGGCAGCGCGGCTGGCCCGGCAGCGCGGCTGGCCCGGCAGCGCGGCTGGCCCGGCAGCGCGGCTGGGTCCACGCACAACAGGAACCGGCCCGCACCACGACATCCCGTGGTGCGGGCCGGTTCCTGTTGTGCGGGTCCGGCTGGAGCCGCGCAAGCGCGCAGCGCCAAGCGCGCAGCGCAGCGCCGACCGCGCAGCGCCGCCTGGCGTCAGCCCAGCTTCTTCGCGAACTCGTCCGGCAGACGCTGCAGCGCCCACTCGATCGCCGCGGTCGTCCCGAGCGAGAACGCCGTGGAGACGTCCGAGTCGTCGATGACGATGGAATGCCCCGCCTCGACCGAGGGCACCTTCTGGAACAGCGGGTCCGAGGACGCCTTCGACGCGTCGACGTAGATCGGCAGCACGACGGTCAGGTCGGCGTCGAGCAGGTCGAGGTTCTCGTTCGACAGCGAGACCGAGAACTCCTTGCCGGCGGCCTCGTCGATCGCCTTCGGGATCGTGAAGCCGAGGTTCTGCATGAACGTGGCGCGGCTGTCGCGGGAGGCGTAGACGCCGAAGCCCTCCGACGTGTACGCACCGATCGCTGCGGTCTTGCCCTGGAACTCGGGGTGCGCCTTGCGGGCGGCGGCGTAGGAGTCGTCGAGATCGCTGAGGAGCTTCTTGCCCTCGGTCTCCTTGCCGAGCGCCTTCGAGATCATGTCGACCTGCTCCGTCGTGGAGGCCAGGTAGTTCTCGCCGCCCTTCGGGATCGCGACCGTCGGGGCGATGGCGGACAGCTTGTCGTAGCGGTCCTTGTCCCCCGAGGACTTCACGTCGAGGATCACGTCGGGCTTCAGCTTGAGGATCTCCTCGTAGCTGGGCTCGAGCGTGTTGATGATCTTCGGCGCCTTGTCGTACGCACCCTTCAGCCAGGGGCCGACGCCCTCGCCACCGAAGGCGAGCCAGTCGCTGGCCCCGACAGGCTGCACGCCGAGTTCGAGCGCCGTCTCGGCGTCTCCCCAGCCGAGGGCGACGACGCGCTTGGGCGCCGAGTCGATCGTCGTGGTGCCGAGACCGGTGGAGATGGACACCGGGAACGCACCGTCGGACGAACCGGCGGAGGACGACGAGGACGAGGGGCTCGACGAGGAGCAGCCAGCCAGGACGAGCGAGGCCGCGACGACGGCACCGGCCGCGGCGAGCACGCGCCCGGAACGGCGCTTGGAGAGGGAGGATCGGATCACGAAGGGTAGCCTAACCTAAGCGCTCCTCCCCCGGGAGGCTCGTGTGACGCCCGTGGATAGGCTGCGCCCGTGGCCATGACCTTCCCCGACGCCGACCGCACCCAGCTCGCCGTGCTCGGCTCCCCGATCGCGCACTCGCTCTCCCCCACGCTGCACGCTGCGGCCTACGACGTGCTCGGGCTGCCGTTCTCGTACGGGAGGCACGAGGTCGCCTCCGGTGGGCTCGCTGCGTTCGTCTCGGGGCTGGGTCCGGAGTGGCGCGGCCTGAGCCTCACGATGCCGTTGAAGCGCGAGGTGCTGCCCTTGCTCGACCGGACGACCCCGCTCGTCGACGAGCTCGGTGTCGCCAACACCGTCGCGTTCCGTCGCGAGGGTTCGTCCATCGTGCTGGCGGGAGCGAACACCGACGTCGCCGGGATCGTCCGCCCGGTCGCCGCACTCGGTCACGTGCCGGGTGAGGCGACGGTCCTCGGCGGCGGAGCGACGGCGGCGAGCGCCCTCACCGCCTCACTCCGGCTCGGAGCCTCCCTGGTGCGGGTGTTCCTGCGCGACACCGGCAAGGCGGGTGACCTGGTGCTGCTCGCGGCCCGACTGGGGGTGACGATCGAGGTGCACGACCTGCAGGATCTCACCTCGGCTGACCCGATGGGCTTCGTGGTGTCGACCCTGCCGGGAGGCGCTGCGGACGACCTGCCCCTCGTGCCGTCCGGCCCGGACGCGGTGCTGTTCGACGTGGCGTACGAGCCGTGGCCGACCCGGGCCTCGACGGCGTGGACGGCCGCGGGCGGTCGGGTGCTGAACGGCCTCGACATGCTCAGCGAGCAGGCGATCGGGCAGATCCGCTTCTTCCTGACCGGGGACGAGGACGAGCTGCTACCGGACGAGGCCGAGGTCCGCCGGGCGATGCGCGCTGCCGTCGGCTTGCCGGAGACGATCGGCTGACGGGGCGGCGCGCAGGCGTTCCCGAGACGGGCCCGTCTGCACGCGACACCGCCGAGCAGCTGAGACGCCGCCGACTCCGGAGGCGTCTCGGGCACTCGGCGGCGTCACGCACAGACGCCGGCGTCTCACACGCGCAAGTGGGGGCCAGCGACCCTCAGACCACGACGCCGTCGACGTAGTACCAGTGCCCGCCCTCGCGGACGAAGTCGCTCGTCTCCTCGAGCGTCCCGCGCTCGGTGTCGGAACGCCACCACGCGCGGAACGTGACGGTGCCCGAGGAGTCGAACGGGCCTCCCGACCGGGTGCCGACGACGTCGAGCCGCGTCCAGCGCTGCCCGGGGTCCAGGTCGACCGACGCCGGCCGGGTACGTGGGTGCCAGCTGCGCAGCAGGTACTCGGGCAGGCCGAGCGCGAAGGCCGAGAACCGCGACCGCATCAGCCGCTCGGCGGTCGGTGCAGGTGCGCCGGCGTGGAGCGGGCCGCAGCACTCGTCGTAGGGGTTGCCGCTCAGGCAGGGGCAGCGGTCGGTCGGCACCGCACCAGCCTAGGCAGCTCCCGCCCGCCGCCGCACGGCCTCGAGACGCCCCTGTGTGGGCGAGACGCCCCCGTCTGCGCGAGACGCCGCTCCGCAGGTGAGACGCCGCCGGGTACGGAGGCGTCTCGGCATCAGCACGACGTCTCGACCAGACGCCGGCGTCTCACCCACACCCAACGCGGCCGGACCTAGTCGACGAGCGACAGCGTCACCGTGATGTTCCCACGCGTGGCGTTCGAGTACGGGCAGATGGTGTGCGCGAGTTCGACCAGCCGCTGCCGCTCAGGTCCGGCGACGCTCGGCGCGTAGACGTCGAGCTCCACCGCCAGACCGAACCCACCCGAGCCGTTCCCGCCGATGCTGACCTCGGCGGAGACCTCGGCGCCGGCGGTGTCCAGCGTCAGCTCGCGGCCGGCGGCGTGCAGGGCGCCGAGGAAGCAAGCCGCGTACCCGGCGGCGAAGAGCTGCTCGGGGTTGGTGCCCTCGCCGCTGCCGCCCATCTCCTTCGGCGGTCGGGTGTCGAGGTCGATGCGGTCATCCTCGGTGCGGACGTGGCCGTCGCGGCCGCCTCCGGTGGCGTGGGCGGCTGCGGTGTAGACGATGTCGAGAGTCATCCGACCAGATCACCGGGAGTGGCTGGACGCTCACTGGGGAGGCCCAGGGGCGGGCTGTTCACCGGCTCGGCCGGTGCATCGCACCGGGCGTGTCCGGCGTCGGAGGCACGGTCGGGCCGGGCGTGCAGGAACCGTCCCCGGTCGCCGGACGGGCACGAGCCATCCGCAGCGCGAGCGGGTAGACATGGCACGTGTTCAGACTGGGGTGGCAGGTGGTGCGTGCGCGGTTCCGTGAGGACGTGTCGCTGGAGCGCTTCCGCCGGGCGGTGACATTCGGACTCGTCGTCGCCGTCGTGGCAACCGTGGTGCTCGGGGTGACCGCAGCGCACACGGGATGGGCCGGCGCGGGGACGGCGCGCTCCACCGTGGTCGTCGTGTCCACCGCACTGGCAGCCGGGTTGCTGACCATGTCCTGCTTCCCCGTGAAGCGGACCGCCGACCCGCCGGCCACCATCAACGGCCGGCAGGTGCGTCCGGACACGATGCGTGTTGCGCGCGACTCCGTCCAGCGGTACCTGCGTCGACGCATGCCGCAGGTACTCCCCGAGGACCGCGACGCCGTGCTGCAGGACACGGCCCTGATGCGACGGACCCTGGTGGTCGACGTCGTCCGTGCGAGCCCCGGGCTGATCGGCGTCGCACTGCTCGCGATCACGGGGCTGGTCGCGAGCGACGGGCACGGGCTGAACTTCATCCTCGTCGCCGGGTACACCTCGCTCATCCCGACCTCCGTCACCCGCCTGGGACGAGCGGAGCGGGCGTACCGGGCCGCTGCTGCCCTCCCGCCGTCCGAGCTCAGGTCGACCACCCCGACCGGCCGCAACCGCTTCCCGTCGGGCTCGAAGGTCGGCCTCCCCGGCGACTGACCGGACGGCGAGCACCTGCCACGGCAGCCACCTGCCACGGCAGGATGAGCACGTGGACACCCGAGCACTCTTCGCCGCGACCGCCCAGTCGTTCGTAGACCTCGTCACCGCGCTGCCCTCCCCCGCGGCGGATCCGGCCCTCTGGTCGTCCCCCGCGCTCGGAGTCTGGGACCTCCGGGCGCTCGTCGGGCACACGAACCGCGCCCTCGTGACGGTGTCGACGTACGCCGCCACCACGATCGAGCACGGCGCGGATCCGACCACGTCCAGGGCCGGAACGGTCCTCGACGACGCGGCCGAGTACCTCCAGGCCGCGACCCGCACGGCGACCGACCCGGACGAGGTCGCTGCCCGCGGTGTCGCCGCCGGCGCAGCACTCGGGACCGATCCGGAGGCCGCGGTGACGGCCGCTCGCGACCAGGCCCTGGCTGTCCTCGCGGCGGTCCCGTCGGGCACCCGCATCCCGGTGGTCGGCAGTCTGCTCCTGCCGGTCGAGGAGTACCTGCGCACCCGCATCGTCGAGTTGGTCGTGCACGGCGGCGACATCGAACGCGCCGCGACGGCAGCCGGTGCTCCCGTCTCGGCCTCCCCACCGGTGGAGGCGGTGGTCGCCTCCACCCTGCTGCTCGCCGAGGCCGGGGCGCGCCGCGGCGACGGCGCGCTGCTGCTCGCCGCCCTGACCGGTCGGGGTTCCCTGCTGGCCGGCTACTCCGTGCTCTGAGCGTCGGCACCGACGACGGCTGCAGCACCGGTGACGGCCCGTGCGATCCGATCGACGGCGTCGTCGACGAGGGCTCGGCGGGCCACGTCGTCGTCCTGTTCGGACTCGTACACGAACGCCGTCGCTCCACGGACCGCCCCGCAGTAGTCGACGATCCCGTGTTCGATCTGCGTCCGGATCGCCTGCTCGTAGCCGTGCCGCTCGTACGTCCCGGCAGCGTCACCGGCGACCGGCAGCAGGTGCACGGTGAGCCGCCCGAGGTTCCGGCGCTTCTCGCCGGCCGGGTCGATGTCGAACGCCCAACCGTTGACGAAGACGCGGTCGACCCAGCCCTTCAGGAGCGCCGGCATCGACCACCAGTAGACGGGGAACACCAGCACGAGGTGGTCGCTGGCGTCGAGCCGCTGCTGCTCGCGGACGACGTCGTCGGGAAGCGCACCGGTGCCGCGGTAGGCGTCCCGGTCCGCCGGGCCGAACCGCGGGTCGAACCCCTCGGCAGCGAGGTCGACCAGCTCGACCTCGCCGGGCTGCAGGGCGGCCTGCAGCTGTCGGGCGACGCCCGCGGTGAGCGAGTCCGGATCAGGGTGGGCGGTGACGATGAGGGCCTGCACGGCCGTCAGTCAAGCGGACCCGGCTGAGCCCGCACCGACGTCGGCGGGTCCGGGCACACTGGTCGCATGTGTGGCCGCTTCGTCGTCTCCGACACCACCGCTGACCTGCTCCCCGAACTCGTCGGCGAGCTCGCCGCGCGCACCGAGCACGTCGACGAGGACACCGGCGAGGTCCACGCCGGCCTCGCGCCGAGCTGGAACGTCGCGCCGACCGACCCCGTGTACGCGGTCCGGCAGCGGCACGGGCAGCGCGAACTCCCCCAGATCAGCTGGGGCTTCGTGCCGAGCTGGGCGAAGGACTTCCAGAAGCAGCGCCCGAAGCCGATCAACGCGCGCATCGAGACCGTGGCGACGAGCGGCATGTTCAAGCGTGCGTTCGCGACGAACCGGTGCATCGTCCCGGCGCAGGGGTACTACGAGTGGGTGGTCCGCGAGGACGGCAAGGAGCCGCACTTCGTCCACGAGCCCGGCGGAGCCCTCGCGATGGCCGGTGTCGTCAGCGCCTGGCCCGACCCCACGAAGCCCGAGGACGACCCGGACAAGTGGCGGCTGTCCCTCGCGATCATCACCCGTGACGCCCATGTCGCTCCGGGCGAGGTGCACGACCGGATGCCGGCATTCCTCACGCCCGACGGGTACGACGCCTGGCTCGGCGACGGCGCCGGTACGGGCGACCTGCTCGCCTTGCTCGACCGCGAGTCGCTGGAGGTCGCAGCGGGCCTCGAGCAGTACGAGGTCGCCCGGACGGTGAACAGCGTGCGGAACGACGGGCCGCACCTCATCGAGCCGTTGTCCTGATCGCTCCCGCTCCGTGGGTCGAGGCTCAGGGAGCAGCGCGCGAGGGACGACGACCGACCGTCAGGGCCCCGGCGTCCCGTCGAACAGCACACCCGACCAGGCCAGGAGGATCGGCCCGAGCACGACGACGAACACGCCGACCGCCACCACCACCGCGCCGACCCCCGACACGATCCCGGTGAGCAGTCCGAGGAGCCCCACGAGTCCGAGTGCCCGACGGGCGTCCCCGCCGCCCGCCACTGCGGTCGTCGCACTGGAGAACAGGGCGCTCATCGGGTCGTCAGCCATGCCCGCAGCGTAGCCCGGCTGCCCGGGGGTCAACCCCACCCGCATCCGGGAGGTGGCCGCATTCTCCGGCCGGACGGCCGCCGCGACGATGGACACATGACCTCGACGCAGCACACCACCACGATCGACACCTCGCAGCACACCACCCGATCCGAGCGTTCTGCCCTGACCTCCGCGGTCGGCGTCCTCGGCATGGGCGTCATCGTCCTGGCCCTCGCCGGCTGCAGTGTCGTCAAGCCCTACCTGCCCGAACAGCAGGAGCACTACGACACCTACGCCGACGCCCCCTCGAAGGCGAACTCGGAGGACCTCGCCTGGTTCATGCCCGAGTGGGTCCCAGCGGACGCGAAGGACATCGACGTGCGTCTCGACACGAGCAAGCCGGGCTACGTGATCGGCTTCACCTCGGCCGACGGTGTCGACACGAGTGGGTGCGAACCGGTCGACGGTGCGAAGGGTGGCCCGGCGATGACCGCGGGCTTCCTGCCGGAGAAGCTGCCGACCACCTCGCTCGTCACCTGTGGCGACGGGCGCCTCACGACCGAGATCGACGGTCGCTGGTACGGCTGGACCCCGGTCGAGCCGGTGCCGTCCGAGGGGAACAGCACCCTCCGCACCGAATGACCCGCGGCACGGCACCCGTCGCAGTCGGACGGGAGGCCCGGATCAGGTGCGCGTTCCCGCTCACGTGATCCGGGCCTCCCGTCCGGGACGGCTGTCTGACCGCCCCCTACCGGCGCCGCCGCGACGCCTACCGGTGCCGCCGCGGCCCGACCGGCCCGGCCGCCCCGGCCGGCCCCTCGGCCACCATCCGCCGCCGCAGCAGCAGCGCCGCCCCGGCGAGCAGCAGCGCGAGCGCCCCGAGCCCGAGTCCGGCGAGGCCCGTGCTGCCCGTGAAGGCCAGCTGCGCCACGTGGGCAACGGCCGCGATCTCGACCGGGTAGGTGACGGTGATCGTCGCGGTGACGACCTGTCCGGCGCTGTCCTGCACGGTGTAGTCGATCGCCTCGGTGCCGTGGAACCCACGTGCCGGCGTGAAGGTGACGACCCCGTCCTCGGTGTGCCAGGTTCCCGCGCCGCGAACGGAGACCCGGTCGGTCATGTGCCCGGTGCCGGGGTCGAACAGGTGCAGCGTGTCGGTGTCGAAGGTGGCACCGCCGGTGGGGCTGTCGTTGTCGAGCGGCTCGACGGTGACGGTGTGCCCGGTGCGTCCGGCGCCCCGGTCGTCGGTGGCGGCCGCCTTCGCGACGACCGTGATGGTCGCGGTCGCACGGGTGGTCTGCCCGGAGGCGTCGGTCACCGTGGAGTCGAACGTGTCCCGTCCTGTGAACCCGGCGGCCGGCGTGTAGACGTACGAGCCGTCCGCCTGCACCCGGACGGTGCCGTGCGCCGCCTTCCGGGCGAGGCTCGTGGTGAGCCCGGTGCCGGAGTCGTTCCGGAGCAGCCCGTGGCGGGCGTCCACGGCGAGCGTCGTCCCGGCGATCGTGCGACCGGAGTCGTCCGTCGCGGTGATGCCGACCGTGACGGTGACGGTGGTGTCGACGGTCTGCCCGCTGGCGTCGCGAGCCGTGTACGGCACGGTGTCGGTGCCGGAGAACCCGGCAGCCGGCGTGTAGACGAACGTGCCATCGGCCGCGATGGTCGCGGTGCCGTGGGCGGCCGTCCCGACGGAGCTGACGGTCAACTTCGTTCCGCGGTCGTTGCCGAGCACGCCGGGGCCGCGGACGGTGACGGCCGTGCCGGCGGTGGTGCGGGCGGTGTCGGCGGTCGCGGTCGGGGTGACGTCGATCGCGACCAGGGCGACGGCGGTGTTCTCCTCGGCGTCGTGGGCCGTGTAGGTGAACCAGTCGCGGCCGGACCAGTTCGCGGGCGGCGTGTACCGGTAGGAGCCGTCCTTCTCGAGTTCGACGACACCGTGCTGCGGCTGCGCGTCGAGCGATGCCCAGAGTCCGGTGCCGGAGTCATCGGACAGCACACCCCTCGCCTTGGACATCCGGACCACGCCGTTGGTCCGCGTGGTGCTCCAGTCGTCGACCGCGACGGCGCCGACCAGGACGGTGACGGTGGCCGTCGTCGTCTGCCCGGAGGCGTCGGTCGCCGTGTAGGTGAAACGGTCGGTCCCGGAGAAGCCGGCGGCCGGCGTGTAGACGAGCCCGCCGTCGGTGCCGACGGTGACGGTGCCGTGCCTGGCGTCGCCGTGTCCGGTGACGGTGAGGCCGGTGCCGGAGTCGTTGCCGGTGAGGGCGCTGCCGGCGATGGTCAGCGGGGTCCCACCGACGGTGCGCAGGACGTCGCCCGTGGCCGTCGGAGTGACCGTGACGGTGACGGATGCCGAGGCGGTGCCGCCCGTGGGGTCGACCACGGTGTACCGGAAGGTGTCGGTGCCGGAGTACCCGGCGGCGGGGACGTACGTGACGGTCCCACCTCCGGTGACGCTCACCGTTCCGTGTGCGGCCGTGCCCACACCGCTGACGCGCAGGGTGGTGCCGGAGTCGTTCGCGGTGACGGTGACGGCGACCGGGGCGTCGGCCGTGGTGGTGGCGGTGTCGTCGACGGCCTTCGGGGCGACGGTGATCGTCACGGTGCCGGTGGTGGTCCCGCCGCTGCCGTCGGTCACGGTCACGTCGAACCCGTCCGGGCCCGAGTAGCCCGGCGCCGGGGTGTACGTGTACGAGCCGTCCCCGCCGACCTCGACGCTGCCGTGGTCGGGGGTGCCGTGGCCGGTGACCTCGAGGTCGGTGCCGGTGGCACCGGTGAGGACGCCCTGTCCGGCGGGGACGACGAGCTGGCCGTCGGCGGTGGCGCTGGCGTCGGGCGCGGCGAGCACCGGTTCCACCGTGATGGTGAGGGTGCTCGTCGCGGTGTTGCCGATCGAGTCGGCGACGGTGACGGTGACGGTGTCGGTGCCGGACCAGTCGGCGGCGGGCAGGTAGGTGACGGTGCCGTCGGCGTCGACCGTCGCGGTGCCGTGCGAACCGTCGGTGACGTCGGTGACGTGCAGGCCGACACCGGAGTCGTTCGCGGTCAGCGCGGCCGAGGTCGCGGTGACCGGCTGGCCGGCGCTGGTGGTGCGGGCATCCTCCCCGGCGGCGGGCCGCACGGTGACGATGACGGTGCCGGTCGCCTTCTTCCCGGAGCCGTCGGTCACCGTGTAGGTGAAGCGGTCGGTGCCGGAGAACCCGTCGGCCGGCGTGTACGTGTACGAGCCGTCGGTGTGCAGGTCGAGCGTGCCGTTCGTCGGGGCACGGTCGACCGTCGCGGTCAGGTCGGTGCCGCGGTCGTTGGCCAGGACGCCGTCCGCCTTCGAGACGCTGCGCGGCGAGCCGGCCGTCGCGGTCACGGTGTCTCGCATCGCCATCGGCCCCACCACGACGATGACCGTCGCGGTCGCGGACTGCCCGGAGGCGTCGGTCACCGTGTACGTGACGGTGTCCGTCCCCGAGAACCCGGGCTGCGGCGTGTAGCGGACCGTGCCGTCGGTGCCGAGGACCACGTCGCCGTGGTCGGCGCCGCCCGCCTTCCTGACGCTCAGACCGGTGCCGGAGTCGTTGCCGAGCAGCGTGGCCGCCGGGATCGACACGGGATCGCCTGCTGCGGTCCCGACGGTGTCGGCCATGGCGACCGGGAGGACCGTGACGGTCACCGTCGACAGCCCGCTCGGGCGTCCGCTCGCGTCCGTCACCCGGTAGGTGGACGTGTCCGTCCCCGAGGTCCCGGCGGCCGGCGTGTAGGTGACCCTGCCGTCCCGCTCGAGCACGGCGCTGCCGTGTGCGGGGGCCCCGACGAGCTCGGTGTGGAGGCCGACGCCGGAGTCGTTCGCCTGGACGTCGATCGTGACCGGCCAGTTCGCCGAGGTCGTCGCCCGGTCGTCCGCGGTCGTGGGGGTGACGACGAGGGTCATCGTGGCGGTCGCGGGCGTGCCGGCGGTGTCGGTCACCGTGTAGGTGAACGAGTCGTCGCCGGAGAACCCGTCGACCGGCGTGTACTTGACGGCGCCGGTGGTGTCGTCGAGGACCAGGACGCCGTGGCCCGGTTCGGTGTGCCGGGTGATGTTCAGGTCGGTGCCACGGTCGTTGCCGAGGACCCCGGTGGCGCGGGTCATCCGGGTGAGGGTCTCCCCCGCACGGACGGTTCCGGAGTCGTCGGTCGCGACCGGGGCGACGGTGATCCGCACGGTGGCGCTGCTGGTGTTCCCGGCGGCGTCGGTCACCGTGTAGGTGAACGAGTCGGTGCCCGAGGTGCCGTCGGCCGGCGTGATCGTGATCGAGCCGTCCGCGCCGAGCACGACGGTGGTGCGCGTGCCGCCGGTCACGGCGGTGACGGTCAGGCCGGTGCCCGCGTCGTTGCCGGTGAGGGTGCCGGAGGTGACGACGAGCGGGCTGCCGGCCGTCGTGGTGAGGCGGTCGTCCTGGGCTTCCGGCCGCACGGTGACGGTGACGGATCCGGTGGACGTGCGACCCGAGCCGTCGGTCGCCGTGTAGGTGAAGCGGTCCGTGCCGGAGAACCCGTCAGTGGGCGTGTACGTGTACGAGCCGTCGGCGTGCAGGTCGAGCGTGCCGTTCGTCGGGGCACGGTCGACCTTCGCGGTCAGGTCCGAGCCCTTGTCGTTCGCGAGCACGCCGTCGGCCTTGGTGACCGTCAGGGTCGCGCCGGCGGTGGCGGTCGCGGTGTCGCGCATGGCCATCGGGCCGACGACGACCGTGATCGTCGCGGTGGTCGTCTGCCCGGAGGCGTCGGTCACCGTGTACGTGACGGTGTCGGTCCCCGAGAACCCGGGCTCCGGCGTGTAGCTGATCGTGCCGTCCGTGCCGAGCGTCACGTCGCCGTGGGACGTGCCGACGGCCTTCGTGACCGTCAGGCCGGTGCCGGAGTCGTTGCCGAGCAGGGTCGCGGCCGGGATCGACAGCGTCTTCGTGGCCTGCGTGGCCTGGCTGTCGTCCGTCGCGACGGGCGTCACCGTGACGGTGACGGTCGCCGGGGCGGTGGTCCGGCCGGCGGCGTCGGTCACGGTGTAGGTGAAGGAGTCGGTCCCCGAGGTACCGGCGGCCGGCGTGTACTGCACCGTGCCGTCGGTGGCGACCGCGACCGTGCCGTGCGCGGGTTGGCCGACGACCGCGGTGGTCAGGCCGGTGCCGTGGTCGTTCGCCTGCACGTCGACGACGACGGGGTGGTCGGCGGGCGTCGTCGCGGTGTCGGCCGTGGCGGCGGGGCGGACGGTGATGGTCATCGTGCCGGACGTCGTCGCACCGGACTGGTCGGTCGCGGTGTAGCCGAAGCGGTCGGTGCCGGAGAAGCCCGCGGTCGGCGTGTACGTGTACGCGCCGGTCGAGGCGTCGAGCACCAGCGTGCCGTGGTCGGGCGTCGTGGAGTTCGTGATCGTCAGGGCCGTGCCGGAGTCGTTGCCCAGGACGCCCGTCGCCCGGGTGGTGGTGCTGACCGAGCTGCCGGCGTCGACCGTCGCGGTGTCGTCCGTGGCCTTCGGGGCGACGCGGACGGTGATCGTGACGGTGTCGGACTTCCCGTTGCCGTCGGTGATCGTCACGTCGAAGGCGTCCGGTCCGGAGTAGCCCGGCGCGGGAGTGTAGGTGGTGGTGCCGTCCGTGCCGACCGAGACGGTGCCGTGCCCGGGGGTGGTGTTGCCGGAGACGGTCAGCCCGGTGCCGAGGTCGTTGCCGAGCAGCCCGGGGGCGGCGACCGTCGTGGTCTGACCGGCGGTGGCGGTGATGGTGTCGGCCTTCGCGGTCGGCAGGACCGTGATGCTGACCGTGCCGGTGATCGTCGCACCGGAGGCGTCCTTCGCCGTGTACGTGAAGGAGTCCGTGCCCGAGAAGTGGTCGTCGGGCGTGTAGGCGTAGGCCCCGTTGCCGGCGAGCGTCAGGGAGCCGTGCGCCGGCGTCGAGTTGCCAGCGAGCGTCAGGCCGGAGCCGTGGTCGTTGGCGAGCAGGCCGTGGCCGGCGTCCGCGGTGACGGTCGAGCCGGCGTGCACGCTGAACGCGTCGTCGGTGGCGGTCGGGGTGACCGTGATCGTCACGGTGCTGGTCGAGGTCTGCCCGCTGCCGTCGGTCGCGGTGTAGTCGAACTGGTCGGTGCCCGAGGTGCCCGCCTTCGGCACGTACGAGAAGCTGCCGTCCGTGCCGGCCATCGTCAGGGTGCCGTTGGCCGGGTCGGTGTGCTTCGTGACCGTCAGCCCGGTGCCCTTGTCGTTCGCCAGCACGCCGGCGGCGGGGACCGTGAGGGTGGTGTCGACCGGGGTTGCGTAGGTGTCGGACGTGGTCGAGGCGTGCACGAGCTTGAGCGTGTTCGTGAACGTGACGACGACGTCGGTGCCGTCGGTGCCCACGGCCTGCGGGAACGCGAACGCGGCGGTCTGGCCGGACCCGGATGCGACGGCGGTGCCGCTGTTGACGTCGACGGCCTTCCACGTGGTCGTGTAGTTCGCCAGGTCGGTGGTGCCGACGGCGGTCTGCGTGACCGTGTACTTCTTGCCCGGCGTGGTGAGGATCGCACCGGCCTTCTGGTCCTGCAGACCGGTGGCGCTGCCCGTGGTGCTGGCGCTGGTGCCCTTGCTCGTCGCGGTGATGCCGTCGCCGGTGATCGCGAGCCCGAACTGGTCGGTCGCCTTCCACCGCTGGTCGATGCTCGCGCGGCCGGTGACGGTGTCGGCGTAGTTGCAGGTGGCGAGGTCGCTGGCGCTGTAGTTGCCGACGACCGGGAAGCTCCGGACCTGGGCGCCCGAGGTCGGGTCGAGCTGCATGAGCGTCGTGGTCGTGGTGGTGTTCGGCGCAGTGCCGGTCGTGACCGAGTTCGAGACGTAGAGGTAGCCGTCGGACGAGAACGCGATGCCCGGGCTGTTCGTGCCGGCCGGCAGCGTCGCGATCTCGGTGGTGGTCAGCGCCGTCGTGCCCGCGGTGGTGGGGACGGTCTCGGTGTCGACGCGGTAGACCTTGTCAGCCGCGACGACGAAGAACAGGCCGCGCGAGCTGAACGCGAAGTCGCCGTTGCCGGACTTCAGGCCGTTGATCTGCCCGACCTGCCCGATCGCTTTTCCAGTCGCCGGGTCGTACGCCATCAGGGCGCCGGTGTTGTCGCCGTAGTAGTAGAAGCCGGTGACCGGGTTGACCGCACCGCGGATGACCGGGCGGGGCTTGTCGGTGGCGATGTCCCCGGAGACGGCCTTCGTCGCCGGATCGTAGGTCCGGAGCGTGGCGTACGTGCCGTTCGCCGCAGCGAACATCGACGTGCCCTCGCGCGAGATCCCGAGACCGTTGTTCGCGTGCTCGCCGAGCACAGCCACCGGCACGGTCGTCCCGGCGCTGGTCCCCTTCGTGATGTCGATCGCGATGACCGAGCCGGCACTGTTCGTCGCGTAGAGCGTGTTCTGGTCGCAGACGAAGTGGCTGTCCTGCGTCGCCTGCACCGCGGCCGAGGCGGGGGCGGCCGAGAGGACGGCGGCGGCGCTCAGGCCGGCACCGACGAGCAGCGCGGCGCCCAGCATGGCGAGCGGGCGGAGGCCGAACGTGCGGCGGGGCAGGGCAGTGCCGTGGGGAGCAGGCAGCATCAGTCACTTTCGGGTCGAGACAGCGAACCTGGCGCGCTCGAGGACCCGAGGGAATCGGAGAACGACCGTTTGCGCCGAGCTCGATCCTGACAGCCTTGTCCGCATTGATGGGGACACGAGGCGTCCCCAATAGGGGGGACCAGCCTGAAAGAACGGGGTACAGACCCCCAGACTGGGGTCGCCCCAGGGCCAACGTCGAAGCCCCGCCGGTGTTCCGGCGGGGCCTCGGTCGTGCTGTTCCGGAGGTCATGCTCCGGGTGGTGCTTGGCTACTGCGTTCGATCCCTCGTGGTCGGGTGATCGTGATCAGACGATCAGTGCCGGTCAGTCGACCGGTCGGATGACGGACGGGAGCACGATGTGCAGACGCTCGGCGAGACGCGACTGTGCGTCCTCCAGCGAGCGGAAGTCCCCGACGTACTGGCCGAACGTGTCGGACACGAAGTAGTGCCCGTCGCGCTTGTCGACCGTGCCACCGAAGTAGCCGCCGTAGTTGGCGGACCAGAGGCCGGGTTCGACCTCGGCCCACGAGAGGGAGGCGCGGGAAGGAGTGTGGGCCACCTGGGCCTCGAGGACGGCGATCGTGTCCACCGTGTCGGTGTCCAGCGTCACCTCGACCTGATGCACGTCGTGGCTGATGATCGTCATGGCCCTGCTCCTTCACGTTCTGGGGTACATCTGCTTGCGTGTCAACGCTACGGGCGACCGCCACCCGCCACCAGCGACCCCCGTTGATTCACGGGTTCTCCTGATCCGCTCGGGTATCGAAGCCCGGAAAACCGGGACGAGACGTCACGTTTCCGGGGTACAGGGGACCAACCGGGGTACTCGCAATCTGGACCGGGTCCACAGAAGGCGGGACGGGCCTCCAGTCCGACTGTCAGCCCTGGGACGGATCCGGCCTGGAGGCCCGCCCCGGTAGCGTCGCTCCCGTGACCCCCGACCGGCCCGAGCCCGACGTGCGTGACGTGACGTCGGCTGCGGTCCGGCGGATGGCCGCCTCCGGTCGTGCGCTCCGCCGACGTGGCGGCACGAGCGCCCACGCGACCGGCCGCAGTCGCCGGATCGCCGGGGCACTGGCCGTCGCGTACGCGGTGGCGGTGGTCCTCATCGGCTTCTGGGGCACGCCCGTCGATTCGCGGGCGCAGCCGTGGATCGACCGCCTGATCGGTGCCGCCCACCGGCACGGAGCGCCGAGCTGGTTCGGCTACCCGGTGATCGAGTCACTGGCGAACGTGGCGTTCTTCGTGCCGCTGGGCTTGCTCGTGGTCCTGCTCGCCGGTGCGCGGTGGTGGTGGGCCGGTGCGGGGGCGGGCCTGCTCGTCAGCGCCACGATCGAGACCGGGCAGGCACTGTTCCTGCCGGCACGGTTCGCGACCATCGACGACGTCGTGGCGAACACGATGGGCGCGGTCCTCGGGGCGCTGCTCGGGGTCGTGCTGCTCGCGGCGGCGGCCCGGCGACGGCGGGGCTGACGCACTCTCAACGGCCAATTTGCACCAACCTGCCCGCCGTCGCGCGACGAGCGTCAAGGTGCACGCGCCTACGGTCGGAGCATGGCCTCGACCAGCACCACGATGGAACAGCACATCGCCGTCTTCGGAGGCAGTGGCAGCGGGAAGACCGTCCTGCTCTCGTCGTTCTACGGCGCCGCCCAGGAGCCGAAGGTCCGGCGGGCGAACCGGTACGCCGTGACCGCGGAGGACCGTGCGCAGGGCCGGACCCTGCACCGCAACTACCTCGGCATGCGCGACAGCTCCACGGTCCCGAGCGCCAACCGGTTCAGCGCCTCCGCGTACCGGTTCGTCATCGAGCCGTCAGCCGACGACCTGCCGAAGGGCCGCTCGAAGCAGAAGGCGGCGAAGCCACTGGGCATCGTGTGGCACGACTACCCGGGCGAGTGGTTCGAGGAGGACCCGAGCTCGGCGGACGAATCAGCCCGCCGGATCGAGACCTTCCGGTCCCTCCTCAGCGCGGACGTCGCCGTCGTCCTCGTCGACGGACAGCTGCTCGCCGAGAACGCCGGAGAGGAGGAGCGCTACCTGAAGGCCCTGCTCACCGACTTCCACACCGGGCTTTACGCCCTGCGTGACGACGTCCTCGAGGACGGCAAGCGCCTGACCCGCTTCCCACGCATCTGGACGATCGCGCTGTCGAAGGCCGATCTGCTGCCCGACCTGGACGTCGAGGACTTCCGCGAGCTCGTGATCGGCAAGGCCGGCGGGGAGCTCGACGAGCTGCGCAGCGTGCTGCAGAGCTTCGTCGAGGACCCCGACGCGCTCGACGTCGGTGAGGACTTCCTGCTGCTGTCGTCCGCCAAGTTCGAGCCCGGGAAGATCGACGTCACCACCCGAACGGGTGTGGACCTGCTGCTGCCGATGACCGCGATGCTGCCGTTCGAGCGCTTCGCGAAGTGGGCCTCCACACGGCAACGCGGTGCCCAGGTCGCCGAACAGCTGCTGAAGTTCGTCGGACCGGTCGTCGGGTTCCTCGGCACGTCCAAGCTCGTGAAGTCGAACCTGGTCGGCGCCGCCGTCAGCATGATCGGCGGCGGACTCGGCTCGAGGGCAGTCAGCTTCGCCGCCAAGAAGGTCGCGAAGGTGAAGGACCAGGCCGAAGCCGAACGGGAGTTCACCACCCGGGTGCTCGCACGCTTCGCCGAGGACTTGGACCGCGGGGTGGACGACCGTGTCCTGCGCCGAGGAGACGACGCATGAACTTCATCTGGGCCACCCGCGGCCGCACGTGGGGCTTCCGCTTCCTGTCGACCGAGCAGCCCGGCCAGGACCCACTGGCCCGCTTCGAGGAGGCGTTCGCCGGCGTCCGGGACGCGCCGGCCACGATCCGGCGGCGGACCGGGATGCTCGCCGTGCGGTTCCCCGACCCCGAAGGCCGGCGGGACCGATCCGGTCGACCGATCCCCCACGAGTTCGTGCTGACCCCGCCGCTCAGCGACTCGGTGCGCTCGGTCGAGGACGCGGTCGCGCAGGTGTGGCCGCTGGTGCGGGAGCGGTACGCGGAGGTGTGGGAGTTGCCGAAGGCGCCGGGCTCTGTGTCCGACATGTGACGATCACCCGTCAACTCCATGGAGTTCGGCGTCGACGGCTCCTCACGGCGCCAGACCTGCACGTCGAGGTCGTACGGTCAGCAGGTGAACCCGAATCGCAGACAGTACCGTCGCCCGTCCGCTTTCCCGTGGTGGCTGTGGGTGGCAGCCCCTATCGCCGTGATCGCCGTGGTCGCCGTCCTCCTGATCGTGACCTGATCCGGAGCTCGAGTTCGACCCCACGAACGACGAAACCCCCGGAGCCTCTCGGCCCCGGGGGTTTCGTTCAGTGAGCTGAAGCTCAGACGGTCTCGCGCTGGCGACGGACCGAGCCGCGCACGACGAGCAGGCCGCCACCGAGGACGACTGCGCCACCGGCGACCCAGAGGGCCAGGGCGGAGACGGTCGAACCCGTGAAGGCGAGGGAACCGTTGGTGCCGTTGGAGCCAGCAGCAACCGCGGCGGCGTCAGCCGGCGCGATGGTGAAGGACGCGACGCCGACGACACCGGAAGTGGCGCCAGTGGCGGTCAGGTTGTAGGAACCCGAGCCACCCACGGGGAGGGTGACGCGGACGGGGAGGGAGCCGTCGGCGCCGGCGGTGTACGCCTTCGAGACGGTGGTGACCGGCAGAGCGCCGAGCGTCGCGGAGGAGACACCGGCACCGGTGATCTGCACGTTGACGGTCTCGTTGTTCTGGAACGCGCCCTCGCTGAAGTTCACGATGACGACGCCACCGGCGACGTAGTTGCCGGAGACGACAACGTTGGAGTCGGGTGCGTAACCAGCGGCGTTGGCGGCAGCCGGCGTTGCGAGCAGTGCGGCGCCAGCCAGCACGACCGCGGCGATGAGCTTCTTCATGAAGTTTCCCCTAGTGATCTGATCTGACAGACCCTGATACCAGAGCCCTGCCTCCGCAGAAGTCAATCCCCCACAGCCAGAGATGGCGAGTGCGATTGGCGAAGTTCCCTCAATCTAGCGGACTTTCACAGTTCGTTGCCACCCTTCATGCAACGGATTCGTGAACAGGGGCTGGACCGGCTCTCAGCTTGCGGGTGCTTCCTCAGCCGTTCAGGTCGGGCACGTCACGCCTGATGGGGAGAACCCCAGGTCACGGGCAACGTCCTGTCACGGATCGCCCTCTTTCGCGAAGCCCGAGGCACCAGCTGAGTGCGGGTAGACATCCACTCAGGTCCTCTAACGCCCCCGGACTGGGGGCACGGCCGGGTGCGTAGTCTGGCGAAACGCCGTTTCGCCATGCGCCGAGGACGCTCCTCCAGTGCCCTATTCTCCGCACGCTCTTCGGCGTCAGCCGACCGGGACCGGCTCGCCGCAGTCGAATCGCAGCGGCTCGACCTTGGTCTGGCGGACGCCTGGTGTTGACTCCGCCTGCACGCCGGCCTTCGCGAACTTTGCCTCCCCGAGGAACGCGACGCGGAAGGTCGTGCTCTGGCCCGGCGCGAGCAACGTCTCGATCTGCGCCACCGGGTGCTCGCCGTCCATCGCGGTCCGCAGGGCAGCGCCCTTGCCGTCCTGAGAGGCGCCGAGGTAGATCGCGCCCGGGGGCGCGTACACCGCCATCAGGGTCTTGATCTTCCCCGGCTCGGTCCCGAAGTCGCCCCCGCCAGTGACGTAGCGCGGGAGGCTCATGGCAGCATCGACGGGCGCCGCATTCTTCAGCGTGACCTCGACCACCGAAGTTGGTCGCCCGTCTTTTCGGCATACGGAGCTGCCGACGGACACCTTCTTGTCGAGGTAGTAGTCCATCTTCGCGGCGGTACCGTCGTTGAGGTAGACGCCGAACTCACGGGTCTGCGCCGATGCGGTCGGGAGGCCACCGGCGACCGCGGTGCGCGCGATCTGCTTCTGCTCCGCCTGGTTCGCGCTCCAGAGCCGGAGACGCCCCTCCTTCGTACCGTCGGACAACGCAGCGATAAACTTCTTGGTGTCGAACCCGCCGCTCGACACCTTCTCGAAGACCGCACTCGCCGCCGACGCGAAGAACGCGTCCTGGACTGTCGTGTCCGGGTACTTGGCATAGACATCACTGAGCAGGAGCTTCGCGGCATTGCCCGACGTCAGCGTGTCCCCGGTCGGTAGCTGCACCGGACCGGTGGCTCGGAGGATGTAGCCGAGGGTCACCGGATCGATCGCGAGCACCCCGTCGACCTGCTGACCGAACTTCTGCTTCCACATCTCTCGCGCGAGCGCTCCGGTCACGTTGAAGCGCGGCGTAAGGTTTACATCCTGCATGTACCGTCCGGTGATGTCGCCGTACAGGCTGGTCGTCTGGGCCGACAGTGGAAGAACAGGCTTGTGATACGGCCCGAAGGACGCCCCCGCGGCCTGGTCCCCGAGGCTAATCGCTCCGTCCTTCACCTGCAGCAGGGCCACAGCTCCGGGGATACCGCCACCGGCACGCAACTCGGCGTTGTTCTGGAAGAGCAGCACATAGGCACGATCGCCGTCGTGCCCGAGCATCCCCGGCGCGAGCTGCACGACCGTGTTTGCAGTGGCAGCCTGACGCGTCACCGTCCCCAGCGCGTTCCGGAGTTGATTGACCGCCGACGTCACCGGCGACAGTGTCGCACTTGTGTCGATGGCATCAGCTTCGCCGCCTGCCTTCACCAGCGTCTTCGTCACACGCGCAACTGCCGGCTGAGCATCAACGAGCGGCTGCAGGTCGATGCGTCCGTTCTCCGGGACAAAGGCGTCGCCGTTGAGCTTGCCGAGGACCTCGGAAACCGGTCGGACAGCCCCGGCGGCGACGTCATCGACGACGACAGCAACCTCACGTACTGCACGAAGGTTCGAACCGAAGAAAGGAGTGTGCTGCGCCAGTCCCCAAATCGGATCGCTGGTGAGGCTGCGCGCCGCCGACGCGTGGTCTTCCAACCGCTCAACCGTCTGTTCCACCGCGGACGTGTTGCCGTTGGTGATCTCGGATCGGAGCGTGCTCACGAGGGCAACAGACTGCTCTAGGTGACGTTTCGCGAGGAACCCTCGCGCACCTAGCCAGGCGACGGCGAAGATCAGCAGGAGGACGAGCACAAGGACGATCCACAGCGCGATCCGGGCCCTAGTCCCCCGGCGTACAGCGGTCCGTCGCGACTCGGGCAGGTCGGACATAACTCGATCCTAATGTGCAAAGACTGCCTCCGCATCCGTCAGGCGGACCATGCTCACGTCAACCCAGTAAGCCTCCACCTGCCCGGGTTCTCGTCCCGGTCAGTGGCGCCACCCCCGTTATCGCAACTTGGAGCGCGGGCTGTCCTAGTGGCGGAACTCCCGCCTTCGCTTTAGGAACCGATACGCGCTGGCGTACACCGATGGCGAAAGCGCTGCAACCGTAGCCATCATCCCCAACCGGCGGTCTAGACGCCACACAGCCACAAGCTTGGTCAGGCTGATTCCACGCAGAAGCGCCCCCCTGGCACGTCTTAGCTCCGCTTCATCCCTGAGAGCCATCGCTGCGTGCAATGCCCGCAGCCTAAACCAAATCCGAGCGAACTGGAGGTCCGCCATGTGCGAATGAGTCATTGCTTTAGTTTCGAACGCAGACTCAACGGCCGCTAAGCATGCGTAGATGTTAGCCGGCAATTGCGCTTTCGAATTGGTGATGGAACCGGCACGCAACCTGTACTCGTAAGTCACCTCCGGTATCATCACAACAACCTCTGCTAATGCCAGGAACCCGGCCACCCCCGCTAAGTCTGACTGAGAGCTGAGGTCCGGGAAAGGAGCGGCGCGGACGAGCGACGTCCTCAACACCTTGTTCCAAAGGTACCCGTGAAGCTGGGCACGCGCGACAGCTCGCAGACAATCCCTCGCACTCAACGCCCCAACTTGCTCGTGGTGATCAACAACAATCCACTGCGAAAGGTTCGTTCTTGATTGAGATACAGCGCGCGAAACCACGATATCCGCCGATGCGCTTGCGAGGTGCGGAAGGTACACGGACACCGCGTCGTCTCGCAGCACGTCGTCACTATCAACGAAGAGGACATACGGAGTATCAACAGCCCGAACGGCCAGATTGCGCGCTGCAGCCACACCGACATTGGTTGGCAGCAAAACCAGCGAAGTATGCGGGTGTTCGGCTGCAAACACTTCGAGCAAGTCGGGAGTGCCATCCTCGGACGCATCATCAACGACGAGGAATTTGAAACCACTTGACGTCTGAGCAGCTACAGATTGTAGCGACTCACCAATCGATTCACGGTCATTATGCGCCGTCATAACGACGGTAAGCAACGGAGCATCCACTGAGTTTTCCAATCACCAACCTGATCTATCGAGCCCCGGCACCTACGTCTCAGCTCTCCTTGTAAAAGGTCCTATCTCCCGAGCATCCGCCTCGCGAAGACATTAGCGGCCATGGTGTCGCCGCGCCGTGGAATTAGGAAAGCCCCAACTGGCACCGCGAATAGGATCTTCATCCACATTAGATTGAGACCCGCGGAGACTACATTACCCACCACTGTAGCCCAAGCCGCACCCATCGCTCCGTGATCCGGCACCAGAACCACGACCAAAGCAGCATTGATAACGCAAGCTACTGCGAGCGACATGCTACGCATCTCCGGCCTGCCGCGCGCGCTAAGGCCAACGCCGGCCAGAGAGCCGGGGTTCCCCAGCACGACCGCCAACAGAAGCACGAATAAGACCGGGGTAGCGCCCGTAAATTCTGCACCGAACAGGAGAGGGAGCCCCCAAGGACTAACCAGTGCGACCAAGGATGCGATCAGTACCGTTGCTAGGTTTGAGAGGCGAGTCGACTGCACCAAGCGGTGCGTAACCGGTCCGGCGGACTCGGCAGCAAAGACCACGCCTCGAAGGGTTGTATTGAAAACGAGAACCACAGCAGATATGCTCACGCAGACGGAATACAACCCCAACTCTCTCGCCGACGATAACGGCGTCATGATCGTTTGGTCAAGATATGTGAGCAGAATGCCGCTCAGCGAGCCGATCCACACGCGAGAGCCGTAATGAAAGAGTTCGCCATAGCGAGGCTGCGCGTTACCTGGAGCGTCGCCCCAAGCTGCTCTCGTCAGGGGAGCATAAGCCACAATTCCCACAAACAGCGTAACAGACATTGCCACTGTTGCAGATAATGGATTCAGGTTGTCCGACAGGAACAAAAGGCCAACCCAGACCAAGCGCATGACAGCCCCAACGACGCTCTCGAGCGCCGTTAGCTGCCAGAGCCCTACTGCCCCCGCAGCAGCGCGAAACACTCCCAACAGGAGCGCTGGAGTAAGTGACAAGGCGGAGATCGCAATCAGTTTCGCTATTCGATCATTACCACCAGAAAGGATCGGAGCGAGCACCCACAACCCGACTGTAGCAAGTAAGCCACCAATTAGTATTGCCAAGCAAGATTTCCAGACGGTCGCCTGGCCTCGTCCCCGAGCGACGAAGTAAGTGACGGCTTCCGGCAGCCCGAAAGTGATGCTGCTTATAGCGAGCAGCAACGGCGCGGTAGCAGCAGCCACCGCTCCCCGTTGCTCAAGACCCAACCCCTGAGCCAAAAGAGGCGCGCAGAGAAACGCAGCCATAGGCGGTACGGCATTGGAAATCATGCTCAACCTGATTGCACGGGGAGCGCGGCCGGCAGTACCCGCCATCAGGCAGCGCCCTCTGGTCCGACGGCTTCAGCGTCATGAAGCCGTTTGATCTTGGACCAGTCGTCCGCGTTGTAGGTCGTAGCAATTTGCGCGTCGTTACCGCTCCTACTGACATTCGTCGCGGCAAGGGACCCGAAACGCTGGATAAGCGGTATCGGAGGGAAGTACTGCGGGTCCGCAACCACTTGTCGCACACTCATGTCATGCCGTAATGCAACAGCATGTAGCCAGACATCGTCCGCCCGGGGAGCAGATTGCTTGAATTCGAATCCTGCGGCGCGCAGAACGCCCTGAAATTTGGAGGAGTAAAGCACGCCCGAGACGCCGGTGGCGAAATTGAGACTCGACGCGTCGGCACTTCGGCACTCCGGCCACGAGTTGTAGGGCGCCGCGCCGCCCCTTTCTTGATCCATGGTGAACCGATGAGCTCGGTAGGCGATGACATCCGCCGAGTCTTGTGTACGAGCAGCCTGGACGATCTTGTAGAGCCAGTCTACGGGATAAAGCACGTCGTCGTCCGCAGTTACAACAGAGACATCCGGGCTGCGCTGCGACTGCACATACGGAATGATCTTCTTATACGGCCCTATGTCCTCGGTCCAGAATATCTCGAGCCCGCGGCGCTGCAGGCGGCGAAGGCTACGAGGTAGCTTGCGAATTGGCCTCTCGTCGAGCCAGAGCAGTAGCCGACGCGGCCTGATTTGCCCCCGGGCGATCGATTCGATAGTGAGGAAGACAAAGCCTTCACGGATGCCGTAGGTTGTCAACGAGACGTCCGCGCCAGCGTCACCTAATACGGTGCTCCTCGAAAGCAGGTTCTGTAACGCGAGACCGAAAACATGAGTAGCTGCCGCGGAAAATGACGCCAACCGGGAGGTTAAGGGACGTTTTCCCAGGTTCTTGAAGAAACTCGTCATTTAGTTCCTGTCATGTTGTTAGCACTGTCATATCCTGGCCTGCGTAGGCCGAAATACCTCAATGACTGCGCCACCCTCCAACGAAACTCGTGAGCCCAAGCGGACGACCACGGTTCATTGAGTGCGACTGCGAGCGCTCGTCGCCCGCTTCGGACAGCAGCAACATGTTTACCCCAGGGTTTTGCGCCGCGGCTCACCTGGCCATCATGCAAGCGATACCAAACGAGTTCCTGCTCGAGAGCTGCGAGGGGACCCAGAACGCCCATGCGGAGCCACAGGTCGTAGTCCTCCATCTGCCGCAACAGCGGTTTGTAGCCACCTGCTGCTCTGTACGATTCTGCTCGGAACATCACCGTCGAGTGGACGATCCTATTCCGCTCCAGTAGCGATCGGCGTATGTCGTCGCCTGTCGCAGCCCCGAATGCACCAATAGGATCCCCAGCGGAGTTGATCCGCAAAGCCTGCGCGGCGACAAGCCCACACTGCGTATTTTCATCCAAGTACGCAAGTTGCGCCGCGAATCTGCCTGGTACAGACACGTCGTCCCCATCGATCCGAGCATAGTATGTCGCAGAATGTTCCTCGATGGCGGCGCTCAGTTGCGCGGCCACGCCGATACGCACGGCGGTCGACCTCACAATGACTCTCGGATCTGCCATCCATCCGCGGGATGGATCCGGCTGAATGCCATCATGCATCACAATCAGCACGCCCGTGCCGAGGGGAAGGTCCTGCAACACCGAGTACACAGCTTCGTCTAGCCAATCGTCCACGCGCACTGTGGGCAACAGTACCGCGACGCGGGCTTCATCGTCGCGTACGGGGCCGTTCTCATTGTTAGTCAAGGTGCACCGCCCGGGCCCAGGTAGGTTCGATAAGGGAGCAAGTCTCCATAATTCGCTAGGTGGAAGCCGAAATATAGAGCGCCGCCTGCTATCAGGATGAAACGCACGACATTCGCTCCTCGCTCCATCTTCGCAATCTGATTGGGTAACAGCAGGACCAAAAAAATGCCGAAGTAGTATTGCATTCGCGCCGCTGCCACCACTTGGATCCCCAGCACGAGGAAGACGAGGCTGAGAGCGACAATGCCTAGCCAAGAGTCCACTCCGGTTTTGCGGCTTAGGTATAGGCATAGTATGACGAGAGCGATCTGCGCCACAACTAGCAGATAGGTGCCCAAACCGGCCGCGTCGGCACTCGTCACGTACGCCTCATACCGAGGACTGATTCGCGCCAGCCAACTGCTGACAGTGGGGATAGCGAAAACTGCAGTAGAGAAGATGCCGGTCAATATAGAAATGCCGAGAACGGACCACCCGTTTGGCTTCCATCTGTAAGCCACCCACTGGAAAAGGGCGGCGAGCCCAGCTGTCGTGTGAAAGAGCGTCGCCACAATGTTCAGCGCTATGAACATCAATCGACTACGTCCCAAGTAGGTGCCCGCGAGAAAGTTCAGGGAGATTGCGATTCCTTGCCTCACGATATTGAACGGGCTCACATAGAAAGCAAGAAGTACGTAGAGCAGGATCGCCAACCCGGGGTCCCTGCTTTCTCGCTTGACCGCGACATAGGCGGGTACCACCGTGAGCAGGGCAGACGCCCAGAATATGGCGTGCGGTGATGCCGTAAGTTCGCGCAGGAACAAGCTCAGAGTTGAATATCCGACTTCTTGCTGGGAAGCTTGGATTTGAGGCCACCAAGGCAGGCTAGGCACGAGCGAGGTGTATAGCCGGTTGTACATCGAGAAGTCCGTACCGACGTCAGACCGAAGGGCCGAGAATGACACCAACACTGCGACGGCTAGAACGTCGAATATTGTCCATCGCGTCCCGCGATTCACGTCGCCGAGCAGATACCGCCGCCCGCTTGAGTCTCGTGAGGCACTGACCAGCTTCGAGACATAAGCGCCAAGCCAAGCTCCAAGCCCTACAACATAGTAGGTGATCAAGACGGGTATCTCCACGCGGCAGGAACGCCGACGGCGACGGCCCCGACGGGAACATCTTTGACCACCACTGCGTTTGCACCTATGCGCGCTCGTGAACCGATCTCACAAGGCCCGATCACTCGAGCCCCGGCACCTACGAACACCTCATCTCCCAGCGTGGGAGATGTATTGCCGCTCCGCGGGCGCCCGGTCCCGCCGATGGTGACTCCCTGCTGAAGCACGGCGCTTCGCCCAATAACACAATCAGGTCCGATTACAACACCGACTGGATGATAAAGCACCAGCCCTGGCCCGACACTCGCCTGCCACGCTAGATCTGCGCCGGTGATCACTTGGTTAAACTGTTTCACGATGCCCGCAGGGAAAATCAGCCGCTTTCGCCCAAGTGCTTGAGAAACCCGGAAGAGGAACGTCGCTAGAAATCGCGTCGTCAGGACGGTGGCAGCGACGGAGGCGCTTCCATCACGGCCCTCCAGATTAGCCCGCAGGTCCTGCATCAAACTCGTCGCGCCAATGGCGTTTCTCAATCGTGTCCTCCCGTCTCTCAAGCCTGAGGGATTAGGCCTTGGCGCAAGCGTCGACAACCGCTCGTCTTCGCCATGATGGTCACCAGCGCCAAGGACTGACGCGGGTGCTGGATAGCCAGCGGCGGGCGGCTCGTAGAGCCGCTTCAACTGTTCGCGTTGACGCCGTTCGCTCATCTGGTCGAGCAGCGAATCATTCCTGGCTGATGCTCGATCTTTATGGGGTCCGTCGACCAACAGCTGAGAAACAGCTGTTGCGATACTATCGACGGTTTCGTACTGTGCAACCGTTGAACCTGAAAAGGCATGAATTGCTCGCGCTACAACGGGTAGTCCTCGCGCTGCGGCATCCAGCACGCTCAGCGGAAACCCCTCGTAAGCGGCGGAATGGACGTACACTGATGCGCTGTCCAGTTCGGAAATCAGCCGCTCAGACGGAACCCAGCCCGTCACTCGGACACCCTCTGCCTGAAGCGCTCGCCGTCCGGTCGGGTCGCCGTCTCCTACCCAAACAGCTTGCACTCCAGGCACTTCACGACGGACAGCCCGGAGGGTCGATAGGAAGAACGAAGGATCTTTTTGAACGGATATGCGCCCTACCATGATGATTGACGCAGCAGTAGCGGGCCTCGCGGACCTCCGAATCGGCACTGTGGGCACGTTCGGGACCAGTATTCTTTCTCTTCGACGATTCAAGCGCTTCGCAAGCAGGTCTTCACGAGGCGAAAGAACCGCGAATCGTTGGGGGCGCAAAGCCAAAAGCCACTCGGCCCCCGCGAACAATCCCTTCTTCAGGGCGCTTGACATCTCAAACGCGAAACCGTGAGGCTGATAAATAACCTGCGGGAGCCTCGGCATCACACGGACGTAAAAGCCCGCCCAGCTAGAATGGGCATGAATCAAATCGATACCCGGCGCCCGGACCGCGCTGTGGATCATCCGCAATCGAGCGACGTGAGTATCAGGAAGTTCATTTATCTGAGAGAACAGTGATTCTTGCCTCTCGTCATTCAAGCCGCGGCCGGTCGCAAGAAGCCGATGTTCAAATTGAGGCGAGTTCCTCACGATTGTCCTAATCGCGCGTTCCACCCCGCCTTCGTAGCATTCCGTAACGTGGAGGATCACACGCAGCTCGGGAGCACCGTTCATGATCTAGCCCTTTCTACGGCTCAGGCGTACCTGCGTGGGAATGCGTGTAGTTCGAAGAAGCGTGCTCTCGAAGCACACACCCCTCTCCGTTCCGCTGAGGTACGAAGCGAGCTCGATGTTGCTCTATTGACGGTGCACCGATGATTCAGCACCTCCACTTCGATTTCGTGGCAAGCCGTGGTGGGCCACTGCTCTAGGTGGCTTAGAGCAATTATGATCGAGGTGCTCAATGCGCACTCTCCCCGGGAGCGAGCACCGCTCGAACCGTCTTCCAAAGAATCAGGAGATCTCCGGTTAGAGACCAATTCTCGACGTAGTAGAGATCTAGGCGGATGGCGTCTTCCCATCCGAGGGAAGATCTTCCCCCTACCTGCCACAAACCGCTCATTCCCGGCTTCAGCAGTAGACGCCGCCGCGCGGCGGCGTCGTAGAGGGCGACCTCGCCTTCGCGCTGAGGACGAGGACCTACCAGGCTCATCGTGCCAAAGAGCACGTTGAACAACTGGGGAAACTCGTCAAGCGAGTGCTTACGCAGCACCCGCCCAATTGGGGTGATGCGCGGGTCGTTCTCCAATTTGAACAGAGGGGTGTCCCCCCGTCCCTGTTCGGCGAGAAGAGCGGCCAACTCGTCATCGGCATTCACCCGCATCGACCGGAACTTGAGCATGTTGAAGGGCGCGCCATTCTGACCGACACGTTCCTGCCGGTAGAGCACCGGCCCTTGGCTCGTCAGCTTGACGACTAGCGCAAGGACGATCAACAGCGGGGAGAGTGCCACGATCAGCACAGCCGAGCCCACGAGATCAAAAGCACGTTTGACTAGAACCGTCCTCCCATCGTAGCGAGGCATTTCGACGTGGATCAGCGGAAGGCCGGCTACCGGGCGAGTGTGGATTCTCGGCCCGTTGATCTCGGTCAGACTCGGAGCGACGATGAGGTGCTCGCGCCCTCCTTCGAGCTCCCAGCTGAGTTCACGAACGGCCTGCGCGCCGAGGTCGTCGGAACTCGTGACGGCAACGGTATCGGCTCCTGCCGCGCGGAGCGCTCGGACGGCGTCGGCGATAGGACCAAGTACAGGTATCCCTGACAGTGGCAACGTCGTGCCGTTCTCGCCAATCGGAACACAGGCACCAACGACGCGGTAGCCCTCTTCCGGATGCCGGCTCAGTTCCCTCGCGAGGTGTTCTACCGACGTGAGCGAACCGACAAGGACGACCTGGGCCGAGTATCTGCCGTTACGTCGCTGAGCATTGAGCCATTGCCGCCACATCCACCGGGTGAGGAGCAGAACCAGGACGCCAGTCGGGAAGGCGATGAAGACGTATCCTCGGGCGATGTCGAACTTGAACGCGTAAGCGACGATAGCCACAAAGGCGAACAGGCGGATGGCCGAATCGACTACGCGGCGATACTCGCCAGCGCCACTACCGATGTAGCGCGGATCTCGAGTGTCGTAGAGCGCCAGCACAATCATCCATGCGACAACGATGAACACGGAGACCGCGGTGTAGCCGAGTGCCAGGTCAGCAGGGCTTCCGGCTACGGTGCGCCTGTCGAAACCGAACCAAGCGATCTGGACCCCGAAGGTCACCCAGATGAGGGCGAGCGCATCGGTGATGACGAGGCGACGGCCGTAGACGGTGGCCCAGGCGCCCTGCCTCTGAGCCGTCCGGTGTGTCACCGTCACCATGTCGCACCGCCGTCGGCGGACACTGACACGGTATCTCCTGCCCACAGCCAAACGTGGTCATCGACGCGGTCCAGGCTCAGCGGCTCTGAGGTCGCCACGTCCGCATCGCATCCGATCGGAGTCGTGGACGTCTCCGGCGTGACGTCCACAGCCGGCAGCGACTCGATCTGCACGCCATCGCAAAGCTCCGTGTTGATGCGCGCGAGCGTGTACGTCATGCCCGCGTCCGCCACGGAGCGAACACCACTGAGCGGCACGTCCACCCACTCGCCTGCGCCGCCACGCCACTCGAGCTGCCCGTCACAGATCACGACGGAGGTCGACTTGCCCTGGTACGCCTCGATCGGCTCGCTGCAGGGCGGTTCTACGACGCCGGTGGCGAAGACGATGCCGGCCGTCGAGACACCTGCGCCGGCCGCGCCGGGGCTGCCGGCCGTCCAGGTCACGCCGTCATCGGTACTGGTGCGGACGGTGGTGGTGCAGTCGTCGCCGACGCCGGCCAGGACCGTCAGGTTCGCACTGGAGGCGCGGATCGCCATCAGCGACGACACGTCCGTTCCCAGCGTGACCGGCTTCCAGGTCGCACCGGCGTCGAGGGTGTGCTCGAGGGTGGGTGCAGGACCGCCGCACGTGCCGTCGGTCGCGCGCCATGCCTCCTGGCCGTCGACCGCGGAGAGGGACCGACGTGCGCCGGCGGCGTCAGCGGTGGGCGTCGGCGAGCTCGTGCTGGAGCGGGGCGAGCTGGAGAAGGTCGGGATGGGGCCCGCCGGGTCACCCGAGTTCGGCGCGGTGCGCCCCAGTGCGAGCGTGACGAGCGCGATGTCGATGACGACCAGCACGACGATCACGATGGCGACCCAGATCAAGGTCGTTCGTGTACGCGTCGAGCCGAGGTTTCGGGTCCCCCGGCGTGCGTTCATGTCCCCCGACCTCGCTTCAGCGCTCGGCGCGACTCAGCGCGCCGAGCTTCTTCCCGCCGCGCTTCGGCGGCTTGACCTTCGGTGTGTTCTCGTCCTCTTCGAGGCCGTAGCCGTACCCGTAGCCGTACCGGCCGTAGCCGTAGGCGCCCGGACCGCGGACGGGCATCATCGTGATGACGAAGCCTGCGATGGGCGCGCCCACGCTCTCGAGTGCGGAGACCGCAGCGGCGAACTGGCCCTTGTGCGTCTTGCCCGAGGCCACGGCGACGATCGCGCCGGAGGCCTTCTTCGCCAGGATCGCGGCGTCGGTGACGGGCAACAGCGGTGGGGCGTCGAACAGGACGTAGTCGAACTCGCCCTCCAGGCGTTCGATGAGGTCCTGCATGGCGCGGGAACCGAGGAGCTCGGACGGGTTCGGCGGGATCTGACCGGCCGGCAGCACGACGAGGTTGCCGCGGCCCCAGGGCTGGGCGACGTCCTCCAGCTCGGCGCGCCCGATGAGCACGTCGGTGAGGCCGGCGTTGGTCTCGACCTCCATGTACTCGGCGACGCGGGGACGGCGCAGGTCCGCGTCGATCAGGATGACGCGGAACCCGGCGCTGTCGAGGGCGATCGCCAGGTTGGCGACCGTGGTGCTCTTGCCCTCGGACTGCACGGACGACGTCATCACGAAGGTGCGGGCGCCGGTGCCGATGTCCAGGAACTGCAGGTTCGTGCGGAGCGTGCGGAACGACTCGGCACGCGGGCTGCGCGGGTCGACCTGCACGATCAGCGGACGCTCCGAGGCCTTGCTGTCGAAGGCGATGCCGCCGACGACCGGCTTGTCGCTGATCTTCTCGACGTCCTGCTCGGTGCGGACACGGTTGTCCAGCGTCTCGCGGAGCACGGCGATGCCGACGCCCAGTGCGAGGCCGACCAGCAGGCCCAGGGCCACGTTGACGGGGACGTTCGGGCTGACCGGACTGCTCGGCACGTCGGCCTGCTTCACGCGGGTGAGCTTGACGCTGCTCGAACCCTTCTCGTCAGTGGCCTCGATGTCCTCGACGACGTTGGTCAGGCTCTGCGAGGTCGCGTTCGCGATGTCCGCGGCCTGGACCGGATCCGTGTCGTTGACGCTGATCGAGATCAGGGTCGTGCTCGTCGGCGCGGTCGCGGACACCATCGTCGCGAGCTGATCGGCGTTCATGTCGAGCTGGAGCTTCGAGATGACCGGCAGGAGCACGATCGGCGTCGACACCAGGTTCGAGTACGTCAGGACGCGCTGCTGGGTGAAGGTGTTGCCCTGCGCCAGGTCGCTCGCGCTACCCGAGGTCTCCGTCGAGACGAAGACCTGCGCCGAAGCGGAGTACACCGGCTTCTTCAGCAGGGAGAAGCCAGCGGCAGCGGCAACCCCGACGAGTGCCAAGACCAGGATGAGGACCCATCCCTTACGTAGCACGGTGATGTAGTCGCGTAGTTCCACGCGGCCCGCCTTCCCCGACGATCCCGCCGCTCGCCCGTGGTCCCAACACGAGTGCCCGGGGATGTCCCGGTGTACGGCATTCAAATAGTGCCACATGATCGAGCAACGCTCGGCTGTATCGGCCGTTCTGGGCCTCCCGTCCTCTACGGTGAGCCCATGAGCACCGAGTCCGACGTGACCCACGCCGAGCCCGACACCAGTCGCCAGCGGGACCTCGTGATCCTGCTGGTCGCGCTGGGCGTGGCGGTCATCCTGGCCCGGGTCGCAGCCGGCTTCAGCACCGCGGGGAAGATCCAGCCGCCTGTGATGCAGGTCCTGGTCGCCGACTTCGCCGTCTGGCTGCCGCTCGTCGCGGGCATCGTCTGGGTGTTGCGCCGATCGGCGGGCACTGACCACGCGGCGCGCCTGCGATTGGGACTCGGCGACGCGATCTTCGCGATCGGCATCGTGATCCTGTGCCGGGTGTTCGACGTGTTCCTCGGTCTGGCGTTCACCGGCTCGACCGGTCTCGCGCCGGCGCCGACCCTCGGCACGCCGGACATCGGCCTGCTCGTCGTGTCGGCCATCGGCATCGTGCTGGTCAGCCCGTTCCTGGAAGAGGTCTTCTTCCGCGGGCTCTTCCAACGCCGGATGGCCGCTGAGCTGACGCCGCGGACCCGCTTCCTGGCCGTGCTGCTCACCGCGTTCCTGTTCGCGGTCCTGCACGTCCTGCTCGGGGCCGGCGGGACCCAGCTCGAGGGCTTCCGGGTGTTCCTGACGATCTTCGCCCTCGGGTCGTTGACCGGCACCCTGGTCGCGATGACGAACCGCATCGGCGGCGCCATCCTGGCGCACGTGCTGTTCAACGCGGTCGCGGTCATCGCGACCTGGCCCCGCTGAGCTGACCCGCGCCTCCCGGCACGCGACAGCGACAGCGACAGCGGAACCGCGACCGGAGGATGACCCCGGTCATCCCCGCAGCGGTCGCGCCGAGCACCGGGCGGAGGAGATGTTGGACGCATGTCCAACGGAAGCCACTCCACAACGACCACTGCACGCGCCATCGGCGTGCTCACCATCGCGGCCGCCCTGGTCGCGGCGACGACCGGCTGCGCCATGATCCGGCAGCAGACGGCGGACGCCTGGTCGGTGACGTACCAGGTCACCACGGACGCCCCTGCCGGAACAGCCCTGACCGACGTGTCCGTCCGCGGGGCCGAGCGGCGGGGCGACGCACCGACCGCGCACCGGTACCCGCAGGTGACGACGACCGCGCTGTCGGCCGGTACTGGCGGATCGCGGTGGCAGCAGAAGGCGATCGTCCTGACCGGCGACCGCGCACGCGTCGCCGTCACGCCGCCACCGGAAGCGACCGCCACCTGTCGGGTGCTGCTGGACGGCAAGCGCGCGATCGCGGAACGGCAGGGGCAGCCCGGGAGGCCCGTCACCTGTTCCGTGACGGCACCCCCGTTCCCGGGGTGACCGGTCGGTGCGACCGGGCGGCCGGGGCGCCCGAGGTCAGCAGGTTTCGGACGATCTCCGCCGCGAGACCGAGGGGGCGGTTGACGTCCCGGCTGTTCGTCCAGCGAAATGCGGACAGACATCCGCCGGCGATCGCAGTACGAATACGCAAGGAGGTTTCGAAAACCTCCCGCGAGTTCGGGCAGCGTCGCCCGGACCGCCCATCGTGGAGGATCTGTCATGACCAGAACACCATCGATCGGACGTCGGATCAGGCGTCTCGGAGTCGTCACGTCGATCGCCGGGCTCGTGCTCGGCGGAGCGCTCGTCACCGCCGGACCGGCGAGCGCCGCGACGACCTGCGCACCGACCTGGAGTGCGTCGACCGCGTACTCCGGCGGTGCGAGCGTGAGCACCGGCAGCACGAACTACACCGCGAACTGGTGGACGCAGGGCGATGACCCGGCGACCCACTCCGGAGCCACCGGCTCCGGGCAGCCGTGGACCTCGGCAGGGAGTTGCACCCCCGCCAGCACCGGCGGCGGGGGCACCGGCGGCGGCGGGACCGGAGGCGGCACCGGCGGCGGCACCGGGACCGGCGCCACCACCGGGACCCTGTTCAGCCCGTACAAGGACGTCACGGTCAACCTGAACTGGAACACCAACGTGATGCAGACCGCGATCACCGGCAGCACGATCCCTGTGGCAGGCGGGTCGAACAGCCTCGCGACGAAGGTCCCGAAGCTCCGGGCACTCTCGCTCGCCTTCGCGACCGGGACGTGTGGCAGCGAGAACTGGGGCGGTGTGGCCGGCGACGCCTTCGCGAAGGCGAACGTGCCGGCGCTCGACGCCGCGGGTGTCGACTACGTCGTCTCGACCGGTGGTGCGGCCGGGTCGTTCAAGTGCACCTCAGGGGCCGCGATGAACGCCTTCATCGCCCGCTACGCCTCGCCGCACCTGGTCGGCATCGACTTCGACATCGAGAGCGGCCAGTCGGCGGCGGACATCCGGTCGCTCGTCAGCTCGGCAGCGGCCGCGCAGGCGCAGTACCCGAAGCTCCGGTTCTCGTTCACCCTCGCCACCCTCGCGGCGTCGAACGGGTCGTTCGCCGGACTGAACAGCACCGGGGACACGACCGTCACGGCGATCAAGGCCTCGGGGCTGACGAACTACACGATCAACCTCATGACGATGGACTTCGGTGGGGCGTCCTCGGCGGTGTGCGTCGTCACGAACGGTGCCTGTGACATGGGTGCCTCGACGGTGCAGGCGGTCAAGAACCTGCAGCACACCTACGGCACTCCGTCCAACAAGATCGAGGTCACGCCGATGATCGGCGTGAACGACGTCGTCAGCAACGTGTTCACCCTCGCCGACGTCGACACGGTCTCGGCGTACGCGCGGGCGAACGCACTGGCGGGCGTGCACTACTGGTCGCTCGACCGTGACACCCCGTGCGCGCAGAGCACCGCCTCGGCGACGTGCAGCTCCCGACCGGACGCTGCCCTGTCGTACACGAACCGGTTCCTCACCGCCCTGGGGAAGTGACCTCCGGAGCGTCCGACCATCGACGGGCCGTTCGGCGTGACCTCGGTCGCGCCGGGCGGCCCGTCGTCGTTCCCCCGCGCAGGGGCGGGCCGGTCTGCGGGAGGTGATCCGGGCCTCCCGGCTGGTCCGCTGAGCGCCGCTCGAGGGACACGTTCTCCTTGCGGGCTTCCACGTACGAGCTATGAGGCCCTACAGTTTCCACGTTGTAACGCGGCCCTCTAGGGGGGTGGCCGCGGGACACGTACCCGCACAAGGCGGCCAGACCGCCGACGAATGACCGGACGACGCCGTCCACGAGGAGCACACACCCTTGCGTCCCAATCCCACGCAGACCCGGAGGCGCAGACGCGTCCTCGGGTCGTCCCTCGCCGGAGCCCTGGTCGGAGCGCTCGCGCTCGGCGGGCTCGGCATCTCCGCACTGCCGGCAGCAGCCGCCCCGGACGCCCGCACAGTGGTGTCCGGAGAGGCCCGCTTCCAGGTGCTCTCCCCCACCCTGATCCGCACCGAGTACGCCGGTGACGGGCAGTTCACCGACCAGGGCACGTTCAACGTGGTCGGGCGCGACGACTTCGCCGCGACCCCGTTCACCAAGACCGTGCAGGACGGCTGGCTGACGCTCGACACCGGCTCGATGACCGTGCAGTACCGGGAGGGCACCGGCGACTTCAGCCAGGACAACCTCCGGGTGAAGCTCACGACCTCCCTGGGCCAGGCCGTCACCGGCTCGCCCTGGGTCACCGCCGAGACGCCCTCGTGCGCGGTGGGCACGCTCTGCGAGGGCGAGGCACTCGCGCTGCAGGGCCTGGCGTCCGCGAAGGACCACGCCGGGTACACCGGATCGGGCTTCGCCGCCGGGTTCGAGAACGTCGGCAACTCCATGACGTTCCGTACGACCGTGCAGCAGGCCGGGTCGTACGACCTCGCCATGCGCTACGCCAACAACCAGGGCGGCGACGGCAAGGTCGAGACCCGCACCCTGAGCATCGTCGTCGACGACCGCGCTCCGGTCGCCCTCAGCCTGCCGGCCGGAAAGAACTGGGACGAGTGGAAGCAGACCACCGCAGCCCTCGACCTGACCGCCGGTCAGCACACCGTCAAGGTCGTCCGCGGTGACGGCGACTCCGGTCGGGTGAACGTCGACAGCCTGGCGATCGTCCCCTCGGGCGCTGCCTACCCGGCGCCGACCGCTGCGAACCCCGGCCAGGACTGCGCCTTCGGCGTGGTCTGTGAGGCCGAGGACGCCGGCAAGGCCGGCAATGCCCAGGTCGCCAGCGACCACAACGGCTTCTCCGGCGACGGCTTCGCCTCCGGCCTGTGGGGCGGCGCCGACTCGACACTGACCACGCACGTCACGGGTGTCCCCGCCGCCGGCGACTACGCCCTGCAGGTCCGGTACGCGAACGGCACCGGGAACTCGCCGGCGCTGACCGTCGCACCGACCGGACAGGAAGCCACCACCGGCACCTTGGCCCCGACCAGCGGCTGGGACTACTGGAACACGGTGACGATCCCGGTGCACCTGGCCGCGGGCGCGAACGACATCGCACTCGGCTGCCCCACGGTGGACAACAACTGCAACGTGAACGTCGACACCATCGCGGTCGTCGACACCGCGTCGCCGGTGCTCGCCGCGCACACCCCGCTCGGCGGCTACCGTCGTGACCTCGACACCGCCAACGGCTCCGTCAAGACCAACCCGGGCCTGCTCTACCAGGACGGCTGGTCGCTGCTCGACGACACCGCCTCGGCGCTGTACGACACCGCGACCGAGAAGACCACGCCCCGTGGCGACCACGGCGGCAAGGGCTACCAGGACGGCTACGTCTTCGGGTACGGCACCGAGTACACGACCGCGCTGAAGGACCTGGCGACCCTGACCGGGCCGTCGAAGCTCCTGCCGCAGTGGGCGTACGGCGTCTGGTACTCCGAGTACTACGACCGCTCGCAGCAGGACTACCTGGACATCGCGAAGAAGTTCAAGGACGAGGGCGTCCCCGTCGACGTCATGGCGATCGACACCGACTACAAGATCGGCAGCCCGACGAACGAGGGTGACAGCAAGTGGGACGGCTGGTCGGTCGACCCGGCCCGCATCCCGGACATGACGAGCCTGCTCGCCGACTGGCACGCCGAGGGCATCCACAACACCCTCAACATCCACCCGTCGATCTCGAGCCAGGACCCGAAGTTCGCACAGGCCCAGGCCACGGCGAAGGGCAAGCTCACCAAGGGCGACGGGGACCGCTACCTGTTCGACTGGTCGGACCCCGACCAGCTCAAGGCCTACTTCGACCTGCACACGTCGCTGCAGCCGGAGGGCGTCGACATGTGGTGGCTCGACTGGTGCTGCAGTGAGAACTCGAAGTACTCCGCCAACGGTGTCACCCCGGACGCGTTCATCAACCAGCAGTACGCGAAGTACACGGACGAGCAGCTCAAGGGCCGCGGTCTGGCGTTCTCCCGCGCGTACGGCTCGCTGACCGCGGGCGGCTACGGCAACCCGCAGGCCGTCCCGACCGGACCGTGGGCCGACAAGCGCACCACCGTGCACTTCACCGGCGACACCACGTCGACCTGGCAGGAACTCGCAGCGCAGGTCGGCTACACGCCCGGTGAGTCGGCAGCGACCGGCCTGTCCGCCATCAGCCACGACATCGGTGGGCACAACGGCGGCCAGTACGGCATCGAGGGCAAGGAGCCGGGCACGACCCAGCTCCCGCCCGACATGTACGCCCGCTGGGTCCAGTTCGGTGCCTTCCAGCCGATCGACCGCCTGCACAGCAACCACAGCGACCGGCTGCCCTGGCAGTACCCGGACGAGGCGAACGCGTCGGCGAAGCAGTTCCTCAACCTCCGCGAGGACCTGCTCCCCCTGACGTACACGCTCGCTGCCGACGCCACGGCGACCGGCACCCCGATGCTGCAGCCGCTCTACCTGCAGTACCCGGAGGCGCAGGAGTCCTACGCCCAGGCCGGCTCCGAGTACCTCTACGGCAAGGACGTGCTGGTCGCGCCCGTCACCACCGGCAACGGTGACGACGGCACCGCCACCCGTTCCGTGTGGTTCCCGGCCGGCGACTCGTGGACCGACTGGTTCACCGGCAAGACGTACGAGGGCGGCACGACGGCCGACGTCACGACGGACCTGACCACCATGCCGGTGTTCGTCCGCAGCGGCGGCATCGTCCCGACCCGCTCGCACCACGTCGCGAACGACGCCGCACCGCTCGACGCGGTCACGGTGACGGTCGCGACCGGCGCCGACGGCACCTTCGCCCTGCACGAGGACTCGGGTGAGGGTCAGCCGACGAAGGCCACTGCCCGTGCGACTGGCGACTCCGCGTCGACCACGATGCGGTTCACCCAGCAGGCGGACGGCGGCACGCTCGACATCGCCCCCGCCGACGGCTCGTTCACCGGCCAGGTGCGCGACCGCTCGTGGACGGCGACGTTCACGAACGCCGAGCGCCCCGTGTCGGTCACCATCGACGGCGCCCCCGTCGCCGCGTCCGACTGGACGTACGACGCCGACAGCCGCACCATCACGGTGCCGGTCGCCGAGCGCTCGGTGACGGACCGGACCGTCGTGCGGTACTCGAGCGTCGCTGCTGCGGTGCCGAGCCTCCAGGTCGCGTCGCCGCAGGTCACCGCCGGTGGCACGCAGACCGTGACCGGCTCCGGGTTCCCCGCGAACGCGACGGTCACGCTGTCGACGACGCCGGCCCTCGGTGGCGGGGTCACCGTGCGCACCGATGCCGACGGCACGTTCAGCAGCGACCTGGCGGTGCCGGCCACCGCCTCCGGTCGGGTGACGGTGTCCGCTTCGGTGGGCGGCGTCGTGCTGGCCCGGGTCGCGTTCACGGTGACCGCGGCACCGCCGACGGCATCACCGTCGCCCACGCCGGGCTCCCCCACTCCCACGCCGGGTGACCCTGCGCCGGGCTCGCCTGCGCCGGGTGCGGGTGCGGGCGCCGGACCGGGTGCCGGTGGCGGTGCGGGTGACCAGCCGGGAGGCTCGTCCTCCGCCGGTGACGGTGCCCTCGCCTGGACGGGTGCGAACGTCGTGCCGATCGGGATCCTGGCCGTGGTGCTCCTCGCCGCGGGCGGCCTGCTCCTGGCGCAGCGGATGCGACGCCGCCGCGCGCAGTAGCGCAGGAGACGCAGGAGCGCTGCGCTCCTGAACGCTGGAACGGCGGGGTACCCGGGAACGGGTGCCCCGCCGTTCGGCGTCCCCGGCGGCAGACGGGATCGTCCGCCCCTCTTCGGGTCGACGCACCGGCGCGGCGGACCGCGAACCAGTAGCCTTCCCTGAACATGTCCCGCCCAACCAGCGTCATCGACAATCCCCTCGTCCGGCAGACCCCGATCACGGGTCTGCTGGCCCTCGGTGCGCTGCTGAGCCTGGTGCTCCCGTCGCTCGAGATCAGCCACGCCGGGCTGTTCCTCGCGAGCCTGGTCGCCATCGGCGTCGCGACCCTGCTCGCTGCCATCTCGCTGTGGTTCCCGCGCGCGGTCGCGCTCATCCCGATCCTGTTGGCGGTCGACTTCGTGTCCCTCGCCCTGTTCCGCACCGGTACCGGTTCCGGAGCGTCGGTGTTCACGTCCCTGGTGGTCCTGCCCGTGGTGTGGTGGGCCTCCCTCGACGGACGTCGCACGATCGTCTACTCGGTCCTCGGCGTCACGCTCGTGATCCTCGCTCCGTACGTGCTCCTGCCGGACAACGCGCCGCGGGCCAGCGAACTCGTGCGCCTCGGCATCACCGTCGTCGTCTTCGGCACCGTCGCCGTCATCGTGCAGGAACTCTCCCGCCGAGCCCGCCGCTCCGTCCGCTCCGCCCAGGCCCGCGAGGACAAGGTCCTCGAGGAGATCAGCCGCGCCGCCGACGTCCAGCGTTCCCTGCTGCCGACCTCGAGCGACGGACTGGGCGACTTCGTCACCGTCGCGGGCACCTGCCTGCCGGCGAAGAGCGTCGGCGGCGACTTCTTCGACTGGTACCGCACCGAGAACGGCATCGCCGTCGGACTCGGCGACGTGATGGGCAAGGGCGTCGGCGCCGGACTCATCGCCGCCGCGGTCCGGGCCACGATCCGGAGCGCCCGCACGGTCGACGACGCCTCCGAGGCCCTGCGCCGTGCCTCCGACGGCCTCGCCGCCGAGGGCGCCGGCACCGACGTCACCTTCACCACGCTGTTCCACGCCCGCATCGACGACGACGGGTCGCTGCAGTGGGCGGACGCCGGGCACGGGCTGAGCTTCATCCTCCGTGCTGCCGGAGGGGTGGAGCGACTGCGTTCGGTCGACCTGCCGCTGGGGATGGGCCTCCGGGACGAGTGGGCGACCACCACCGGGACCCTCGAGCCTGGCGACCTGCTCATCTCGTTCAGCGACGGCGTGCTCGACCTGTTCGGCGGGCGCGACGACGCCGTGGACTCGGTCGCCGAGCTCGCCCGAGCCGACCGGGCGCCGGCTGCGATCGTCGCGGCCCTCGCCGAGCGTGCGGCCGAGGTGCCGCACGACGACGACGTGACCGTCATCGCGATCCGCCGCGAGGCCGCCGTCACTGAGGTCACCGAGGTCACGGCCGCGCCGCTGTCCCGCTCCCGCGCCGTCTGACGGGCGGGTGCCCGGCCGGGCTACGCCGACCAGTCCGGACGGACGAAGCCGCTCTCGTAGGCGAACACGACGGCCTGCACCCGGCTCGCGGCCCCGACCTTGCCGAGCACGCTGCTGATGTGGGTCTTCACGGTGGCCTCGCTGATCCAGAGGTCCTTCGCGATCTGCGCGTTGCTGGCCCCGCGGACCAGGGCGGTCAGGACCTCCCGCTCGCGGGCGCTGAGTGACGCCAACACCGGGGCGTGCTCGGCCGGTGGGACCGGGGCCGACGTGTCGGCAGCGCCGCCGGCCGTGCCCCCGCCGGACCGGGCGCCGAGCAACCGGTTCTCGAGCAGCGCGCGGGTCATCGACGGCGCGATGAGGGTGTCGCCCGTGTGCGCCGCGCGGACCCCGGCGGCGATGAGGTCGGGGCCGGCGTCCTTGAGCAGGAACCCGAGCGCCCCGGCCTGCACGGCATCGAGCAGGTACTCCTCGTCGTCGAAGGTGGTGAGGATGACGACCGCGCCCGCGGTGCCTTCGGAGACGATCGACCGGGTGGCCGAGATGCCGTCGAGCACCGGCATCCGGACGTCCATCAGCACGACGTCGGGGCGGAGATCGGCGCAGACGGCGATCGCCTCGGCCCCGTTGGGCGCCTGGCCGACCACGGTCAGGTCGGGTTCGGCGTCGACCATCATCCCGAGACCCGTGCGGACCACGGCCTGGTCGTCGACGATCACCACGCGGATCACGACGCGACCGCCCGACGACCGGCCGGAGCAGGAGGAGCAGGAGCAGGAGCAGGAGCAGCGCCAGCCGGACCGGTAGCGACACCCGACCCCGCCGTGTCGGGCCGGAGGCTGCCTGCGGACTGGCCACGGGCCTCCCGTGGCGCCTCGAGCGTGACACGCCACCCGCCGCCCTCGGCCGGACCCGCGTCCAGGACCCCGCCGATGGAGGCGGCGCGCTCCCGCATCCCGCGGATCCCGGCGCCACCGGCGGCGAGCTCGGGGACCCGGGGGCTGCCCTCGGAGCCGCCGTCGTCCAGGACCTCCAGGCGGATGCGGTCCTCGGAGGCGGCCAGGCTGATCCGTACCGACGAGCCGTCGGAGTGCACGAGGGTGTTCGTCAGGGCTTCCTGGCAGACGCGGAGGACGGCGAAGTCCTGCATCACGCCCAGGCTCTCGGGCACACGCAAGTCGGCCTCGACCCGGACGCCGGTCGCGCGGACGCGGTCGACGGCGTCCTCGAGCGCGCTCCGCAGCGACACCGGGGCGTCGGTCGTGCCGCCGTCACCGCCCGCGCGGAGGACGCGCACGACCTTCCGCATCTCGGACAGTGCCTGCTGGCCGGTGCCGGCGACCCACGAGGCGTACTCGGCGAACTCGGCCTGGTTCGCAACGCCGACCCGCACCAGGGCCTGCGAACGGACGACGATGGCGGCCATGTGGTGCGCGACGACGTCGTGGACCTCGCGGGCGACGGCGGTGCGTTCCTCCGAGGCGATCCGGGCCTGGTCGGACTCCCGCAGACGGACGAGCTCCTCGTTGCGGCGCTGCAGCACGAGCTCGGAACGACGACGACGGGCGGTGGCACGGCCCAGGACCGCGCACGCCACGAGCAGGATCCCCATCAGGACGTTGGTCGACCAGTCGGCGTTGGACACGAGCGCCCTGCCGAGCAGCAGCGCGAGGGGCCACCGGGTGACGGCGAGTACCCAGGAGTCGGACGACATGAACGCCAACGGCAGGAACATGGCGGACAGTGCCGGCACCGCCACGACCGCCAGCACGGCGAGCACCCTCCGTCCGGCCGCGCACGCCAGGTAGACGGCGATCACGAGCGGGATCAGCCGCACGGTCAGCACGTCGAACCGCCACGTCGGCCACGCCACGACGACCCCGACCACCACGAGCAGCGGGTACGGCAAGCGCTGGCCGACCACGATGCAGAGCGCGACGAGCGCCGCTGTCACCCGGTAGTCGTCGAGGCGCGTCGGGTACCAGCCGGCGCGGTGCAGCCCCTCCATCGCGAGGAGCGCGACGGCGAGGAACGCGACCCCGGCCAGGGCAGGACGCGCCCACGGCGGGATCGAGAGAGGACGCATGGCGTGAGGCTAGCCGCCCGAGGCTGCTCCGCGCCTCCCCCGAAGGACGGAAGCGCCGGGTCCGCACGATCAGTCGAACGGACGGGAGGCCCACCACCTTCCGCCGATGCGCCGCCCGCCCGCCACGTCAGAGGCTGGACCCGCCGCAGTGAGCGGCCCACCGCAGTCCGCGGCCCACCGCAGTCCGCGGCGTCGAACGGAGCACGTGATGCAGAAGAAGACCGCTGTCAGCCTGGCCACCCTGGCCCTCGTCCTGGCCATCGCCGGGACCGGTGCCGCGGCGGCGACCATCGGGGGCCCGGACGCATCGTCGGACGCCGTTCGTCCCGCGACCACGTCGACGGTCGTGCAGACCACGGTCGCGACCTCGGACGACGACGGGTGGCCGGGGCGGCTACCGGACGCGGACCGCTTCCGGACGCTCTCGCGGTCGGACCAGCACGCGGTGCTCCGGCGGGTCGACCGGCTGCTCGGGGACCTCGGCGGGTCCCGTGCCAGCGAGGGGCTCGTCCGGCAGCTCGGTGACTACCGGAGTGAGCTGGCGCGCGTGCTGCGGTGAGTGCGGCGGCGCGCGCGGCTGCCGGCGTGCGAGCCGTGTCGCCCACCACGAGGCTCGGCACGATCCGGTCACGATCGGCACCGGCGGCCGGCACGTGCCGCACACTGGCCGGATGACATGGGGGAAGACAGCGCTGGCGATCGGGATCGTCTGCGCGATCGGGGCCGGCGCCGCCGGCTGCTCGGTGGCCGCGGTCGGACGCTGCGTCGACTACGTCTCGATGACCCCGGCGGAGCAGGCACGGCAGGCGACCCTGGTCGTCGACGCCGACGTCCGGTCGACCGACCGCACGGTCGAGGCCTCGGGCCGGTACCACGTGTACGAGGCCACGGTCACCGCGTCCCGGAAGGGTGGGAAGCTGCACGACCGGATCGACGTGATCGCGACCTCCGACCAGTGCACGACGAGCGGCCAGCCCGTCGAGTACGTCGACGGCGACCCGCTCGCCGAGCCCGGCAGCTACCGCCTGTCCCTGACGCGGGTCCGGGGCGGAGGCCCGTGGCAGCTCGTCGTGCCGGGTGCCGCTGAGCGTCTCGACGGCTGACCGCAGCGGCTCAGACCTCGACGTCGCTACCCATCGTCACCGTGCGATCGAGCGGCAGCCCGAACCGCGCGGCCGGGTCGGCAGCGTTGTGCGCCATCGCCACGAACAGCTTCCGCCGCCACGACACCATGGCACCCTTGCCCGCGCCGGTCCGGAGCGCTCCGCGTGAGATGAAGTACGACGCCGTGGACATGTCCTCCTGCGCCAGGTCGAGCACACCCCCGGCACACGCGGCACGCATCGCGGCGGGCAGGTCCTGGTCGTCGGAGAACCCGAACGTGATGGTGATGTGGTCGATGCCGTCGTCGTCGTAGCCGAGCTCGTCGCGTCGGAACGCCTCCTCCAGCGCCACGTGCGGCACGTTCGCGGTCAGGACGGACACGATGATGACCCGCTGGTGGACGACGCCGTTGTGCTCCACGTTCGCCCGGAGTGCGAGCGGGGTCGTCTCCTTGTTCGGGTGCGGGAACACCGCGATGCCCGGGACGCGCGGGATGTGGTCGGCGTTGACGGTCTCGATGAACTCGGCCAGCGAGCCCTCACGCTTCCGGCGCTCGATCTGCACGAGCTGCCGGCCGCGGTGCCACGTCGTCATGAGGGTGATCACGGCGAGGGCGATGAGCAGCGGCACCCATCCGCCGTGCAGGACCTTCGACAGGTTGCCGGCGAGGAAGGTCAGTTCGAGGCCGCCGAACACCACGGCGACGGTGACGAGCTTCCAGGTCGCCCAGCGCCAGAGCGGCTTCACGACGACGAGCAGCAGCAGGGTGTCGACGACGAGTGCGCCGGTGACCGAGACGCCGTACGCGGTGGCGAGTGCGGCCGAGGAGCGGAAGGCGAGCATGATCGCCATCACGCCGATGAAGAGCAGCAGGTTGACGGCCGGCAGGTAGACCTGGCCGCCCTCGCGCTTCGAGGTCTGCCGGATGGTCAGCGGCGGCAGGAGCCCGAGCTGCACGGCTTGACGGGTGAGCGAGAACGCGCCGGAGATGACGGCCTGGCTGGCGATCACGGTCGCCGCGGTCGCCAGGATCACGACGGGCAGCTGCGCCCAGTTCGGGAACAGCAGGAAGAACGGGTCCTTCGTCGCGGTCGGGTCCTCGAGCACCAGGGCCGCCTGACCCAGGTAGTTGCAGACGAGCGCGGGGAACACCACGAAGAACCAGGCGCGGAGGATCGGCATCCGCCCGAAGTGGCCCATGTCGGCGTAGAGCGCCTCGGCTCCGGTGATCGCGAGGACGACGGCGCCCATCGCGATGAAGGTGATGAACGGGTGCGCGAACAGGAACGCGATCGCCCACGTCGGGGACAGCCCCTGCAGGACGCCCGGGTGCTCGACGATGCGCGGGATGCCGGCGACCGCGATGACGATGAACCAGAGCATCATCACGGGACCGAACGAGGCGCCGACCTTCGCGGTGCCGAACTTCTGCACGATGAACAGCCCGACGAGGATCACGGCGGCGATCGGCACGATCAGGTGCTCGACGGACGGGGCTGCGGTGCCCAGACCCTCGACCGCGGACAGCACCGACACCGCCGGGGTGATCACGGAGTCGCCGTAGAACAGGGCCACCCCGACGATGCCGATGACCAGGAACACCGTGGTGCCGCCCGGACGGTGCGCGTGCAGGCGTCGGGCGAGTGCGGCGAGCGCCATCACCCCGCCCTCACCGTGGTTGTCGACGCGCATGAGCACGAGCACGTACTTGATCGACACGACGATGGTGATCGACCAGAAGAGCAGCGAGATGACGCCGTAGACGTCCTCGGGGACGGGTCGGACGATGCCGCCGTCCACGGAGAACACGGTGCGCATCGAGTAGAGCGGGCTGGTGCCGATGTCGCCGAAGACGACGCCGAGCGCAGCGAGGGCCAGGCCGGCCTTGCCACGGTGCCCACGGGCCTCCCGGCTGGCGGGGTGCTGCGCGGCCTTCGCGGGGTGCGTGGCGTCGTCGCCGGGACCGGCGTCACCGGGCTGGGCATCGCGCCCACCCGAGGGGCGGTCGGACGACTGCGACGATGCGCGGGTCTCGGTCACAGCAGGTACTCCAGTCCGGGCCGTACGGGTGTGACGGCCGCGCCCATCATGCACCCGCGGAGTGACAGCGGAGCGCCGGGAGCATCCGCGCCTGCGCCCAACGGCTCTACCGGTCCTGCTCCGGCACCGTCACGATCCGGTTCTGGTACGCCCAGACCACGGCCTGCAGGCGGGACCGGACGCCGAGTTTCGGCAGCATGCGTGCCAGGTGTGACTTCACCGTGGACACCTCGACGACGAGCTCCGCGGCGATCTCCTCGTTCGACATCCCCTGCGCCAGCAGGAGCAGGACGTCGCGTTCACGGGCGGTGAGGACGCCGTCCACGCGGTCCCCGGTGACCGGCTGCAGGCTCCGGCGCGAGGCGAACTCGCGGAGCACCCGGCGGGTGAGCGCCTGGTCGAGGGTGCCGTTGCCGGCGGCGACCTGGCGGACGGCGCCGATGATCACGTCGGGTTCCGCGTCCTTGAGGAGGAACCCGGACGCTCCGGCCTCGAGTGCGCCGAACACCAGGTCGTCCATGTCGAACGTGGTGAGCATCAGCGTCGGCACGGCCGGGTCGGCGTCGGGGCGGCAGAGTTCGCGGGCGACCTCGATGCCGTTCCGGACCGGCATCCGGATGTCGAGGACCGCGACGTCCGGTCGGGTGCTCCGGGCGAGCTCCAGGGCCTGTCCGCCGTCGGCTGCGACGGCGACGACCTCGATGTCGGGTTCCGCGTCGAGCAGCGCGGAGACGCCGGCGCGGACGAGGGGCTGGTCGTCGGCGACCAGGACGCGGATGGTGCGGCCGTCGGCCGGGCTGTCGGTCATCGGGGGCCTTCCGTCGTGGTGCCGGGGTGCGCGGTCGCGGCCTGCGGGGCGGGGGTGGGCAGGGCCTCCCGGCCGAGACGCAGGCTGACCGTCCAGCCGCCGGTGTCCGTCGGGCCGACCTGGAGGATCGCCCCCACCAGTTCCGCCCGCTCACGCATGCCACGCAGTCCGTTCCCCCCGGCCGGCGTGCTGCCGAGTGCGGGGACGGTGGCCGGCCCGTTCTCGACGCGGATCGTGAGGTGGTCGTCGGCGCGGTCGTCCATGGTGACGGTGCACGGCGATCCGGGGGCGTGCAGGGCGGCGTTGGCGAGGGCCTCCTGGACGGTGCGGTACGCGGCGAGCTGGGCGAGCGGGCCGACGCCGTCGCCGAGTGGACGGGGCGCGGCAGGTCCGGCCGTGGCGGGTTCTCCGGTCGTCCCGGGCAGGACGTCGAGGCGGACGTCGCTGCGGAACCGGGCCCGTTCGACCAGGTCGACGATGCCGGCGACGGTCTCGACCGTTCGCTCGGCGGGGCTGTCGTCGCGGAGCAGGCCGACCAGACGGCGGAGGTCCTCCAGGACGGCGGTGCTCTGCTCCCGCACCTGGCGGACGCCCTCGTGGGCGCGCTCCGGGTCGGTGTCGATCTGGCGGTCGATGACGGCGGACATCAGGGCGATGCCGGACAGGTGGTGGGCGGCGATGTCGTGCAGCTCCCGGGCCATCGCGGCACGTTCGCGGGAGACGGCGGCGTCGATGCGGGCGTCTTCCTCCCGGTCGACGGCGGTGGCCTCGGCGGTGCGGGCGGCGCGGACCTCGCGGCGGGAGCGGACCACGAGGGCGATGAGCACCGGCAGGCCGACCGTGCCGAACGCCTGCAGGAAGCCCTGTCCGAGCGAACGGCTGATGCCGATCCCGACACCGGCCCGACCGGCGCCGTAGGCGGAGTAGAGGACGGAGCCCTCGGCGACGATCACGAGCGCTGCCGCTGCGACGAGCGCTGGCCACAGTCGGGCGAGCGGGACTCGCAGCACGGCGAGGACCACGGCGACCACGACCGGCAGGAGCAGGAGGCCGTGCAGGGTCGTCGGTGCGACGGCCGCGAGGACGGGCACCACACTGACGGCGACGAGCGTCGCCCGCGGTGCCCGACGCGCTGCGAGGAGGACGGCGGACTGCACGAGGAGGCCGAGCGCCAGGACGAGCCAGGGGCCGCTGGAGACCGCCGGGTACGCCCCGGCAGGGACGATGGAGTCCGGGTCAGCCGCATCGAGCGGCGGGAGACCGAGCAGCAGCCCGAGGCCGACCACGAAGGTACCGAGCGGGACCAGGACGTCGGTGCGCCGTTCCCGTGCAGTCGCGGGGCGTCGCCCGGGGGCAGCGCCCTGGGCCTCGACCTCGGGGCGCTGTGCGCGGGGCTCAGCGGGTGCCATCGTGCGATCCTACGAGGCCCTTGCGTGCCGCAGCCGGGATCGGGGCGTCGATCGGCAGCGCCCGACGTGCCGGGTCGTAGCCGAGCCGGCCGCGGGTGGCGATGAGCAGCACCACGGCGGCGACGGTCGACATGATCGTCAGTCCGATCATCAGGGTGCCGGCGGTCATGCTCGGGTACATCTCGGGGAACAGCGACGAGATCGTGTTGTTCACGCCGACGTGCAGCAGCAGGGCCAGCGGCAGGCTCTCACCCGTCTTGTTGAACACCTGGATCATCACGACGTTGAACGTGATCGTGAAGAGGGCGAAGACCACCGGCTCGCTCCAGTGCGCGTTCGGCCATCCGCCCCAGTCGCTGAGGTAGAGCGGCATGTGCCAGAGCGCCCAGATCGGTCCGAGGATCGCGGCCGCGCCGAGCGCGCCGAAGCGGTGCTGCAGGCGGGGCAGGGCGAAGTCGCGCCAGCCCGGCTCCTCGCTGAGGCCGGTCGAGAACAGCTGGATGACGAGCCCCGGCACCAGGGCCGAGAGCGCCAGGGCGGAGGGGGCGTGCACGTCGCCGCCGGCGAAGGGCACTGCGGACAGGACGATCAGGGCCGGGACGACGACGAGCGCCAGCGCGTACCAGTACCAGGCGACCCGCCAGCGGAACAGCCGTCCCACCCAGCGGCGGAGGCCGGCGCGACCGTCGGCGACCGCGGTCACGATGAACGCGCTGCCCAACGGGCCGAGGAGCGCGCCGGGGAGGACGCCCGTGAACTGCGCACTGCCGAGGACCTCGGGGAAGTGGATGTCCCACACGCCCAGGCCGTGCGGCGACAGGATGTACGGCACCCAGGCGAGCCAGCTCAGGCCGAGGGCGAGGGTGAAGAAGGTCAACAGCGGGTGCCGGGTGATGACGCCCCGGACGCCGCGGCGGTCCTGCTGCGCGGTGCCGGTCGTGGACCGGGCTTCGATGGTGTTCGTCATGACATCGACGCTAGGAACTCCGGTGCTCCGGAACGACCGGCGGAGGGAGGCACCTGCCGGACTTGCATCCAAAGGAGGAGCCCCGCTGTCCCCGGGGTTGTGCCACGCTGTCCGAGGACCGGGAGGGGACGGGATGGACGAGGCAGTGCTCTACGACCTGTGCAGCCGAGCGCGGTTGGTGCAGCTCCGCACCGGCGGCGCAGAGGCCGGGCTCCGCGGGCTCACGGACTGCATCGCGGCCGCGTCCGGCGCCCCGGAGCGGTACACGCACATGCGGCTGGCGCAGCTGATCGAGTCCGCCCCGCGTCCGGTCGGCCACCGGTACGGCCTGCGGCAGCTCGAGTCGGTCAGCACGAGCCGGACCACTCCGCCCGCGGACTACTCGGGTGAGCAGCGGCACGACTACGAGAAGGCGCAGACCGCATTGCTCCGGGCGATCGGCAAGGACAGCGGCGAGCCGGCGAGCGGCCCGGTCGCGGTCGCCCGCAACGTGCTCGAGCAGTTCGTCCTGCGCTGGTTCTGACGGCCGGCCGCAGCCGGGCACCGCACCTCAGGCTGCTGAGCTGCCCGCGACGTGCGCCAGCACCACCGGGTCGGAGCAGCCGCGCGCGAACCCCGCGATGCGCCGGTCGATGTCCCGCTGCAGCACGACCACGCCGATCCGTTCGGCGAGCGGCGCCAGCCATCTCGGACGGCAGGTGAAGTTGTAACGCCAGACCGCCAGGGTGTGTCCCGGCTGCCCCTCCGCGGGGCTGAACCGCCACCCGCCGCCCATCCGCTCGAAGAACCACGAGCCCTTCGTCATCTTCATGCCCACGTTCGACGGCGGGTTGTACGAGACGTACTCGCTCTCCATCGCCAGGCCGAACCGCTGCACCGTGTACGTCCGCACACCCTTGCCGGGGACGGTCGCGCCGATGAGGTGCTGCCGCCGGATGAACGGGTCCCACCGCTTGCGGATGGCGCCCTGCGTCTGCGAGACGGCGAACGCGACCCCCACCTCGACGGGGACGACGCAGCGGGACTCGACGACGGGCATGCGCTCATCGTGGCACGGGCAGGTCCCAGCTGACGGGAGGCCCGGGGCGGGCCCGCACTGCGCCTCCCGTCCGGCGGATGTCCGCCCGCCAGGAGCGCGCTCCGCGTCGCCTCCCGCTCACGCTGTGGTCACACTCAGGAAACCGTCTCGACAGACGGTCCCGCCAGCATCATCGCGTGACCCCACACCGATCCCGACGCAGGACCACCGCCCTGGGCGCCACCGCCCTCGCCGTGGCCACCGCCGTCGGCCGGGAGGAAGACGCCCTGTCTCTTATACACATCT
>NZ_QKLI01000022.1:0-51502 GCF_003224255.1 Curtobacterium sp. MCBD17_030 | reverse complement strand
CGCCGTGACGTCCGAGGGGCCACCGAGCGCCGGGTGCAGGTACGAGTACGGCTGCGCGCCCGCGGACCGCGGCAGCGACACGGGCAGCCGACCCGAGGGGTTCACCGCACCGGTGACGACGTCGGCGATCGCGAGTCCGCCGCCCTCGCCGGGGAAGAACGCCTGCAGGACGCCAGCCGGCCGCGGGCCTTCGCCGTCGAGCGCCCAGCTGATGGCGTACGGACGGCCGGTGAGGAGCACCAGGACGACGGGCGTGCCGGTGGCGACCACCGCCTCCACCAGTTCGCGCTGCACGCCGGGCAGGTCGAGCGACTCGGAGTCGTTGCCCTCGCCGACGGTGCCGCGGCCGAACAGGCCGGCCTGGTCGCCGACGACGACGACGGCGAGCTCGGCGTCGGTGGCGGCGGAGACGGCAGCGGCGATGCCGGTCCGGTCCTCCCCCTCGACCGCGCAGCCCTCGACGACCCGGACCGATGCTCCGGCGAAGGCGTCGGTCAGTGCCTCGGCGACCGTCGGGATCGAGAACCCGAGCGGCAGCCCGGGGTGGGCGGCCAGGACGTGGTTCGCGAACGAGTAGCAGCCCTGCAGCGCCTCGGCGCGGTCCGCGTTCGGGCCGATGACCGCGACGGTGCCGGGGGTCCGTCGGACCGGCAGGACGCCGTCGTTGCCGAGCAGCACGATCGACTCCTCCGCGAGGCGACGGGCGAGCGCCTGGTGTCGGGGCGAGTCGAGGTCGACGCCGGTGGGCGGTTCGTCCTCGTACGCCTCGGGGTCGAGCAGACCGAGTGCTTCCTTCTGCGCGAGTGCACGGAGGACGGCCCGGTCGACGTACGCCTCGTCGAGCTGCCCCGAGCGCACCCGCTCCACGAGCGGGCGCAGGTACGCGTCCCCGGTCGGCAGTTCGACGTCGATGCCGGCCTCGAGCGCCAGTGCAGCGGCCTCGCCGCGGTCGGCGGCGACGGCGTGCATCACCTCGAGGAACGCGATCGCGAAGTAGTCGGCCACGACGACGCCGTCGAACCCGAGCTGCTCGCGGAGCACCCCGGTCAGGTACTCGGGGCTGGCGGCCATCGGGACGCCGTCGGTCTCGGTGTAGGAGTTCATGACCGAGCGGGCGTTGCCGTCGAGTAGCGCCATCTCGAACGGTGGCAGGAACACGTCCCGGATCTCACGCGGCCCGGCCGAGACGGGCGCGTGGTTGCGTCCGGCGCGGGAGGCCGAGTAGCCGAGGAAGTGCTTCAGCGTGGCGTGCACGCCGGCGTCCTGCAGCCCCCGCACGTAGGCGGTGCCGACGGTGCCGACCAAGTACGGGTCCTCACCGATGCACTCGTCGACCCGGCCCCAACGGGGGTCGCGGACGACGTCGAGCACCGGCGCGAGCCCCTGGTGGATCCCGAGCTCACGCATCGAGTCGCCGATCGCGCGGCCGACCTGTTCGACGAGCTCCGGGTCGAACGAGGCGCCCCACGCGAGCGGGGTCGGGAAGGTCGCGGCCTTCCAGGCGGCCAGTCCGGTGAGGCACTCCTCGTGCACGAGCGCGGGGATGCCCAGCCGGGTCTCCCGCTTGAGGCGACGCTGCTCCTGCCAGAGCCACGCGGCTCGCTCCTCGGCGTCGACCGGGCGGGTGCCGTAGACGCGGGTGTAGTGCCCGATGCCGTCGCGGGTGACGTCTGGCAGGGTCGCCTGGGCGTCCTGCCCGGCCGCCATCTCGCCCTGCATGGGTGCCACGACGCCGTTCTGGTCGAGCCAGTAGCCGACGATCTGCGCCGCCTTCTCCTCGAGCGTCATCCGGGCGAGCAGGTCGCGGACGCGGTCGCTCACCTCGGGCACGGCCGGGAGGCCCGGGGCCGGGTCCGACAGGTCGGTGCGGACGGTGTCCACTGCCTGTCTCGGTTCGTTGGTGATCGTCATCCCTTGACCGCCCCGGTGAGGCCGCCGACGATCCGGCGCTGGAAGATCGTGAAGAAGATCAGCGCGGGGATCATCGACATCGACGTGAAGGCGAGCACCTTGGCGGTGTCGACGGAGTACTGCGACGAGAACGCCTGCACGCCGAGCGGCAGCGTGTAGCTGCCCTCGTTGTTGAGGATGAACAGCGGCAGGATGTAGCTGTTCCAGCTGGCGATGAACGCCAGGATCCCGACGGTGACGACGCCCGGCAGGGACAGCGGCACGATCATCCGGAAGAAGAACCCGAGGCGGCTGGCACCGTCGATGGACGCTGCCTCCTCGAGCTCGTCGGGGATGGCCCGGAGGAACGGCACCAGGATGATGACCGTCGTGGGCAGGGCGAAGGCGATCTGCGGCAGGATCACGCCGGCCAGGCTGTTCGTCAGACCGAGGTCCTTGATGAGCAGGTACAGCGGCGTGATCGCGACGGTGATCGGGAACATCAGGCCTGCGGCGAACAGGGCGTACAGGGCGCCGCGGCCCGCGAACCGGTAGCGGGCCAGGATGTAGCTGACCATCAGACCGAGCACGACGACACCGACGGTCGTCGCGATCGCACTGATCGCCGAGTTGCCGAGCTCCTGCCAGAAGATCGAACTGCCGAGGACCGAGCCGTAGTTGCCGAGCTCGAACGGGGCCGGCAAGCCGGCGGGGCTGGTGGTGATCTGCGAGTTCGTCCGGAAGCCGCCCAGCACGATGTACAGCACCGGGGCGAGGTTCGCGGCGACGAACAGGATCGCCACGACGTAGGTGAGCGGGTTGGCGCGACCGATGGCCGCGCTCGACCGGCGCTCCCGTGTCGCACGACGCCCGGGGGCGACGATGCTCGTGGTGGCCATCACTTCTTCCCTTCGGTGATCGCGCCCGCGGTGTCCCGGCGGAGCACGAATCGTTGGTAGATGAGCGCGACGGCCAGGGAGATGACGAACATCACGACGGCGACGGCGCTGCCGAAGCCGTAGTTCCCGGAGTTGCGGCCGTTGCCCACCATGTAGGTCGCCATGGTCGAGGTACCTGCGGTGGAGGCGATGTACTGCCCCCAGATGATGTAGACGAGGTCGAACAGCTGCAGCGACCCGATGATCGACAGGAACGCCCAGATGCGGATGGTCGGGCCGAGCAGCGGCAGCGTGATGCGCCGCTGGATCTGCCAGTAGCCGGCACCGTCGATCGCGGCGGCCTCGAAGAGCTCCTCGGGGATGCTCTGCAGGCCGGCGAGGAACAGGATCACCGCGAAGCCGATGTACTTCCACGAGATGATCAGCAGCAGCGTCCAGATCGCGATGTCCGGGTTGGACAGCCAGTCGGCACGCAGACCGCCGAGTCCGCTGGACTGGAGCATGTCGTTGACAGCGCCGTTCGACTGCAGCAGCAGGCTCCAGCCGGTGCCGACGATGACCTCGGAGATCACGTACGGCACGAAGACCAGGACGCGGATGAGTCCGCGGCCGTGCATCTTCTGGTTGAGGAGCAGCGCGAGGACGATCGCGATCGGGCCCTGCAGCACCAGCGACAGGACGACGATGAAGCCGTTGTGCATGAGGACCGACCGGAAGGCCTGGTCCTGGAAGATGATGACGTAGTTCTGCAGCCCGACGAAGTCGGTGGGCGGGCCGTAGCCCTGCCACTTGAAGAACCCGTAGTACGCGGCCATGCCGACGGGCAGGATCACGAACGTGACGAAGACGATGACGGCGGGTCCGGCGAGGACGGCGATCTCGGCGCGCTTCCGCCAGTCCGCGAGCCGCTTGGCGGGCCGACGCCCGGCGGGGCGCGGTGCGCTGGACGCACCGCTCCCCGCCGTCGTTGACCCCGAGGCGCGGTCCGACCCGGTGGTCGGGTTCGTGCCGAGCGAGGTGTCGAGGGTCATGGTCAGCCCTTGGCCGCAGCCTGGTTGGTGGTGGTGACGATGTCCTTGGCGGTGCCCTTGTCGGCGAGGACGTCGACGACGCTGGTGTTCAGCGCGTTGCCGACGTTCTGGCCGTAGAGGGTGTCGAGGTACTGCGACACGAACGGGGCGTCCTTGTACGCGGCGAGAGCGGACTTCAGGTACGACTCCGACACGACGGACTGAGCGTCCTGGTTGACGGGGATCGCCTGGAAGGCCTTGTAGTAGCCCTCCTGGTTGTCCTTCTCCACGATGAAGTTGAGGAAGTCGGTGCACGCCTTCTTCGGGGCCTGCGCGGTGCAGGAGTAGCCGTCGACGCCGCCCATCATCGACTTCGGGTCACCCTTGCCACCCTCGACCGCGGGGAACGGGAACCAGCCGAGGTCCGGCAGCGGCTTGGCGTCCGGGGTCAGCGAGGAGATCACACCCGGGTCCCACGCGCCCATGAGTTCCATGGCCGCCTTGTGGTTGGCGAGGAGACCGGCGGAGCTGCCGGCGCCCTGCTGTGCGGCGGTGGTGAGGAAGCCCTTGTTGAACGGCTTGGTGTCGTTGAAGGCCTCGAGGTCCTTGCCGGCCTTGGTCCAGCAGGCGTTGTCGAACTCCAGCGACTCCGCAGCGCCGGTCAGGGTCTTCTCGCTGCAGGCGCGGAGGGCGAAGTTGTAGTACCAGTGCGCGGCCGGCCAGGCGTCCTTCGCGCCGACGGCGACCGGGTCGACCCCGGAGTCCTTGAGCTTGGCGATGTCGTCGTTCAGCTCGTCCATCGTGGTGGGCGTGCCGTCGATGCCGGCCTTCTCGAACAGGTCCTTCGAGTACCAGATGCCCTCGGGCAGCACGGCGACGGGCATGGCGTAGGTGCCGTCCTTCGCGTCGTAGCCCGAGAAGGTGCCGGCGCTGATGGACTTCTTGGCGTCCGCGCTGATCGAGTCCTTGATGTCGAGCAGCTGCCCGGCGTTGATCATCGCGTTGAGCTTGCCGCCACCGCGCTGCAGGAACACGTCGGGGCCGTCGCCGGAGTTGAGCGCGGTCTGGAGCTTGCCGTCCAGGTCCTCGTTCTGGATGGCCTGGATCTTGATCGTGACGTTCGGGTTCTTCGCCTCGAACGCCTTGACCGTGTCCGCCCAGTAGGCCTTGCCCGGCCCGGTGGTGGAGTTGTGCCAGAAGGTCATCGTGACCTTGCCGTTGCCGTTGCCGTCGTCTGCGGCTCCGCCGCTCGAGCAGCCCGTGGCGAGCAGTGCGGTGCCGGCTGCGATGGCGATGGCCGCCGCGAACCTGTTCTTCCTCGTCATTGTGGAGTCCCTCGGTAGTCGTCGTTGACATGCGACCGCGAGGCCGCACGGAGAGCATGCCCGGCGCTCGATCGGCTTGTCAATCGATTTCGATAACGATTTCTGTCGGGTGCGCCACGCGGCACGAAGTTGGTTCATCGGGACGGAACCGGGCCCGGGGACGAGTACGGTGTCGTCGTGGATGCCATCGCCCGTCCTGCTCCCCTCCCGGGGCGGACCACCATCAGCGATGTCGCGCGAGCCGCCGGTGTCTCCGTCCCGACCGTGTCGAAGGTGATCAACGGCCGCGATGGTGTCGCCGCCGCCACGTCGCAGCGGGTGATGGCCGTGATCGAGTCCCTCGGGTACGAGAGTTCCCTGGTCGCACGCAGCCTGCGCCGCAGCCGTACCGACGTGATCGGCATCCTGGTCACCGAGTTCGAGCCGTTCTCCACCGAGTTGCTCAAGGGCATCTCGTCCGCTGCCGACGGCACCGGGTACGAGCTCCTCGCCTACGCCGGACTCGTCAGCGGAGAGGCCCGACCGGGCTGGGAGCGCCGGTCCCTGTCCCGCCTGGCCGGCACACTGATCGACGGCGCGATCGTCGTCACCCCCACCACCCTGATGGCGAGCACCCCCATCCCCGTCGTCTCGATCGACCCGCACACCGGCCCCGAGGGCCACGCCGCGATCGACTCGGACAACGTCGGCGGCGCCCGGGCCGCCACGGAGCACCTCATCGCGTTGGGTCACCGCCGGATCGCCCACATCCGCGGGCGTGCCGACCTGGCGTCGGCCGAACTCCGCGAGATCGGGTACCGCCAGTCGCTCGAGGCCGCGGGCATCCCCTTCGACCCCGACCTGGTGCGGGTCGGCGACTACCAGACCGCTGCCACCGCCGAGGTCGCCCGCGGACTGCTCGCACGCCACGACCGGCCGACCGCGGTCTTCGCGGCGAACGACAGCTCGGCCATCGGGGTGCTGCAGGTCGCCGGGGAACTCGGGCTCCGGGTGCCGCAGGACCTGTCCGTCGTGGGCTTCGACGACGTCCCCCAGGCTGCGAACGCCACTCCCCCGCTGACCACGGTCGCGCAGCCGCTGCACGACCTCGGCGCCGAGGCGCTCCGGATGCTGCTCGAGCTCCTCGGCGGCCGCGACGTCCCGGCGCACGTGCAGCTGCCGGCGTCGCTCGTGGTCCGGGCGAGCACGGCTGCGCCCCCACCCGGTTCCTGAGGCGCGAGGCGCTGGCGTCTCCGGAGACGCCGGCGTCTGCGCGAGACGCCGCCAACCGTCGGAGACGCCGCCGAACTCCGCGGCGTCTCGCGCACTCGGCGGCGTCTCGCGCAGACGGGGGCGTCTCGCACACCCGGCCACGCAGCCACCCTCGCGCGCGACCGCGGGACCTGATAAGTTCCCGCTCACAACAAATACGGGAGGCCGTCGATGGCGACGCACCAGGACACAGCACACCGGACCGGCGAGGCCCTCGTCACCGTGCTCGACGCAGACGGCACACCCCGGGCGGGAACCGAGGTCGTCGTGGAACAGCAGCGGCACGCGTTCGGGTTCGGCAACATCGGGTTCGACTTCGTCGGCCTCGCGAACGGTGACGCGCCCGACGAACACGACCCGGACGACGACCCCGGTACGCCCGAGCTCGCCGACCTCTGGCTCGACGTGTTCAACACCGCGACGCTGCCCTTCTACTGGGGCCGCTTCGAGCCGGAGCGCGGCCGCCCCGACACCGAGCGACTGCAGCGGACCGCCGCTTGGTTCCGAGACCGCGGTGTCGCGACGAAGGGACACCCGCTGGTTTGGCACACCGTGCAGCCGGACTGGTTGCTCGGGTTGGACACGGACGAGGTCGAGCGTCTCCAGCGGGAGCGGATCCGCCGCGAGGTGCGCGACTTCACCGGCCTCGTCGACACCTGGGACGCGATCAACGAGGTCGTGATCATGCCGCACTTCGCGAACGGCGACAACGGCATCACGCCCCTCGCCCTGGCCCGCGGCCGGCTCGCGATGATCCGGATGGCCGTCGACGAGGCCCGCGCCACCAACCCCGCCGTCACACTGCTGCTCAACGACTTCGACCTGTCGGACGCGTACGAGTGCCTGATCGAGGGCGTCCTCGAGGCCGGCATCCGCATCGACGCCATCGGGCTGCAGACCCACATGCACCAGGGGTACTGGGGCGAGGACACCATGCTCGCGATGGTCGACCGCTTCGCCCGGTACGCTCTGCCGCTGCACCTGACCGAGACCTCCCTCGTGTCCGGCGACCTGATGCCGGCGCACATCGTCGACCTCAACGACCACCGGGTGGACTCGTGGCCGTCGACGCCCGAGGGGGAAGCACGTCAGGCCGACGAACTCGAACGGCACTACCGCAGCCTGGTCGGGCACCCCGCCGTCGAGGCGATCACCTACTGGGGCATCACCGACCAGGGCGCCTGGCTCAACGCGCCGATCGGGCTCGTGCGGGCGGACGGCACGCCGAAGCCCGCCTACGACACACTCCGTCGGCTGGTGAAGGGCGAGTGGTGGACCGGGCCGACGACTCTTCGTACCGACGACCTCGGACGGGCGACGTTCCGCGGGTTCCGTGGCGACTACGCGGTCCGTGTCGGCAGCGCGGAGTCGACGCTGACGATCGGTCGGGACACGCCGACGGAGCTCCGGCTGACGAGGGGCTGACCGTCCCGCCGTGCGGGCGCGACCGCCGTCGGACGGGAGGCGCGTGAACGGTCGGGACGCGCCTCCCGTCCGGCAGATGGCCGGGTCTGACGCGCGACGACCCGCCGACTGCATGCGCCCCGCGCGCTACGGTGCTGTCATGCGCGCCACCGTGCGGGACGTGGCCGCCCTCGCCGGGGTGTCCCCCAAGACCGTCTCCAACGTCGTCAACGGCGGGGTCGTCGTGCGCCCGGAGACCCGTGCCCGGGTCGAAGCCGCGGTCATCGAACTCGGATACGTGCCGAACCTGTCCGCGCGGGGCCTGCGGAACGGCCGGACCGGCGCGATCGCCGTGACACTGCCGGAGCTCGCGAGTGCCTACTCGGCGGACCTCGCGCGGTGGTTCGTGGTCCTGGCGCACGACCGCGGCCTGGTCGTGCAGCTCGAACAGACCGCGACCGACCCGGAACGGGAACGCGACCTGGTCTCGCGGGCGCGGGCGCACCTGGTCGACGGTCTCGTCCTCAACCCGGTGTCGCTCGACGCCAGCACCCTCGCGAACACGGACGGCCTGCCGCCGACCGTCGTGATCGGCGAGGTCGAACCGGAGCACGTCGACCAGGTGCACGTCGACAGCCGGGCGGCTGCGCGCGAGGTCACGACGATGCTCCTCGACCGTGGGCACCGGCGGATCGCGATCGTCGGCGCCGAGCGTGGCGACGTCGTCACCGCCACCGCACGAACGCGGCAGCTCGGGCACGAGGACGCGCTGGCGGCACGGCGTGTCCCAGTCGACCCGGCGTTCCGGGTCCCGCTGCCGGAGTGGACGACGCCGGCCGCGGCACGGACGTTCGGCGAGTGGCTGGACCGGAACCCGCTGCCCGACGCGGTGTTCGCGTTCACGGACTCGATCGCGTTCGGGGTGCTGCACGTCCTGGCCAGCCGGGGCGTCCGGGTGCCGGAGCAGGTGAGCGTCGTCGGGTTCGACGACGTCGACCAGGCCGCCTTCGCGGTCCCCGCGCTGACGACGGTGTCGTTCGACAGGCGGGACTTCGCGGCGGCGGCACTCGACCTGCTCGAGCGCCGGATCGAGGACCGGGAGGCACCGGTCCGGACCGTCGTCGTGCCGCACCGGATCGTCGAGCGCGCGAGCGTCGCGACGCGGTGAGGACGGTCGCCGACGTCCGGACGGCAGGTGGCGCGGCGGGGTGCGGCCCGGCGAGGTGCCGCGATCCGCGCATCTCGGCGCTCGAGATGCGCGGATCGCGGCACCTCGGCGGAACGCGGGCAGCGAGTCGCGGCACCTCGGCGGAACGCGGCTGACGCCTACGTCCGCGTCACGGTCCGCCTCGGCTTCAACCGCTCGGGCGCGTCCGTCGCCGGCACCCACTCGCAGGTGAACGACCCGCGGTACCCGAAGAGGAACCCGAACAGCCGGTTGTGCACCTCGAGGTCGACGTGGAACGACCGGTCCTCGTCCGACCACCACTCGTGCAGGGTCGCCCGGCCGCTGAACAGCATCGGGAACCGGAACGAGAACGGCCCCTCGTGGAACCGTTGCGCATCGGAGGTCAGGACCAGCCCACCACGCTCGTCGACGGCCAGGTCGAGGTCGACCGCCAGGTGTTGGTGCGAGCCGAGGTAGTCGAGCACCCGACCGTCGACGAGCACCATCGTCGCGTCGAACCGTGCCGTGCGCCCGGACCGCACGGTGTAGGTCCGGACGAACGTGACGGTCTCACGGCCGAGGACGTCGCGGTAGGGGTAGTTCTCGATGGTGAACGGGACGTCGTTTCCGACGTCGGGTACCAGGATGTTCCGGAGCCGGCCGATCTGCAGGAACGGCACCGTCCACCACGGACCTCGGCGGATCGACTGCATGGTGCCGTGGCCGACGCAGGCCTCAGCGGCGTCGAGTCCGACACCGAACCGTCGCTGCATCATCGGGTGGAGCCGGTCGAAGTCGGCTCCGAGCGCTTCCTGGAACACCGAGGTCATGACGTTCCTCCGGGTCGGGCCAGCGTCACCAGGGTCTCCGGGGCGTCCCGCAGGGGGTCGGCTCGACGGGTCCCGCCGACCGGTGCGCGGCGCGTCCGGGAGGCCCGTGGCCGGTCCCTGCGCCACACCTGGAGGGCGCTGGTGGGCGGCCAGGCCTCCGGTTCGGCCCGCCCTCGAGCCAGACGCGGAGCCGGTCGAAACTCCACGCGGTCGCCCACCCGAGGAGCGGTCGGACGACGAGGTCGAGCGGTCCCCACCCGGAGTCGTAGTCGTACCCGGTGATGAACCGCGTCCGGCCGTCATCGGTCGGCACGTACCGCCAGTAGCCCCGCCCTGTGCGGATCGGGGAGAGTCGGTCGTCGGTGGCGAAGCGCAGCGCCGAGGTGCGCGTGCCGTCGTCACGCAGTCGCTCGCCGATGGAGATGCCAGTGCCGTGCACGTCGTGGAGGGCCGAGCGTCGGACGTAGGTGAAGCGAGCGGCTCCGTCCGTGTCGGCCGGCTCTGGCACGATCTCCGAGAACCGGACGTCCCAGCGGACGTGCTGCCGGGTGTCCTGCGTGGCGGCCCACACCGCGTCGACGTCGGCGTCGATCAGCGTCTCGAGGGAGATGCTCCGGCTGGCCACGGGGCTGAGCGTAGTGCCGGCCCGAGTGCCATCACCAGCGGCAGCGACGCCGTCAGTCGCCGTCCGCCGCCCGCAGCACGGCGGCCGCGGTGCGCCGGTCGGCGAGGATCCGGAAGTGGCCGCCGAGGTCCAGCCGCACGTTCTCCGCCCCGGCGAGCTCACTGCCGCCGGGGATGAGCGTGTCGAAGACCGCGTAGACCGAGGTGATCCGGGTGTTCGCGTCGAGCTCCCGCGCCAGGCCCGCGAGCACCGGGTCGGCGGCGCGGAACACCCGGAGGTGTCGGACGGGTGCCAGGACGGCGTACTTCGACCCGGCGAACGGCGTCGACACCGCCACCATCCGGTCGATGCGGCCGTGCGGGTCCAGTCGGGTCATGGCGTACTTGCCGATCAGGCCGCCCTTGCTGTGCGCGAGGACGAGCACCCGGTGCAGGTCGTGCTCGTCGAGGTAGGCCATCACCTCCTCCGCCGAGACGGGCACCGGCTTGAGGTTGTGCCGGAGGACGGTGAGCACGTGCACCGGGTGGCCGCGGTCGTGGAGCACGTCCATCAGGGGGCGCATGAAGTGCCACGTCTCGTAGACGCCGGGGATCACGACGACGGCCTGCCGGTCGCCGGAGCGGTAGTCGTCGGCGGTGGTGGGCCCGAGACTCCTGACCTGCCACACCGCGGCGTACGCCCAGTCGAGGAGCGCCCATCGCGCACGACGCACCAGTCCGACCCGGGCCGGGCTGGTCCCGGCGGTCGCGCCGGTCACAGCGGGACGCCGTCCCGGGTCGCTTCCAGGGTCTGGACGCGACGGAACTCGTCGACGAGACGGGCCACGGCGACGGGCTGGTGTTCCTGCACGTGGTGCGGCCCGGGGAGCTCGACGAGCGCGCCCGCGTCCGCGGCGGCCACGAGCCGCTCCACCCAGTCGTGCTTGGCGATGGGGTCCTGCTCGCCGCGGATCACGAGCACCGGCACGGTCAGGGCCCGGACGCTGTCGAGCATCCGGAAGTCGCGCATGGGCAGGAGTTCCCGGGCGTACTGCGGGATGCTCCGGACGTAGTCACCGAAGACGATGACGTTCATCCGGAGGCCCTCGATCGCGCAGTCGAGCAGGAGCTGCGCACCCAGACGCGGCAGCGAGCGCCGCCGGTCGTCGACGACCGGCCCGACCAGGACCACGGAGTTGACGACGTCGGGGTGGCGGAGCGCGGCGGCGACGGCGATCTGCGTGCCCATCGACTGCCCCATCACGACCAGGTCGCTGATGCCACGAGCGGTGACGGCCCGGACGACGAGGTCGGCGTACTCGTCCACCTGGAACCTGCGCCCGGCACGGGACAGTCCACCGAACCCGGGCAGGTCGACCGAGACGGTCCGGTGCGTCTGCGAGAGCAGTGCCTGCACCCGGAGGAACGACCGGTGGGACATGCCGATGCCGTGCACCATGACGATGGTCGGAGCGAGGGCGTCCCGGACACGTCCTGCCGGGGCGAGGGTGCGCAGACGCACGGGGTGTCCGTCGATCCGGACGGTCTCGACGAGAGCGTGCATCCCCTGAGACTAGGCGGCTCACCACCCGCTGCCTGTGAACGATCCGCAGCGGTGAGTCAGCACCGTCTTCGACTCCTGCAAGGTCGACGCGGTGCACTGCTCCCATGACCGACACGAACCCCTCCGGACGGCGCCCCGACGACTGGTCGGCTGCCCCGGCACCCCCGCTCCGGCACCGGCCGGACGGACCGCACCGCGACCGCCGTGGTTCTGGCCGATCGTGGCGGTGGCCGTCGGTCTCGCAGCACTGCTCGTCGGCGGCGGCGTCGGCTTCGCGGTCGGCCACGCGGTCGGCGGAGCGCACGGCGGCGCATCGTTCTCCGGCCCCGGCTTCGGCCCCCGCGGCCAGGACGGCCGCAACAGCCAGGACGACGACGGCAGCCAGAGCAACGGCAGCGGCCAAAGCAACGGCAGCGGCCAGACCAACGGCGACGACAGTGGGACGGACGGCAGCGGCAACTGACTCGGGCGCGGGCGCGGGCGCAGGCCCTGGTGCTCCGACTCCGGCCAGCGCGACGCTCGCGCCCATGCGCCTGCAGCTGATGATCCACCCGGCCGTGGCCGGCCATGGTCGGAGGCTGTTCGAGCCGACCGCCCCGCCCACGCGCCTCCGGCTGGTCGCGAACTCCGTGACGAGCAAGGGCAACGTCCTGAGCACCGACGGGCGGTACGCCGAGTCGGCGGACCGAGCCGCGCCTCCCGGCCGTCAGCCACAGGGGTGGACGGCAGGTGCGCGCGATCGGCGTACCCTTCTGGGTGGCCCAGACCGCACGAAACCGGAGCTCACCATGCCGCAGGACACCCGCCCACACGTCGTCATCGTCGGCGGTGGATTCGCCGGGATCGCCGCCATGCGTGAGCTGAAGGACGCTCCGGTCCGGGTCACGCTCGTCGACCGCCACGTCTACAACATGTTCCAGCCGCTCATGTACCAGGTGGCGACCGGCGGCCTGAACGCGGGCGACGTGACGTACTTCCTGCGCAGCCTGCGTGCCCGGCAGTCGAACGCCGACTTCCGCCACGGTCTGCTCACCGGGATCCGGCACGACGAGCGCATCGCCGAGATGTCCGACGGCGAGCACCTGCACTACGACTACCTGATCCTGGCCAACGGCGTGAACACGAGCTACTTCGGGACGCCCGGCGCCTACGAGTACGCGTACTCGATGTACTCCCGCTCGCAGGCACTCCGCATCCGCGACGAGCTGTTCACGCGCCTGGAGCAGGCCGCAGCGAAGCAGGGTCCGGACGAGATCCGCGTCGTCATCGTCGGGGGCGGTGCGACCGGTGTCGAGATGGCGGGGGCACTCGCGGAACTCCGCGACCAGGCGCTGGTCGGTGCGTACCCGGAGATCGAGCGCGGCAACATCTCGATCACGCTCGTGCACCGCAGTGGCGAGCTCCTCAAGCCGTTCGCCCCGCGACTGCGTCGGTACGCGGCGAAGATCCTGCTGAAGCGCGGCGTCGTCCTGCGGCTGAACTCCGGCGTCGAGGAGGTCATGCCCGACGGCGTCCGCCTGGCCGGCGGCGAGGTCATCCCCGCCTCGCAGGTGATCTGGGCGACGGGTGTGTCGGCACACAAGGAGGTCGGCAACTGGGGGCTGCCGCAGACCCACGGCGGCCGCATCCAGGTGAACGACGACCTCAGCGTCAAGGGCGTGGACCGTGTCTTCTCTGCCGGCGACATCGCCGCGCAGGACGACGCGCTCGCGCAGCTCGCGCAGCCGGCGCTGCAGGGCGGCAAGCACGTCGCCGAGCAGATCAAGCGCCGCCTGGCCGGCAAGCCGACCGAACGGTTCAAGTACTTCGACAAGGGCACGATGGCGACGATCGGCACGAACGCCGCGGTCGCCCAGCTGCGTGGCGGCATCACGATGGTCGGGCCCGTCGCCTGGGCGGCGTGGGTGTTCGTCCACATCACCAGCCTGCTCGGCAACGGCAACCGCATGTCGACGCTGACCCACTTCTTCGTCCGCTACGTGTGGTTCATGCGGAAGCGCTCGATCCCGATCGTCGGCGACGTCCGCCCGGTCCGCCCGAACGGCGACCGCGAGCCGGAGCCCTGGCAACTGCAGAAGGCCGAGTAGCCGCCACGAGGTGACAGACGTCACCACTGACAGACGGGAGGCTCCCCACCGGTCCGGTGGGGAGCCTCCCGTCTGTCGCGTGGTCCGGACGAGCCGCCTGACCCGTCAGGCCCCCGCTGCCGTGTACGCGCCCGCGGCGATGTCCTCGAGCAGCGTCGGCCCGGTCGGCTGCCAGCCGAGACGCTCCCGCGTGACGGCCGACGTCGCGGCCAGCTGCATGCCCAAGAAGGTGCCGACGAAGCCGAGACGGGCCGCTGCCTCGTCGGGGAGGATCGAGGTCACCGGCACGCCGAGGACGTCCCCGATGGCCTGCGCGATGTCGCGTGTCGGCACGGCATCCTCCGCGGTCACGTGCATCCGGGTGCCGGCGGGCGCGCTCTCCAGACCCAGCCGGACCAAGCGGGCCGCGTCGGTCCGGTGCACCGCCGCCCAGCCGTTCGAGCCGTCGCCGACCATGGCGGCGACACCGTGTCGGCGGGCCGCCTCGGCGAGCATCGCGATGAACCCGCGATCGCCGTCGCCGTGCACGGTCGGGGCGAAGCGGGCGATGACGGTGCGGACGCCCTGGTCGACGAAGTCGAGGGCGCGGTTCTCGCTGCCACCGCGCATCGACTTCGGACCGACGGCTGGGTTGGGGTCGGCCTCGGTCGCGGCCCGGTCACCGGCGAGTCGAGCGACGCCGGATGCGACGACGAGGGGCCGGTCGCTACCCACGAGGGCTCCGCCGAGGGTCTCGACAGCGGCTCGCTCCGCGGCGTCGGTCTCTTCGGGGTGCGCCCAGTCGTGCTTGTTGGCGAGGTGGACGACCCCGTCGGCGGCCTCGGCTCCGCGCCGGAGGGCCGCGAGGTCGTCGAGGTCGCCGCGCAGGACCTCGGCGCCCTTCGCCGCGACGGATGCGGCAGCAGCGTCGGACCGGACGAGCCCGGTGACGCGGTGACCGGCGGTGAGGAGCTCGTCGACGGTGGCGGAGCCGATCCATCCGGAGGCTCCAGTGACGAACACGTGCATGGTGATGCCCTTCTTGTTGATGTCAGTTGCTGACATCGGGAAACGGTACACCCGATGTCAGCGGCTGTCATCACCGTCATTGCTCGGTAGACTCCCGGCATGGCGAGATGGCAACCGGGGACGCGGGAGCGACTGCAGGCGACGGCGTTGCAGCTGTTCCTCGATCGCGGCTTCGAGACCACCACGGTCGCCGACATCGCCCGTGCCGCCGCGGTCACCGAGCGCACCTTCTTCCGGCACTTCGCCGACAAGCGCGAGGTCCTGTTCGCCGGACAGGACGACTTCCTGCAGATGTTCGTCGGCCCGATCCAGGAGGCCTCGGCCGACACTCCCCTGCTCGAACTCGTGGCGCGGGCGCTGGCGGGTGCCGGAGCGTTCTTCCCCGAGGACCGCCGCGAGTGGTCCCGCACACGCCAGCGGGTGATCGACGCCGAACCAGCGCTCGGCGAACGGGAGCTCGCGAAGCTGTCCGGCCTCGGCACCCGGCTCGCCGAGCTCCTCCGCGACCGCGGCGTCCCGGAGCCCGCCGCGACCCTCGTGGCCCAGTCCGGCGTGACCGTGTTCCACCTGGCGTTCGCGCAGTGGATCTCCCCGGACGAGACGCGGACGATGCCCGATCTGGCGACCGAACGGCTCGAGGCCCTGGCGAGCGCGTTGGGTCGACAGCACGCCTGAGCGCTGGGTGACCGGAGCGCACTGAGCCCGTTCTTGGACTCCCGGAGGACACTGGCGGGATGACCCGGACCGCAGCCCCGGCTCCGACCCAGACGACCGTCACCGAGGCGGGGACCCCGGCCGTCCCGACCCGGACGGCCCCACCCGCGCCGGTCGCCCACCGCGCCCTGGCCCTCGACGGCCTGCGCACGGTCGCGATCGTCATCGTGGTCCTCTACCACCTGCACGTGCCGCAGTTCGAGGGCGGGTGGATCGGCGTGACCGTCTTCTTCGTGCTCTCCGGCTACCTGATCACCACGCTGCTCCTCCGTGAACGTCGGAAGACCGGCACGGTGCGGCTCGGTGTGTTCTGGTGGAAGCGGCTGCTCCGGCTCTACCCGGCGCTCCTCGCACTCGTGGTCGCCGGGCTGCTGCTCTGGAACTGGGTCGGGGACTACAAGGGTGCTTCGTTCTCGGCGGGCGAGGCCGCGTTCATCGCCCTGACCTACACCGGCAACCTCTACCGGTCGTTCTGGGACACCACGCAGGGCGTCTTCGCGCACACGTGGAGCCTGTCGATGGAGGAGCAGTTCTACCTGGTCTGGCCGCCGGTGCTCGTGCTCCTGCTCGCCCTGGGACGACGCCGGCGCACGCTGCTCACCGGGCTGTCCGCCGTGGTCGTCGGCGCCTCGGCAGCGGCCTGGCTGAGCTACCGCACGCCCTCCGGTGGGTCCACCCCGAACGTGTACTTCTCGCCCGTGCTCGGCGTCGTCCCGCTCGCCACGGGGTGCCTGCTCGCACTGCTGCTCGACGACGAGCGCTTCCGTTCGTTCGCCTCGGGCCTCGCCGGACACGTCGGCACCTGGGCCGGTGCGACCATGGTCCTCGGCGTGCAGTTCTGGATCGACGACGACTGGACCGAGCACGCCTGGACCTTCGGGCTGCTCATGCCGGTCGCCGGGCTCTTCGCCGCGGTGCTCATCGGCGGACTGGTCTCGGTCCGCACCCCGGTGTCCGCGGTGCTCTCCTGGACCCCGGTCGCCTGGTTCGGCCGCCGGGTCTCGTACTCCGCGTACCTCTGGCACCCGCTCGTCATCGCGCTGCTCGGCACCTTCGCGATCGGCTGGTTCGGCGACGTCTGGCTCTTCGCCGCGGCGGTCGTGGTGTCGATCGGCGCGGCCTACGCGGTCGAGGTCCCGGTCGAGAAGCTCCGCGCCCGCACCCGGGAGGCCCGACGCCTGGTCACCGAGGACCGGGCCGCGCGGAGCGCCACCACGAGCTAACGCCGGCGACCGGCCTGGCGTCGGGTGTGGTCGTGCTCGATCGCCCGACGGACGAGCGCCTGCAACGCCGGGACGTCGACGGCGTCACCGGCGAAGTACTTGATCGCGCGGCGCTGGTTGCCGCCGAGCTCGTCGTTGAAGAGACCATCCGGGTCGTCCAGGGACGCGCCGTACATGAAGCCGAGCTTCACGGCCTCCTTGAAGACGTTGCCGACGACGAGGATGCCGTCGAGCTCCCACACCGGGGCACCGCGCCACTTCCACGTCTCCTCGATCGCCGGGTCGACGGCCAGCACCGCGGCACGGGCGTCGGCGAGGACCGCGCCGCGCCAGTCCGGGTGCGCCGCGATCATCGCGTCGATGTGCTGCGCGGGCGTCGAGCCGCCCGCGGGCGGCTCATCGGTCTGGGGCTCATCCGTGTCGGCCATGCGCACACGGTAGTGCCCCGGACGGATCGGTGACCGCGTCGTGCGTCCCGGTGGAACCACGGACGGGAGGCTCCCCACCGGACACGGCCGTCCCGCCGGGGACGCGGCGGGACGAACCGCCCCGCCGGGGACGCGGCGGGACGGCACTGCCCGGAGGGGGCCCAGGTGCCGACCGGCACCGGGCCTCCCGTCCGGTCGTGGTCCGGACCACAGCGGTCCGGACGGTTCAGCGGCGGGTGTCGCCGTCCTGGTCGAGCTCGATCTCCTCGTGCGCGACGTCCTCGGACACCTGCTGCTGCTCGGTGACCGTCTCGGTGCCGAGGCGGACGCGCTCGACCGGGACGGTCTCCTTGTCGACGACGACGCGCTCCTCGCTGAGCGTCACCTCGTGCTCCTCCTCGGACAGGTCCGGGCCGTCGGTCGCAGCACCGACGTTGCCGTCGGTGATCGGCTCGGTCTCGACGCGCAGTTCCTCGTGCTGCACCGGCACGGTGACGTTCTGCTGCTCCGTCACGACGTGCTTGCGGAGACGGGCGCGGCCCGTCTGGACGCGCTGCGTGCCGACGTCGAGGCGCTGCTCCGACCGGGTCATCGCGTCGTCCGTGTCCGGCCCCGACGTGTCGTGCCCCGCGGACGCGGTCGTGTCGTGTCCGGCGGACGCGGTCGTGTCGTTTCCGGCGGACTCGGTCGTGTCGGTCACGCCACGGTCGGTGTCCACGGTGTCGCGGCCGGTGACCGTGTCGCTGTCGGCGACGCCCGCCGCGTCCGCGGTGGTGTCGTACCCGGCCGCTCCGGCCACACGGTCATCGGTGGCGGGGAGGTCGCGACCGGCGGTGTCACCGGTGTGGTGCCCGCCAGCTGCGGCCGGGTCGGTCGGGGTCAGATCGGGGTCGACGCCGATCGTGCCGTCGTCCGCGCCGGTGCCGGTGCCGGTGCCGGTCGTGCCCGCGGCACCGCTGCCGAGGCCGTAGTGGTCGAAGATCCGGTCCTGCTCGCCGTCGCTCAGGTCGCCGTCGGCGTCGATGCGCGGGGCGTCCTTGATGCGGTCCTTGTCGTAGGCGACACGGAGTTCGTCGCCGGTCAGGTCGGCGCCCTCGAGGGGGACGAAGGACTCGGACGTGCCGAACAGCCCCGTCGAGACGCTGGCGAAGAGCGGGTGCCCGTCCTCGTTGTCGACGTAGACCTGCTTGACAGTGCCGACCTTCTGGCCGTCCGGGTCGATGACCTTGGCGCCGAAGACGCTGTTGATGGTGTTCGTGTCGATCATGGTCGTTCCTTCCGTTCGTGCTGTGGGGTTGCGGGCGTGTGAGTTCGTGGGGTGGTCGGAGCCGGACGTCAGCGACCGAGGCCGACGCGGTCCACCTTGCGGTGGTACCGCATGCCGGCCAGGCCACCGAGGACGGCGCCGACCAGGCTGATCACCGCGACCAGGACGACCGTGATGATGCCCGTGACGGTCAGGGTGCCCTCGTCGACGGGGATGCGCGGGAAGCTGTTGAGGTTCCCGAGCACGTTGAACTGGCTGCCGGCGACGGCGGTGACGATCGCCACCACGATCGCGATGACGACCGCCCAGATCCACACCGCGACACCCTGCTTGGCGCCGGAGAACCGTGCCATCCGGCCGGCGACGTATCCGCCTGCGACGTAGGCGACGAAGAGGATCACGGCGAGGGCGATGGCGCCGACGATGCCGACGACGTCGCCGTTCTTCGTGACGTCCTTCGCGGCACTGTCGACGTCACCGGCGTTCTGGCCGAGGCCGACGCCGGCGCCGACCGCGGTGAGGATCGCCGTGAGGATGACGGCGGTACCGGTGGCGGTGAGCCAGCCGAAGAACGCCGAGCCCCACTTGAAGCCGGCGAACTCGTCCTTCTCGCGCTCCAGGACGCTCTCTCGCTGGGTCGGTCCGCGGTCGGCGCGGGCGGCGCCGCCGACGGCCGTCGCCGCTGCCCCGTCGCGGGTCCCGTGGTTCCGGGCCCCGTCCGGTCCGTCCTGGTCGTGTGCCGGGACGGCGTGCGAGGCCTCGCCGTCGCGGTGCGCTCCCTCCGGGCCGGTGCCGTCGCTCGCTCCGGCGTGACGGACGGGCCGGGTGTCGTCGTCGGGTGTGCTCATGGCTGCCTCCTGGCGTGGTGCTCGTGCTGGTGTTCGATCCGCCCGGTACGGAACACCGGTGCGGGTGGGAGCGCGGGCAGACGAGGACGGCCGTGCGGTTCGCGGACAGTCCCGCGGATCAGGCCGGAGGAGCCTCCTGGACCGTGACGCCGCGGACGCTCGGGGTGACGGCCGCGACCACGGTGGCGACGACGATGAGCACCGCGCAGCCGAGCAGGGTCGGTGTGGTCCCGACGGTGTGCGCGACTGGTCCGACGAGCGCCTCGCCGAACGGCACGGCGACGACCGACCCGACGGCGTCGTACGAGTAGACCCGGGCCAGGACGTCCCGCGGCACGTTCGTCTGCAGGGACTGGTCCCAGGCGATCGAGAAGACCTCGATGGCGGCCCCGGCGACGGCGAACGACACGATCAACGCCGGGACGGAGGGGCGGAGCGCCAGGGCGAGGACCGGTACCGCCGCGACGACCATCAGCGCCACACCGATGCCGAGCGCGTGTCGGGGGTGCCACCGGAGGGCGATCACCGCGCCGACCGCCAGTCCGACCGACAGCGCGGCGACGACGAGCCCCCAGGCCGCCCGGCCGAACGAGGCGTCCGCGACGACGGGTCCGAGCACCGCGGTCGCCCCGACGAAGGCGGCGTTGAGCACGGCGAACTGCAGGACGACGATCCAGACCCAGCGGCGGCCGACGAACTCACGCCATCCTTCGCGGAGGTCCGCGACGACCGAGGTGCGCTCGGGCCGGTCGGCCACGGCACGCTCGCGCGGCAGTCGCATGCGCGCGAAGAGGACCCCGGCGACGGCGAAGCCCGCTGCGTCGACGGCGAGCCCCCACCCCGGTCCGACCACCGCGACGAGTCCGGCACCGGCCGAAGCTCCGAGGATGCTCCCGCCGTTGAGCCCGAGCCGGAGCAGGGCGTTCGCCGGCCGGAGCTGCGCTTCGGGCACCGTGTCCGGCACGAGCGCGCCCGCGGCGGGCAGGCTGACGGCCGCGACCGCCCCGTTCAGGACGCTCAGCACCACCAGTGACGGGATGCTCGCCGACCCGGTGATGACGAGCACGGCCACTGCGGCCTGCGTGACGGCGGCCGCGCACGACGTTCCGACCAGGACCATTTCGCGGGGCAACCGGTCCGCGATCACCCCGCCGAAGAGCAGGACCGCGACGTTCGCGACCGACCGCGCCGCCACGACGAGGCCCAGGTCCGCGGCGGACCCGGTGAGGTCGAGCACCGCGAACGCCAGGGCGATCGGGGCGACCGCGTTGCCGAGGATGCTCGTCGTCCGCGCTGCCAGGAGCCACCGGAAGGGCGCGGAACGCAGCGGACCGAACTTGTCGACCGTGGTGCTCACGAGCGGCGGAGGGGGAACAGGGCGGCCGTGACCGACACCGGACGCGTGCCGGGTGTCCGCGGCGGACGGGCAGCGGCGTGCAGGATCGCGGACGCCTGGCCGATGTGCTGCACCACACGACGCCAGGTCTCCGGGTCGACCCACAGTTCGGCGTCGGTCGAGACGCCGGGACCGTCGACCTGGTCGCGGGCGCGTCGGCGGAGCTCCTCGGCCACGGCGTCGAGGTACACCAGCCGGTCCTCGGCCGCCTCGGGGTCGAGCGGATGCACCTCGTGGGCGTCGAACGGCACCGAGGAGGCCTCGTGTCGGTAGCGCTTCGCCTCACCACCCCGCAGTCGGACGACCTCGACGACCCGGACGAGCCCGGCCCGCTCCAGGACCCGGAGGTGGTAGCTCGCGGTCGCCTGGGACAGCCCGAGCTCCCGTCCGGCCTCGGCGGCGCTCATCGCGACGCCCGTCAGCAGGGACAGCAGTCGCAGGCGGATGGGGTGCGCGGTCGCGCGGAGTTCGTCGATCGTGGACACGGAGGCATCGTGGCAGTCGGGGGTCGGCACCGTCAAAGGGCCCTTTGGGGGTCGGGATCCGCACTCCTGCCGGCGGCGGTCACGGTCGTGCGTAGGCTCACCCCGTGACCACGGACACCACGGACGTCCTCGTCGTCGGCGGCGGACCGGTCGGCCTGTTCCTCGGCGCGCTCCTCGCAGCACGCGGCACCGCGGTCCAGGTCTGGGAACGCCGGACCACCGACCCCGTCGGCTCCCGCGCCATCGGGATCCACCCGCCGTCCCTCGACACGTTCGCCGCGGTCGGCCTGGCCGGCCCCGTGCTCGAGGAGGCCGTCCTCGTCCGCACCGGTGTCGCCCGCAGTCGCGGTCGGGTCCTCGGCGCGCTGCCGTTCGCCCGCGTCTCGGACACGCACCCCTACGTGGCGACGCTCGACCAGCACCGCACCGAGACCCTGCTGCGCGGACGTCTCGACGCCAGCGCACCCGAGGCCCTCCGCACCGGCACCACGCTCGTCGACCTCGCCCGGCACGCCGACCACGTGGACGCGACCGGGACCGACCAGGACGGCCGCACCGTCACCGTCCGGGCCTCGTTCGTCGTCGGTGCCGACGGCGCCCGGAGCGTCGTCCGCGACCTGCTCGGCATCGGCACGACCGGTCGGGACTACCCGGATCGGTACGTGATGGGCGACTTCGCCGACCCCGAGGACCCGGACGCCCGCGCCACGGCGCTCGTCGACGTCGGGCCGGCCGGGGTCGTCGAGTCCTTCCCCCTGCCCCACGGTCGCCGGCGCTACGTCGCCCTGCTGCACGCCGACGACCCGCTCGTCGACCCGGCCGCCCCGGCAGCCGCAGCGGACGCACCGGAGGCGGGACAGGCCTCCCGGCTGGCGGCGATCGTCCGCGAACGGACCGGCGTCGCACCGGACCCGACCACCTGCTCGATGCTCAGCGCGTTCCGTGTGCGGCGCCGTACCGCGGAGCGTGTCGGCGTCGGCCGAGTGGTCCTGGTCGGCGACGCGGCCCACGAGATCAGCCCGATCGGCGGGCAGGGCATGAACCTCGGCTGGCTGGACGCCGCGGAACTCGCACCGTTGCTCGCCGACGCGGTGCGGACCGGCGAGGCCGGCCCGTGGCCGTCATACGCGCGCCGCCGCCAGGCCGCCGCCCGTCGAGCGGGTCGGCAGGCCGAGGCGAACATGGCCCTCGGACGTGCCGTCCCGGACGCGATCGGCATCGGCCGGGAGGCGCTGCTCCGGTCCGTCCTGGCCCTCCCGACCTCCGGTGCTCTCGCCCGGTTGTACGCGATGGCGTGGGCGTAGCCGGTCGGGTCGCCCGTGCCGTCGCTCAGCGGGCGGTGCGGTGCCGTCCGTACCGCTGGAACAGGGCCGCCCACCGAGGCAGGGTGCGCTGCTGGCCGGACACCACTGCCACCGCGGTGGGAGAGGGCGCGAACGCGAACCAGGGGCACACGGGGCACACGTGCAGCCACTCGTGGACGGCGAGACCGACGCCGTAGTACTGGTTCCGCGCGACGCGCAGCGGGCGGGAACACCGGGGACAGGACAGCTGCGCGCCGTCCCGTCCGAGCGCGGGGGTGGTCGTTCGTGTCACGTCGACAACTGGCATGGCCGGTCCTCTTCGATGTCCCGTCACGCACCGTTGCGTGACCGTGCGGTGAGCATACGACCGGACCCGCGGCGGTGCACGCCGGGGCGCGGTCCTGTCCGCAGAACGCGAGCGCCGGGCGCGCGCCGAGTCGGCCGCCCGGTCCGACCAGGGACGGACCGGGCTGGGCGCGACCGGGGTCAGGCGGTCACGGCGTGCGGGTACTCGGCCGCACGACCCTGGAACGCCAGGATCGCGTCGTTGCGGACCCGCCCGTCCTCGATCTCCACTGCACGACGGATGGTGTCGGACTCCGCCCAGGCCGACGGACCGGACATCACGGTCCGGAGGAACGGCATCAGCGCCTCGCTGATCTCCCACGTCGACGAGTTCCAGAGCAGCGACGGGCTGTGGTCCACGGCGTAGTAGTTCGTCGAGTCACCCACCGTGATCATCGGCTCGGCGAAGGAAGTGGAGCGAGCCCAGCTGAAGCCCATGCCCTCGTCGATCGACACGTCGACGATGAGACTCCCCGGCCGGAAGGCGTCGAGGTCCTCGGTGCGCAGGTACGTGAGCGGGGCGTTGGGGTCCTGGAGCGTGCAGTTCACGACGATGTCGTTCTCCGCCAGGTACGGCGCCAGCGGCACCGGGCCGTCGGGCGTCCGCACCGTGCTCGCGAAGGGCGTGTGGTCGTCGTGCTCGAACTGCAGGATGTCGACCGACGGGATCGGCGACCCGACCGCCGCGATGTCCCGGTTGGTCAGGACGCGGACGTCGTGGACGCCGTGCGCGTTCAGCGCGGTGACGGCTCCCCGCGCGGTGGCCCCGAACCCGATCACGACGGCGGTGAGACGTCGGCCGTAGTCCCCCGTGGAGCCGCAGAGCTGCAGGGCGTGGAGCACCGAGCAGTACCCGGCGAGCTCGTTGTTCTTGTGGAAGACGTGCAGGCCGAAGCCGCCGTCCTCCCGCCAGTGGTTCATCGCCTCCCAGGCGATCAGGGTCAGACGCTTGTCGATCGCGAGCTGCGTCAGGGCCTGGTCCTGCACACAGTGCGGCCAGCCCCAGAGCACCTGGCCGTCGCGGAGGTCGGCGAGGTCGGCGGCCAGGGGCTTCGGCAGGAGCACCACGTCGGACGTGGCGATGATCTCGTCACGGGTGGCCATCCCGGCGACGAGTGGCTCGAGGTCACGGTCGGGGACACCGAACCGGTCCCCGTACCCCCGCTCCAGCACCATCCGTGCGCGCAGGTCCGGGTCGATGCGGCCGAGGTGGGCAGGGTGGATCGGCAGGCGACGTTCGTCGGCCTTCCGGGAGACAGCCAGCACCCCGAGCCGGAGCAGGTGGGGGGTCGGCGTGGTTTCGGTCATGGTGCACTGTACGGCGCGCCCGGCCTGCGACTCACGCGACGAGTGCGGCGCCCGCGATCCCGAGTTCGACCACGAGCACGAGTGACGACGCGATGACGAGCCGGAACAGGGCGCGGGTCGGCGGACCGGTGAGCACGAGCCGCACCCCGACCGCCGCGAGCACGACCACGACGACGGCACCGATGACCGCGAGCAACGCACCGGCTCCGCGGACCGGGTCGTCCCCGCCGAGCTGCCCGAGCAGCACCAGGACGGCAGCGACGACGAGCGAACCGAACGCCACGATCCCGGACGCGTGCAGCCCCAGGCGATGCGGGAACCCCCGGACACCGGTGGCCGCGTCGTCGACCAGGTCGGGCAGGACGTTCGTGCAGTGGATCGCGACGCCGAACACCGCCCCGGTGGCGATCGCCCACGTCGCCGGCCACCCACCGTCGGGTCCGGCAGCGACCGCGACGACCGGCAGCAGCCCGAACGCGACGACGAACGGCGCGACCGAGGCCGCCGTCCGCTTCAGCCCCGCGTCGTAGGCCCACCCGGCCGCGACGAGGACCACGTGAGCGACGGCGGCGACCGGACCGAGGAACAGCGAGAGCACGACGGCGACACCGGCGGTCGCGAACGCGGCGGTCCGGACCGTGGTGACGGCGACGAGCCCGCGGGCGACGGGTTTGTCACTCCGCCCGACGGCCCGGTCGCGGTCGGCGTCGATCCAGTCGTTGGCGAGCCCGATCGACAGCTGCCCGGCGACCACGGCGAGCGCCACCAGGACGACGACCCGGAACGGGTTCCCGACCGCGGTGGCGATGACCGCCGCCAGGACGGTGACGGTGACGGTGGGACCCGGGTGCGAGGACGCGAACAGCAGGCGGATGGTGGAGGGCCTGCGCGGAGAGGTCACCCGGCCAGCGTACGGAAGCGGTGGACGGCCGGTCCCGCTCCGTGGACATCCTGGATGGTGTCCGGCCCGACGCGGCCTAGGTTCCGAGCAGCGTCGACCCCGGCGCGGGAGGAACGACCATGACCACCACCACGAACACCCCGCCCGGCCGCACGGGCTTCCTGCGTCGGATGACGTTCGCCTGCGCCTGGGGTGAGGGCCTGGACGGCTTCGACCTCGGTGTCATCAGCGTCGCGCTCCCCGCGATCACCGTCGCGCTCGGGCTGGACCCCGTGCTCGCCGGGCTGATCGGGGCCAGCTCGCTGATCGGGATCTTCATCGGGGCGCCCCTCGCCGGGTGGCTGACCGACCGGTTCGGGCGGAGGCGGGTCTTCACGATCGACGTGCTCGCGTTCATCGTGCTCGGACTCGCGCAGGCGTTCGTCGCCGACGGGTGGCAACTGTTCGTCGTCCGGGTGCTGCTCGGGGTCGCGATCGGTGCCGAGTACGCGATCGGGGCCGCGATGCTCGCCGAGTTCGCGCCGGCGGCGGACCGCGGGCGACGTCTCTCCGGGCTGCTCGTCTGCTGGTACGGCGGGTACCTGATCGCCGTCGTCACCGCGTACGTGATGATCGACGCGTTCGACCTCAGCTGGCGGTGGGTGCTCGTCACGAGCGCCCTGCCCGCGGTGGTCACCGCGATCGCCCGGATCGGGTTCCCGGAGTCGCCGCGGTGGCTGCTGTCCCGCGGCCGGGTGGACGAGGCACGCGCGATCGTCACGGCGCACCTGGGCGGTGAGGCGTACTTCCGCGAGGAGCAGTACGCGGCCGAGGAGCAGCGCGCGGGCGGCTACCGGGTGCTGTTCTCGAAGGACAACCGGCAGCGGCTGGCGTTCATCTCGCTGTTCTGGGCGTGCAACGTCGCCCCGTACTTCGCGATCTTCACGTTCGCGCCGACGGTGCTCGACGCCCTGCGCCTGCAGAACGAGGCCGCGGGCACCATCACGGTCAACGCGATGGCTGCGGTCGGTGCGTTCGTCGGCATGCTCACGATCGAACGGCTCGGCCGTCGTCGCCAGCTCATCCCGCCGTTCTGGATCATGGCGGTCGCCCTGGCCGTGGTCGGGGTCTGGGGGTCGGCACCGGCCGTCGTGGTGGTGCTCTGCTTCGCGGTGTTCTCCTTCATGAACGCCGCCCAGGGCAACCTGACGGCGGTCTACCCGATCGAGGTGCTGCCGACCGAGGTCCGCTCCACCGGGGTCGGTTTCGCCGCCGCCTGCAGTCGGATCGGTGCTGCTGCCGGCACGTTCCTGCTGCCGGTTGGGATCTCGTCGATCGGCATCGGCGCGTGCATGCTCATCGCGGCGGCGGTGTGCGTCGCCGGCGGGATCCTGTCGCAGCTCATGGCACCGGAGACGACGGGTCGCGGTCTGCACGAGACGAGTACGCAGCCGCTGCGCCAGCAGGTGCCGACGGGTCGGTGACGGTCGGCTCGGTGACGGACGGCTCGGCGGCCGCGACCGGGGCTGCGACCGCCCCGGTGCGGCGGCGACGCCGTGCCCCGAGCAGACCGGAGGCCAGCGCGATCCCGGCGAGCACGACGAGCCCGCCGACCGGTTCGTTCCACCGCAGCGGCTCGCCGAGCACCAGGACGCCGAGCGCGACGCCGACGACCGGTGTCAGGTAGGTCACGGTGGAGGCGCGCCCCGCGCCCCATGCGCCGACCAACCGGGTGTTCCATGCGTAGGCCAGCCCGGTGCCGACGGCACCGAGCGCGACCATGGCGCCCACGACCCTCCAGTCCAGTTGCACCGGACCCGTGGCGACGACGGGCGCGACGACGAGCATCAGCCCGGCGGCCAGGGTGAGCTGCACCGTCGCGACAGTGGTCGGGTCGTACCCGCCGCCGACGCCGAAGCGGCGGAGCCACGCCAGGCCGACGCCGTAGGAGGCGGTCATGCCGAGCAACGCGACCTGCCCGGGGACACTCGCCAGCACCTGCGGATCGCCGAGGACGTCCCACGGTCCGACCAGGACCAGCACCCCGACGATGCCCAGGAGGATCCCGCCGACCTGCCGGCGGGTGAGCCGCTCGGTGGGGACCAGCACGGCCAACGCCAGCAGCGTCATGATCGGCGTCGTCGCGTTGTAGATGCTCGCGAGTCCCGACGGCACGGTCTGCTCCGCCCACGCCATCAGCGACGACGGCACCGCGTTGAGGAACACCGCGACGACGAGCAGGTGCCCCCAGACGCGCTTCTCGCGCGGCCAACGACGGCGTGTGACCAGGAGCACCACGACGAGCGTCAACGCACCGAGCACGGTGCGGACGGTGGCCACCTGCTGCGGTGCCAGACCGTCGAGCCCGATCTTCGCGAAGAAGAAGCTCGAGCCCCAGGTCAGGGCGACGAGCACGTAGAGGAGGGCGTTCATGTGGACTAGTCTCGGCACAGCACGCACATGCGGCAAACGCATGGACCTCATGTCGACATGAAGGACACGCATGACCGTCTCGCTCCCGCAACTCCGCGCCTTCGTCGCCACCGTGGACGCCGGCTCGTTCACCACGGCGGCCGTGGTGCTCGGGGTCGGCCAGTCCGCCGTCTCCCACGCCGTGGCCGGGTTGGAACGCGAGGTCGGCGGTCCCGTGGTCCGCCGCGGCACGGCCGCCGTCCCGACCCCGCTGGGCGACCGTCTGCTGGCCCACGCCCGCAGCGTGCTCGCCTCCGTCGACGCCCTGGAGGCAGTGGTCCGGCCCGCCACGGCCCGCGGCACCGTGCGCCTGGCCGCCGTGCCGACCGTGTGCCAGGGACTGCTCCCACGGCTCCGGGAACTCTGGTCGGTGACGCTGCCGGACGTCGACGTGCAGGTCTACGAGGGCGACGACGACGAAATGCCGGAGTGGCTCGAGGCCGGCACCGTCGACGCTGCCGTGCTCGTCGACCCGGTCACCGTCCCCGATGGCGGGGTCGTCGTGGCGACGGACGAGATGGCCGCCGTGGTCCGGCGCGACCACCCGCTCGCCGGAGCCGAGGCGCTGACGCTCGACGACCTCCACGACGACGGCCTGGTCGCCGGCGGCGGGGGTTGCGAGCACCAGATCCAGCGGATGCACGAGATCGCCGGGCAGCCTTTCCGGTACGCCCACCGCGTCCGGGAGATGAGCACCATGTTCGGGATGATCGAGCGCGGCGAAGGGGTGTCGATCGTGCCGACGCTCGGCCGCGTGATGCTGCCCGCCGGGCTCGTGATGCTGCCGGTGGCACCGCGGTACGAGCGGACCCTGGTGCTGTCCGGACCGTCGTCCCGGCCGTGGCACCCCTTGGCGCGGGCGCTCGTCGACGCGGTGTGAGCGGCATCCACGTCGACCCCGTCACCAGGCGCGCTCGGCAGGATGGGGTGATGTCGGAGACCTACGTCAAGACCTTCACCAGCCCGGACGAGGCCGCTGCCGAGGCGGCCGGACTGGAGTGGCTCGCCGAGGCGGAGGACGCCGGCGGCACCCGCGTCGCCCGGGTCCTGGCTCGTCCGCGCCCGACGGTGCTCGAACTCGAGTTCGTCTCCGACACGGCACCGTCGACCGCCCAGGCGGAGCGCTTCGGCCGCTCACTCGCCCACACCCACGCTGCCGGCGCGTCACACTGGGGAGCACCGTCACCCGGGTTCCCGGCGAACGGGCCGCTGCGGATGGGCCGCTCGCGGACACCGTTCGTCCCCGCGTCCGAGGCACCGGAGCGCTGGGGCGAGTTCTTCGCCGAGTACCGGATCCGTGACTACGTGCAGCGCATCGTCGACGCGGGCGGCTACGACCGGTCCGAGGCCGCGGTGTTCGAGCGCGTGTGCGACCGCCTGGAGGACGGCACGCTCGGCTCGCCGCAGCCCGCGCTGGTCGGGGACGGGCCCGCCCGGCTGCACGGTGACCTGTGGGCCGGGAACGTGCTGTGGCCGCGGGATGCGTCCGAGCCGACGGGCGCGGTGCTCATCGACGCGAACCCGCACGGCGGGCACGCCGAGACGGACCTGGCGTTGCTCGCACTGTTCGGGTTGCCCCGGCTGCAGACCGTCCTGGCCGCGTACGACGCCGAGTCGCGCCTGGCGCCCGGGTGGCAGGAGCGCGTCGAGCTGCACCAGCTCGCACCCCTGCTGTTGCACGTCCTGCTGTTCGGCGGCTCCTACACGGACGCGGCGCTTCGGGCAGCTCGCCGCTACGCCTGACACCGCGGTCGTCGGGCTCGCCGTCGTCGGGCTCGCCGTCGATCTCGCCTACGCTGGTCGGCGGTACCTCGCTGCAGGAGTCCTCGCGGCGACCGAACGGCCCCCTCGCGCTCACCAGCGACGCGAACGGCGGAGCCGCCCATGACCCGCGTGTTCCGCTGCGCGACCGAGCCACACCGATGAAAGGCACATCGCCGCCATGCCCGCTCCCCAGCACGCCCTCGACCTCAAGCAACCCGCACCGCTCAAGCGCGGAGCCCTGCGCGTCACTCCGCTCGGCGGACTCGGTGACGTCGGTCGGAACATGACGCTCTTCGAACACCGCGGCAAGTTGCTCGTCGTGGACTGCGGTGTGCTGTTCCCGGAAGAGACGCAGCCGGGCATCGACGTGATCCTCCCGGACTTCACCGCCGTGCGGGACCGCCTCGACCAGGTGGACGGCATCGTCCTCACGCACGGGCACGAGGACCACATCGGTGGGGTGCCGTACCTGCTGAAGGAACGCCCGGACATCCCGGTGATCGGCTCCAAGCTCACCCTCGCGTTCATCACCGCGAAGCTGCAGGAGCACGGCATCACCCCGGTGACGCACGAGGTCGCGGCGGGCGACCGGCACGCCGCCGGACCGTTCGACCTGGAGTTCGTCGCCGTCAACCACTCCATCCCGGACGGCCTGGCGGTCGCCATCCGCACCAGTGCCGGCACGGTGCTGCACACGGGTGACTTCAAGATGGACCAGTTCCCGCTGGACCACCGTCTGACCGACCTCAACGCCTTCGCCCGCCTCGGGGACGAAGGGGTCGACCTGTTCATGACGGACTCGACCAACGCCGAGGTCCCCGGCTTCACGACGGCCGAGCAGGAGATCGGTCCGGCGATCGACCGCGTGTTCCGCGAAGCACCGAAGCGCATCGTCGTGTCGAGCTTCGCCAGCCACGTGCACCGGATCCAGCAGGTCCTCGACGCCGCGAAGCGCCACGGCCGGAAGGTCGCCTTCGTCGGCCGGTCCATGGTCCGGAACATGGGCATCGCCGCCGACCTCGGCTACCTGCACATCCCGGACGGCCTGGTGGTCGACCTCAAGCAGCTCGGGAAGCTCCCCGACCACAAGAGCGTCCTGATCTGCACCGGTTCCCAGGGCGAGCCGATGGCCGCGCTGTCGCGGATGGCACGTCGCGAGCACATCATCAAGGTCGGCGAGGGCGACACGATCCTGCTGGCGAGCTCCCTGATCCCGGGCAACGAGAACGCGATCTACGGCGTCATCAACGGCCTCATCCGCTGGGGTGCCACGGTCGTGCACAAGGGCAACGCGAAGGTGCACGTGTCCGGTCACGCCAGCGCCGGCGAGCTGGTGTACTGCTACAACCTCGTCAAGCCGAAGAACGTCCTGCCCGTGCACGGCGAGTGGCGTCACCTCGTGGCGAACGCCGAGCTGGCGGTGCGGACCGGTGTCCCGGAGGACCGTGTCCTCGTCGTCGAGGACGGCGTCGTGGTCGACCTCGATCGTGGCAAGGCCCGCATCGCGGGGCGCATCCCGGCCCCGTACGTCTTCGTCGACGGATCGACCATCGGCGTGGCGACCGAGGCGGCGCTGAAGGACCGCCTGTCGCTCGCGGAAGAGGGCCACATCACGGTGCTCGGCATCTTCGACGAGGGCACGCAGCGGCTCGTCGACCCGGTCGAGTTCCTGCCGAAGGGCTTCGTCGAGGAAGCCGGCTGGATGACCCACGCCGAGCAGGTCGCGTCGAAGGCGATCGCCGAAGCCACCCGGCGCGGACACATCGACGGCGCCGCGGCGGAACACGCCATCGCCGAGGGGCTCGAGCGGTGGTTCCTCCGTCGACACCGCCGCACTCCGGTCATCACGGCGGTCGTCGTCGACGCCGACTGAGGTCGCTGGCCGGACGGCCCACGGCTGACAACACCGGACCCCGTCGAGCGGTTGCGCCGCCGGGGTCCGGTGCCGACCCGACTCCGCTCACCGGGGCTCTCACCGGTGGCGGGTCGGGTCGTTGACTTTCGGTTTACAGCGCTGTAAACATGGGCTGGCGCAATGGAGCGCGAGAGGGAGTGACCATGGTCATGAGCAGCACAACGGCACGGACGGCGCTGAGCCGCCGCGGGTTCCTGGCGGGCGCGGTCGGCGGACTCGGCCTCGGGACACTGGCGCTCGCCGGGTGTTCGGCCCCTTCCGCCGCCGGCACCGCTGCGGGTGGGACGACCCTGCGCTTCTACGAGCAGAAGCAGGAGGTCATCGCCTACTTCGACGACCTGCTCCGCCGCTTCGAGCGGGAGAACTCCGGCGTGCGCGTCGTGCACGACAGCACCGGCGCCATCGCCCCACAGTTCGTCCGCGGGGAGCCGGCAGACGTCGGATGCTTCAACGACAACCTCGAACTCGCGCGCTACATCGAGCGTGGCGTGCTCCGTGACCTGAGCGACCTGCCGTCGGCGGGCCGGGTCCGGGAGAGCATCGACGGCCTGACGAACCAGTACGCGAAGTACGAGGACCGCACGAGCGTGCTGCCGTTCTCGCTCGCGGCGGCCGGGGTCATCTACAACAAGCGGATCTTCGCCGAGCAGGGCCTGCCCGTGCCGACCACCTGGGACGAGTTCGTGGACGTCTGCACGGCGCTGCAGAAGGCCGACATCACCCCGGTGTACGCGACCGACCGGGACACCTGGACCCTCTGGCAGGGCCTGTTCGACTACTCGGTCGGGAGCCTCGTCGACACCGGCTCGTTCTTCCGGAAGATGAAGGCTCTCGGGACCGACGTCGGGCCGGATGCCGAGGTGTCGTTCGAGAAGGACTTCGCCCTGCCCATGGAGCGCGCGAAGACGATCTCGTCGTTCTTCAACCCCGACCACGCCACCCGCTCCTACGCGGATGGCAACCTCGCCTTCGGGCAGGGCAAGGCCGCGATGTACCTGCAGGGACCGTGGGCCCTCGGTCAGATCGCCCTGGTGGACGAGGAACTGCCGGTCGGCACGTTCGCCCTGCCCGTCTCGAACGACCCGGGCGACCGCAAGGCCCGGGTCAACATCGACCTCGGATTGTGGATCCCCACCACGACCCCGCACCTCGACCTGGCGCAGGAGCTCGTCGAGTTCCTCATGCAGCCGGACGTCATCAACGCCTACAACCGCGACAACCTGGCGTTCTCGACCACCGAGAACGCTCCCCCGCAGACCGACGAGCGACTCGAGGGGCTCCAGCAGTACGTCGACGACGGCGCCTTCTACCAGGGTGCCGGCACCTTCATCCCCACCTCCATCCCGCTCGGCAACTACCTGCAGACGGCCATCCGCGGCGGGGACTTCGACTCGATGCTGCGGCGGCTCGACACCGACTGGCGACGCCTCGCCGGACGCTCGGCGACGGTCTGACCGGCGCGACCAGCACCCGTCGGACCGAACCCGGAACCCAGGAGCGATCATGACCATGCAGACCCCACTGACCCCCGAGACGCAGGACCCGCGTCCCGGTCCCGCCACGGCAGCGACCCGGGTGCACCGACGCGTCGGCTCGCTGCACCGCACCGAGGGCATGTACTACCTGTTCCTCGTCCCCGCGCTCGTGCTGTTCACGGCGTTCGTCGTCGCCCCGGCGTGCGTGGGCATCTTCTACAGCTTCACCGACTACCTCGGGTTCGGGCAGTGGCACTTCCTGGGTCTGGCGAACTACCGCGCACTCGTGTCCGACCCGGCGATCCTCGGGTCCTACGGGTTCACGCTCGGCTTCGCGGTCGTGACGGTCATCGTCACCCAGGTGATCGCACTGACGCTCGCCGTCGCCCTGTCGAAGCGCGTCCGCTTCGCCGCCGGCCTGCGGTCGGTGTTCGTCATCCCGATGGTGGTGTCCGGGATCGTCGTCGCCTACGTCTTCAACTACATGTTCTCGAACACGCTGCCGGCGTTCGCCACCTCCGTCGGCTTCGGCCCGCTCGAGCAGAGCATCCTCGGTGACCCGAACCTGGCGTGGCTCGCCATCGTCGTGGTCTCCGCCTGGCAGACGATCCCCGGCGCCCTGCTCATCTACACGGCGGGACTGACCTCGATCCCGTCGGACGTCTACGAGGCCAGCTCGCTCGACGGCGCCGGCACGTGGAAGCAGCTGCGGTCGATCACCCTGCCGCTCATCAGCGGGTTCATCGTGATCAACACGGTGCTCGGCGTGAAGGGCTACCTCGGCGCCTACGACGTCATCGTCGGCCTGACCAACGGCGGACCCGGTTCCGCGACGAGCAGTGTCGCGATGACGATCTTCACCGGCTTCACCAGCGGCGACTACGCCTACCAGATGGCCAACGCGACCGTCTTCTTCATCATCACCGTCCTCATCTCGGTCCTGCAGCTCGCAGTGACGCGCGGAAGGAACCTCCGACTCGCATGAGCGCCATCGACACCCGGTCCCCCGCGACCGCAGCCGCCCGCACCACCCCCGGTCAACCGCGTCGCCGCCGGCTCGACCGGGTGAACTGGCCGCTGACGGTCATCCTGGCGATCGCCTCGCTGAGCGTCCTCATCCCGCTGTACGTCACCGTCGCGATGGCGTTCAAGACGAGCGCGCAGGCCGTGGACGGGAACGCCCTGTCCCTGCCGCTGCCGTTCAACCCGGCGAGCTTCGCCGAGGCGTGGCAGCTCACGCGCTTCCCGATCTCGTTCTCGGTGTCGCTCGGCGTCGCCGCGCTCACCGTCGTCGCGACCCTGCTGCTCAGCTCGTTCGCGTCGTACGCGATCGTGCGGAACTGGCACCGCCGGTTCTTCCGCTGGTCGTTCGTCTACCTGCTCGCCGCGATGTTCCTGCCGTTCCCGGTGGTCGCCCTGCCGCAGATCAAGCTCACCGCGATGATCTCGCTGGACAACCCCGTCGGCGTCGCGATCCTGCACGCCATGTTCCAACTGTCGTTCAGTGTGCTGCTGTACTCGGCGTTCCTCCGGTCCATCCCCGTCGAGCTGGAGGAGAGCGCCCGCATCGACGGCGCCTCCACGTGGCAGATCTTCTGGCGCGTCATCCTGCCGCTGCTCGGGCCGATGAACGCCACCGTCGGCATCTTCGCGTTCCTCGCCAGCTGGAACGACTTCATGATGCCGTCGCTCATCACCGCCGACCCCGGACTGCAGACGTTGCCCGTCGTGCAGAACATCTTCCAGAGCCAGTTCGGCACGAACTACAACGTCGCCTTCGCCTCGTACCTGATGGCGATGGCACCGACGATCGTCGTCTACCTGTTCGCGCAGCGCTGGGTGATCAGCGGCGTGACGCAGGGCGCCGTCAAGAGCTGAGCCGAGCCTCCAGACCGACCCCGGCCCGACCGGCCGAGACAGGACCACCACCCGTGACCACGTCGCCACTGCCCACCATCCGCCCGTTCCCCGGTTCCGACCCGGTCGCGTCCCCGGACGCGACCGTCACCGGCGACCACTGGCGGGTCACCGTCCTCCGCGACGGGCTGTTCCGGGTCGAGTGGAGCGAGGACGGCGGGTTCGAGGACCGCGCCTCGACCTTCGCGATCCGGCGACGGCTGGACGTCCCCGAGTACACCGTCATCCGCCGCGGCGAGGGGGTCGAGGTGACGACCGACCGCGCCACCCTGCGCTACGACGGTCGGCCCTTCTCCTCGGCCGGCCTGGTCGTCGAGACCTCCGGCCCCGACGCCAACCGGTGGCGGTACGGACAGGAGGCCCGTGACCTGGGTGGCACCGGACGCACCCTCGACGACGTGGACGGGCGGATGCCGCTCGAGTCCGGCATCCTGGCGCGCGACGGCATCGTCATGCTCGACGACAGCGAGTCGTTCCTGTTCGAGGACGACGGCTGGGTCGGCAGCCGGATCCCCGGCCGCCGGGACGTCAGCGTGTTCGCGTACGGGCGCGACTACGGCGAGGCACTGCGTGCCTTCCACGCCGTCTCCGGTGCGCCGACGCTGATGCCACGCTGGGCGCTCGGCAACTGGTGGAGCCGGTACCACCCGTACTCGGACAGCTCCTACCTGGCGCTGCTCGACCGGTTCGACGAGGAACGCCTGCCGTTCTCCGTCGCGGTGATCGACATGGACTGGCACCGGGTCGACTCCGTGCCGGCGCGCTTCGGCAACGGCTGGACCGGGTACTCGTGGGAGCCGTCGCTGTTCCCCGATCCGCAGGGCTTCCTCGCCGAACTCCACCGGCGTGGGATGCGCACCACGCTGAACCTGCACCCCGCCGACGGGGTCCGGGCCTTCGAGGACGCCTACCCCGCGATGGCCGAGGCGCTCGGCGTCGACCCCGACACCGAGCAGACGATCGGCTTCGACCCCACCGACCCGGACTTCCTCCGGGCGTACTTCGAGGTCCTGCACCGTCCGCTCGAGGAACAGGGCGTCGACTTCTGGTGGATCGACTGGCAGCAGGGCCGGACGTCCTCCGTCCCGGGGGTGGACCCGCTCTGGGTGCTCAACCACTTCCACCTGTTGGACTCGGCCCGCGATGGTGGTGCCGGCATGACGTTCTCCCGCTACGCCGGCCCCGGCAGCCACCGGTACGCCGTCGGCTTCTCCGGGGACGCCGTCGTCTCGTGGGCGTCGCTGGCGTTCCAGCCGGAGTTCACCGCGACCGCCGCGAACATCGGGTACCCCTGGTGGAGCCACGACATCGGCGGCCACACCCGCGGTGTCCGGGACGACGAACTCGCCACCCGGTGGGTGCAGTTCGGGGTGTTCTCCCCCGTCATGCGGCTGCACTCGGCGAACAACCCGTTCATCCGCAAGGAGCCCTGGGTGTTCCCCGCCGAGCCGCGGGCCGCGATGGGTGACGCGCTGCGCTTCCGGCACCGACTCGTGCCGTACCTGCACACGATGAACCACCTCGCCGCCGCCGGCACACCGCTCGTCCGACCGATGTACCACCTGGAACCGCACCGGGACGAGGCCTACCGCGTCCCGAACGAGTACGCCTTCGGCACCGAGCTCGTCGTCGCGCCGATCGTCGAACCGCGCGACCCCGTGACCCTGCGCGGTCGCGCCCGGGCCTGGCTGCCGGCGGGGACCTGGACGGACGTCTTCACGGGCACCACCTACGCCGGCGACCGGTTCGTGGACCTGCACCGGAGCCTCGAGACCATCCCCGTGCTGCTCCGTGCCGGCGGGATCCTGCCGCTCGCCGCACCGGACGAGGTCGACGCGACCGTCAACCCGGCAGCCCTCGAGGTGCTCGTCGCGCCCGGGGCCTCCGGGTCGTTCACGCTCGTGGAGGACCGCGAGGGGCCCGAGGACCCGGACGGCGGCGTCTGCCGGACGACGCTGACCTGGGACCGGAGCACGGCCTCCTTCCGGATCGACCCGGCGGACGGCGACGTCGACAGCGTGCCCGTCCGGCGACGGTGGCGGATCACGTTCCTCGGCTCGCCCGCGGACGGGCAAGAGGTGCAGGTCGTCGCGGCCGACCGCTTCTCCGTGGACCTGGACGTCGTGACGGACGAGGGTGCGACGCTCACCCTCGCCGGCGCGCCGACCGTCGGAGTCGACGCCCGGGACGCCGCCCGGCAGCTGCTGGAGAGCGCCCAGGCGGGGAACGCCGAGAAGCTCACCGCGTGGGAGGTCGTGGACCGGGACGTCCCGCGATCCGACCGACTCGTGGAGCTGGAGACCGTCGGGCTGCCCGACTCGCTCCGGAGCGCGCTCGTGGAGCTGCTCGGGAGCGTGCACCCGGAGGGACGCTGACGGTCCGACCGCAACGCGCGACCTCGGCGGCATCTCGCAGCGGTACTCCGTTGCGGGACGCCGCCGACGTTGCGTTCCGCGGTGGGTTCAGCCGCACCGCCTAGCCTGGGCCGATGACGGACGAGCAGGCGGGCACCCCGGTCCTCGCGTTCTTCGACGTGGACAACACCCTGATCCACGGCGCGAGCGCGTTCCACCTGGTGCGCGGGCTCCGTGCCGCCGGACTCATCACGATGCGGGACATCGTCAGCGCCGGGTGGAAGCACGCGCGCTTCAAGGTCCGCGGCGAGAACGACCGGCACCTGGCCTCCGCCCAGACCCGCGGGCTCGAGGTGATCACGGGCATCACCGTCGCCGACATGGCAAAGCTGTCCGACGACGTCTACGTCCGCCACACCGCTGCGACGGTGTGGCCGGAGACCGCCGCACTCGCGCAGGAGCACCTGGCGAAGGGCCACGAGGTGTGGCTCGTGACCGCGACACCGACGTTCCTGGCAGAGGTGATCGCCCGCAGCCTCGGGCTCACCGGTGCGCTCGGCAGCGTCTTCGAGACCAGTGACGGCGCCTACACCGGCCGCCTCGAGGGTGCGTTCCTGCACGGCGAGCACAAGGCCGTCGCTGCCCGTCGGCTGCTCACCGACACCGGGGCCGACCCCGCCGCGTGCTGGGCGTACTCCGACTCCCGCCACGACATCCCGCTGCTGTCGCTCGTCGGGCACCCGGTCGTGGTGAACCCGGACCAGGGGCTCGCCGCGCATGCTCGTGCCTCCGGCTGGCCGTCCATGCGACTGCAGCGGGCGAGCATCCGGGAGGCCCGTCGCCGGGTCCGACGGGACGCCGCGACCGCAGGCGGTACGCCCGGCACCTGAGCCCGTCGAGCGGGTCCGATCGCCGACCGGTAGCGGTCAGTCGACCGACCCGTCGGGGTACGGTGCGCTCTCCCCCACCAGGATCCGGTGCCCGACGGTCACGGCGCGCCCCTCCCCGGGACGCCCGGCGATCCGCTCCTGCAGGCGGTCCAGGGCGGCCTCGGCGAGCGCCACGGTGTCCGGCGCGACCGACGTCAGGCTCGGGACCAGACTGGCGGCGAGGCCGATCGCGTCCCACCCGACGACGGCGATGTCCCGCGGTGCTTCGAGTCCGCGCAGGCGCATCGCCCGGAGCGCACCGACGGCAGCGAGGTCGTCACGGCACAGCAGCCCGTCGATGGACAGGCCGGCGTCGAGCGCCTGCCCGAACGCGTGCTCGGCCCCGCGGGCGTCGCCGACCTCGCGCGCGACGCAGAGCGACGCGTCGAACGGCAGGCCGGCCGCGGTCAGGCCGTCGCGGTACCCCTCCAGGCGGAAGGCGGAGGTGCGGGACTGCTCGCCGACCTCGTGTCCGAGGAACCCGATGCGCCGACGTCCGAGGGCGGCGAGGTGGGCGACGGCCTCGGACGCCGCGAGCACGTTGTCGATCGCCACGAGGTCGCTTCCCGGTGGCCGGACGTCCTCGCCGAGGAACACGACGGCGGTGTCCCCGCGGGCGCTGTCGATCTCGGTCGGCGTGAGGACCTGGGGGTGGATGACGACCCCGTCGACGACGCCGGCTTCGCGTCCGCGGACGGCGGAGAGCTCGCCGCCGGGTGCACCCGCCGTCTCCTCGAGCAGGAGCTGGTAGCCGCGGTCGGCGCAGACGCGCGAGAAGACGTGCGCGAGTTCGGCGAAGTACGGTCGCCGGAGGTCGGGGAACGCGAAGGCGAGCATGTTCGTGCGACCGGTCGCCAGGCTGCGGCCGGAGACGTTCGGCCGGTAGCCGAGGGCGTCGATCGACTGCTGCACCCGGGTCCGCATGGCGTCGCTGACGTGCCGGTAGCCGCGCACCACGTTGGACACGGTCTTCATCGAGACGCCGGCGTGCTCCGCGACGTCCTGCAACGTGACCTGGCCCACGCGCTCACCGTACCGCGGCCGTGCGACGTGCACCCGCCGCGACCCGGGTCGTTGACGGCTGGTTTACAGCGCTGTAAATTGCTCGACCATGAGCACCGTCGCTTCTCCGGCCCCCGTCGTCGTCCCCGACGTCCCCCTCGCGAGCCGACAGGACGGTCGCTACCCCCGGCCACAGATGCTGCGGCACCACTGGACCGACCTCAGCGGCACCTGGTCCTTCCGACACGACGACGCGGACACCGGAGCGGACTCGGGATGGACCACGGGCCTCCCGGACCCGCTCGAGATCACGGTGCCGTTCCCGCCCGAGTCGACGGCCTCCGGCATCGGCGACCCGGGGTTCCACCCCGTCGTCTGGTACGCCCGGACCATCCGCCGGGCAGAACTCGACGCCGCGGGTCACGGGCCCGAGCGGCCGCGCCTACTGCTGCACTTCGGCGCCGTCGACCACCGGGCGCAGGTCTGGATCGACGGCCGGTTCGTCGGCGAGCACGAGGGCGGCCACACCCCGTTCTCGTTCGACGTCACCGCGCTGCTGGCCGAGGCCGGCGAGGACGCCGGTCCGACCGAGCACCTCCTCGTCGTCCGCGCCGAGGACGACCCCCTCGACGTGACGCAGCCGCGCGGCAAGCAGGACTGGCACGAGGACGCGCACGCCATCTGGTACCGACGCACGACCGGCATCTGGCAGCCGGTCTGGCTGGAGGCCGTGCCCACCACCGCGATCAGCACCCTCCGGTGGACCCCGGCCGGACCCACGGCCGTTGACCTGACCGTCCGGTTCCGTGGGCGCGTCCCCGCCGGCGCCCGCCTCCGCGTCGCCCTGCGGTTCGACGAGCGCGACGAGGACCTCGGCACCACCGACTTCGACGCCACCGCCAGCCGCCCCACCCTCGACGTCACCGTGCCCGTCGCCCGGCAGCGGAACGGCCAGGCCGAGGACGAGCTCACCTGGTCCCCGGAGCACCCGCGCCTCGTCGACGCCGTGCTCACCCTGGTCAACGACGCCGGTCAGGTGCTCGACAGGGTCTCGAGCTACCTCGGGATGCGCAGCGTCGGTGTCGGCGGCGGGCGGTTCCTGCTGAACCGCCAGCCGTACCCGGTGCGGAGCGTCCTCGACCAGGCGTTCTGGCCGGAGTCACACCTGGCCGCCCCGCACCCGCTCGCACACCGGCAGGAGGTCGAGCTCATCAAGGCCCTGGGCTTCAACGCGGCCCGGATGCACCAGAAGATCGAGGACCCCCGGTTCCTGCACTGGGCCGACCGGCTGGGCATCCTGGTCTGGGGTGAGGCACCGGCCGCGTACGAGTTCTCCCCCACCGCCGTCCGGCTGCTGACCGCCGAGTGGACGGCCGCCGTCGAACGGGACGCCTCGCACCCGTCGATCGTCACCTGGGTGCCGTTCAACGAGTCGTGGGGCATCCAGCACGTCGTCTCCGACCCGGCGCAGCAGGCGTACGCCCGGGCACTCGTCGACCTGACCCGGGCCCTCGACCCGTCGCGACCGGTGATCGGCAACGACGGGTGGGAGCAGCAGGACACCGACGTCGTGACGATCCACGACTACGAGGGCGACGGCGACGTCCTGGCCCGCACCTACGCCGACGACGCGGCCCGGACGCGTGCACTGGACGGGCTCGCGCCGTCCGGCCACCCGCAGTTCGTCGGCGGCGCGCTCGACCGCGGACAGCCGGTGATGCTCACCGAGTTCGGCGGGGTCCGGCACCAGTCCGGTGGTCGACGCGAGGAGGGCTGGGGCTACACGACCGCCGTCGACGGGGACGACTGGGTCGGCCGCATCACCGCGCTGCACGACGCCGTCCGGGCCAGCACCTTCCTGGCGGGGTCCTGCTGGACGCAGCTGACCGACACCATGCAGGAGACGAACGGGCTGCTCAACGCGGACCGGTCACCGAAGGTCCCGATCGAGCAGATCCGCCGGGCGGTCACCGGGGAGTGACGGGAGGGCCGCCACGTCACGGCACATCCGCATGTGTCGACTCCCAGGAGCACGAGCGACGATCTCCTGTGCCGTGCACGGCCACGAGGGACCCTCCCTCCGTCGCAGCAGGTCGCGGACCACCCCTGCGCAACGGATCGGACACCCATGGCTCTCTCGAACCTCCCGTACGACGACCGAGCGATCGTGGACGGCATCAAGGGCGTCGCCGTCCACGCCGAGCAGATCAGTCAGGTCGCGGTGAACTTCATCGCGGACGACCTCAGTGACGGCACGACCGCGACGGTCACCGCCACGATGACCTGGGTCATCAGCTCAGCAGACGCCGTCCGACTGCTGGACGCAGCACGGCCGACGGGTCCGCTCCCCCAGACACACGACACGCGCACTCCGGATGGTTTCGCCGTCGGTGATCCCGAGCACGACATGGGTCCGCTGTGGTCGGACGCCGACTAGCGAGCCGGGCCGCACCACCGACCGGACCGAGCACCACCACCTGAGAGAAGAGCCCCATGGGTTACTTGACCTACGACGGTCAGACTGCCGAGATCCAGATGGACGACCGGACCCTCGCGCACCTCCAGATCGTCATCATCAGCAAGTTGCGACGCCAGGAGAGTTTCGCGTTCTCCTGGAAGGAGCCCGTCGCGAAAGGAGACGGTCGCAGCACCATCTGGATCTTCCCGACCGTCAGCCTGCGGTTCAAGTTCGAGGGCAGCAGGCCTCCGGCGGTGAACGAGGCGTGGATCGACGTCCTGAAACGGTCGATCAACAGCAACGGTGGGCTCCAGATCGTACCCGAACCGATCGGTTCAGCCGCTGCTCCCGGAAGTGCCACGGCGACCCGACCGTGACCGCGACGGTCACCTCCGGAGTGTGGTCCGCGGGTACTCCCCGTGGGCGATCCGGTAGGCGGCGGAGAACCGACCGAGGTGCGCGAAGCCCCACCGACGTGCAACGTCCTGCACCGTCGTCGTCGAGGACTCCAGTTGCAGCAGCTCCCGCCGGACCTGGTCGAGCCGCACGTGCTGCAGGTACCGCATCGGTGTCTGGCCGAGGCCGCGTTGGAACGCCTCCTGGATCGCACGCACGCTGAGACCCGCGGCGTCCGCGATGTCGGCGACGGTCATCGGGTCGGCGACGTGCTCGTGGATGTACTCGACGGCTGCGCGGAGGCGGGCTCGCCGGGGCAGGAGCACCTCGGGAGGCAGAGCGAGCACCGTCGGCGGGTACATCCGGAGGAACGCTGCCGCGGTGCCGCGGGTGAGGGTGTGCCAGAGCAGCGTGTCGACGCCGCCGACCTTCAGCTCACGGGAGAGCAGCGCGAGACTGTTGCGCCACCGGGCCACGGCACCCGGGTCGAGCGTGCGGAGATGATCGAGGCCCAGATCGGCGACCTGCCCGGTGTGGAACAGTTCATCGGCGACGGCGTGCACCAGCCGCTTCGACATGTGCGCGACGCGCTGGTCGTACTCCTCGTACTCGAAGACGAACTCCCGTGCAGTCGGGAACAGCATCGGCACGTCCCCGGACATCGGTACCCGGTCCTGGAGCACGTCCGGGACGCCGCGCCCGGCGGTCAGCCACTGGACGATGTACTCGTCGGAAGCCGGGATGGTGCCGCGGATGCGCCCGCTGATCTGAGAGCGACGAAGGGTCACATCGGCGTCACCGATGGCGGAGTACCGGTAGCTGAAGGGCCGTTCCGTCGCCCGCGCAGCCCATCCCCGACCGGAGTACAGGCCACTGAGGTCGAGGACCGCCGCGTCGGGCGCGTCCCCGGCGGCCTCGATGCGGACGGCAACGGGCGTCTCGGTCCTGGTCGAGGAGCGAGTGGAACGATCATCGATGGAGGTCATCCCGGGTCCTCTCGGTCACGTGCCGCTCGGACGCCGAACGCACATCATGGACGATAGGCGAGCAGATGCCCCTCGAACAGGGCTTGACGGTGGCGGCTCGTACGGGTAAGCGAGACCGTCGACCGCGCCGATGGTCAGATGATGCGCTTCATCGAGAAGTCGTACTCGGGAGCGAGCCCTCGGCTGACCCACTCCACGTCGGCCCGGGCGAGCGCGCCCTCGCCCCAGCGGAGGCGTGCAGACGCATCAGCGTACGAGTGCATCCCCCGGTGCCCTTCGGGACGCTGACACCGCCGCGTCGCCGCGCGTGATGAACACTGTTGCCTGACGATGAAGACGTGGCCGTTGCCCCACACATCTCCATCATCGTCACGCCCGATCACCGTCGGAAGCGGTCCGCGCAACCCGGATCAGCCAGCGGAGCACCGGCTGGTGGGACGCCGCGACGGTCGCTACTGTCGTCTCGTGCACCCGATCCACCTGCACCACGACGAACCCGACACGCTGAGCCCTGCCACGGCGGCAGCGTTCGATGCGGACGTCCCCGGCGTGGCCGTCGCGCCGAGCGGCGAGTTCCTGCCCGGTGCCGCGCTGCCGTCGACCGTGGTGCACGAGACGGAACGCGAACGCGACGAGCGCAGCCCGGTCTCGTAGCGCGCGCACCACGTGCGGGACCCAGCGGAGGGGCGGTCCGCCTGGTTCCACTGACGACCGGGAGCCCCCTCCTCCGCAGGTCAGCCCAGTCCGCTGACCGACAGCACCGCGACCCGCTCGCGCCCACGCGCTCCGGCACTGGCGAACGGTGCGCCGCGGACCAACTGGGTCTGGACGACGTCGACGGTGTTGCACATCAGGTCGCGGAACGGCGGTATCCACTGCTGCTCGCGGTGGTTCCTGGACGTCGCCGGCGCGAGACCGGGATGTGTCTCGTGCCGGGTCATGACGCCTCCCCGGTCTGCGGTGCTCGGTGCGCGCCCATGACGCCTCCCTGGTCTCCGCACCACACCCTGTCGCGGTGCTGCTCGTGACCGAACGGTACGTCGGGATCCGCACGGCGAGCACGCCGGTCCGGCCATCCGCGGATCGCGCACACAGTGGCCGCGCACGGCGGATGGCACCGGCACTGGCACTGGCACGGATCGGACGAGACCCGCTCAGCTGGCCGTCGTCGATCCGTTCCCGGTCGCTTCGTAGTGCCGAGCGCCACCGGTGACCCCCGCGAAGCGGAACGGCGCCGCCGTCACCCGGGGACGCTCGACGTCCTCGCTCGTCGCGGCACCGGCAGCGTGCAACTCGCGGTAGGCCTCGACCGACAGCGGCACCCGGGCCGCCAACAACTCGGTGACCCGTCGGTCCCGGCGGTGGTCGCGGTAGCCGTCGCGCACGACGCCCGTCATGAGCTCGCCGACGCTGCCGGAACCGTAGCTGAACATGCCGATGCGGGCACCGGCCAGGTCGTCGTCCAGGTCGAGCAGGGCACCGAGGGCGATCCAGAGCGACGCCGTGTACGTGTTGCCGGTCTGGCGGTTGTAGGTGAAACCGACGGCGAGCTCGGTCTCCTCGAACGGGACGTCGACGTGCTGTGCGAGCTTCCGGTGCGCCTTGATCGCCATCTTCGTGAACGGCTGGTGGTGGACGAAGCGGTCGATCGCCTCGATGCCGGGGCCACCTCGCGAGGCCAGGTCGTCCCAGGCCCCGATGAAGGCGTCGACGTACGCGGTGACTGACAGTCGGCCGTCGACCAGCGCGGTGGAGCGGTCGTTCGGCCGCCAGAAGTCGTCGACGTCCGCCGTGAACAGGCCGGACTGCGGCTCGAGTTCGATCAGGTCCGGGTCGGCGGCGATGAGCATGGCGACCGCACCGGCACCCTGCGTCGGCTCGGCGGCGGTCTCCACGTCGTAGCGGGCGACGTCGGCGGCGATGACGAGCACGCGCTCGCGCGGGTCGCGTGCGATGATGCCGAGGGCCATCTGCACCGCGGCGGTCCCGCCGTAGCAGGCCTGCTTCAGCTCGACGACGCGGACGTTGCGCGGCAGACCGAGCAGTCCGTGCACGTACACACCGGCGGCCTTCGACTGGTCGACGCCGGACTCGGTGGCGAACAGCACGGTCCGGATGCCGTCGACCCCGTGGCGGTCCAGCACCTCCTTCGCGGCGGCGGCACCCATCGTGACGATGTCCTCGTCCGGGGCGGGCACGCTGAACGCGTCCTGCCCGATGCCGACGTGGTACTTCGCCGGATCGACACCGTTCACGGCGGCGAGGTCGTCGAGGTCGAGCACGTGGTGCCCCGTCGCGATGGCGAGGTCGTGGATGCCCAGTGCGAGTGGGTGCCGGGCGGTCATGCCGAGGCTCCTTCGGGTCGGTGTCCGCGGCGTTCCATGGCGACGTGGGCCGCCATCAGCTCGCCCGGGTTCGTCTGGGCGGCGAGCAGCGAGAGTTCCCCGCACAGCACGGTGGCGGCGCAGAGTGCGGCCAGACGGCGGGCGTTGGCACCGGGCTCGCGGTCCTCCCGGCAGCCGAGGCGCACCAGGGCGTCCTCCACCACCGGCAGGTCATTGCCCTTGCCGTTGCCGACGGTGCCGACGATCAGGTGCGGCAGCGAGCACGAGAAGTACAGGTCGTCGCCGCGGGCCTGGGCGAGCGTGATGCCCTGGGAGCCCTCGACGATGTTCGCGGCGTCCTGTCCGGTGGCCAGGTAGAAGCCGAGCAGCATGTTGGCGTAGTGCGCGTTCGCCGAGCGCAGCGCCCCGGCGATGGTGGAGCCGACCAGGTTCTTCGCGGTGTTCAGCTCGACGATCCGCTCCGTGGACGAGCGCAGGCGCTTCTCCACGATCTCGCCCGGGATCACGATCTCGGCGATGGTGTTCCGGCCACGACCGCGGATGCCGTTCACCGCGGTCGCCTTCTTGTCGGAGCAGAAGTTGCCGGAGATCGACACGTACCGCAGCTCCGGCTCCCACGCCAGGATCGCGGGCAGCAGCGTGTCCGCGGCCTGCGTCACCATGTTGTGCCCGGACGCGTCGCCGGTGGTGAACGCGAAGCGCAGGAACAGCAGGTCCCCGACGATCTCCGGGTGCACCTCGATGAGCTTCGCGAACCGGCTCTGCCCGACGACGATGGCCTCGAGTTCGGCCTGGCGCGCCAGGATCCGGCCGGCGGAGATGTGCGCGGCGGCGGCGCTGGCGGCACGGACGACGACCGACCGGGTCATCCGCTCGTCGACGACCGTCGAGACGATGCCGCCCTCGATCATGCGGGAGATCCGGGCGCCACGGCCGACGGACGGCCAGAGCGGCGATTCGTACGTGGCGAGGGGCACCTCGTGCTCACCCTCGACGGCGTTGCCGCTGACGCGGATCGGTCCGACCCACTTCGTGGGGATCGGGGTCTGCAGGTCGGTCATCGCGTGGTCCCTTCCTCGGGTTGCACCGCGACGCTGAGGTGCCTGATGTCGTGCGCCTCCCAGGCGCGGAAGATGTCGGCCGTGTCACTGTCCGCGGGGACGAGTGCGATGCCGCAGTCGCCGCCGCCGGCGCCGGAGGGCTTCGCCGCACCACCGGCGGCCTCGACGACGTCGCAGAGGGTCGCCAGCCGCGGGGTCTCGATCTGCGACCCGACGGACGTCCCGAGGTCCTGCAGCAGCCCGCGCGCGCGTCGGAGCGCACCGAGCGCGCGATCCGCGTCGCCGGTCCGGAGGCCCGTGGTCAGGTCGTCCACGCAGGCCCGGCTGGCATCGAGGAACGCCGCGTAGTCGCCGTCACGGTGTCGGCGGACGACGCCGACGAGCTTGGTGGTGGACGCCGGAGAACCGGTCCAGCCGACCAGGAGGCGCAGGTCGGTCGGGGCGGGCAGGTGCTCGACGTCGAAGCCGGCCCAGGCCTCGTCGTCGTCGAGGATCGACGAGACCGAGCGCTCGTCGAGCAGGCCGGCCAGGACCTCACGGTCGGGCGCGCTGTAGCGGAGCCAGCCGCCGAACGTGCTCGCGGCCAGGTCACCGCCGGACGCACGCGGTGCGACACGGATCGTCGCGAGCAGCGCCACCATGAAGCGTCGGCGCTGCGAGAGTCCGAGGCCGTAGAAGCGGTCGAGGGCTCCGACGGTCGCCACGGTCACCGCGGCGGAGGACCCCAGACCGAACTTCCGACCGCTGGCGTCGTCGAGCTGGCTCTCGATGCGCAGGTCGTGGAACCGCGGCGCGATCCCGAGCTCCGCGCGGAGCTTCTCGACCAGGTCGATCGTCGCCATCACGTAGTCGTAGGGGTGGTGCTCGCGGTCGAGCGCCAGGCCGTCCTCGGCCCGGGTCCAGGTCAGCGGGAGGTTGCCGTACTCCTCGGAGTGCACGCTGCCGGCACCGTGGCCCTCGCTCACGCGTGCGGTGATCGCTCGGTCGAGGGCGATGAGCACCGACGGCTGTCCGGGCTCGACGACGGCGTACTCGCCCGCCACGAACAGCTTGCCGTGGGCTCGGAACTCGATCACGCGGTGCTCTCCTCTGCCTCGGGGTTCTCCCCCGTGCCTTCGGAGCGGACCAGCCCTGCGGCTGGTCCGGTGCCGGACTCGATGACCGCTCCGAACCCGTGCAGGGACGCGGCCACGCGGGCACGGTCCTCCGGACGGCAGAGCACGACGACGTTCGGGCCGGCGTCGGCGGTGGCGTAGGCCTCGAGGCCGTCGGCCCGCAGCGCGGCGACGGCGTCGAAGACCGCGACGCTGCGGCTGTTCAGGTAGCGGATCGGGGGGAACGCGCCCTCGATCGTGGCGTGCATGCGCAGCGCGTTGCTCTCGGTGAGCTCGCCGATCCGGGTGAAGTCACCGGCCGCGCACGCAGCGAGCATGTCCTGCACGGTCTCGGTCGTCGAGGTCACCCAGGCCGGGTAGAACGGCGACGTCGCGATCGTCCGGCGCATGGCCTCGCGCGAGCCGATCTCCTTCGGGCCGTCGTCGATCGTGACGACCACCATGGCCATCGGCGGCGCGGGGACGGTCTCGGCGAACGAGGCCTGGTCGTCGCCGGCGTGCCACACCGACACCCCGCCGGGGACCGACCGGGTGGCCGAACCGGAGCCGCGTCGGGCGAGCCGTGAGAGGTCGCGCGGTGACAGGTCGAGGCCGTACGCGTCAGCGGCGGCGACCGCGAGGGCGGCGAAGCCCGAGGCGCTCGAGGCCAGTCCGGCGCCGGTGGGCACGGTGTTCTCCGAGACGACGACGGCGCGGGCGTCGGATCCGGCCAGGTCGCGCACCAGGTCCAGGAAGCGCTCGACCCGCACCAGTGCGCCGTCGTCGACGACGCGGCCGTTCAGCGTGAAGGCGTCGTGCTCCCGCTGGTCGGCCAGGGTCACCGAGGTCGTGGTGGGGAAGACGTCGAGGCCCATCGAGACGCTGCCGGTGGCCGGCAGCGCGAGGTCGGCGTCCGCCTTGCCCCAGTACTTCACGAGCGCGATGTTGGGGTGCGCGACGGCGGTGGAGGTCATCAGGCACGGGCTCCGATCGAGGTGGTCCAGGTGGCGGTCGCGCCGGCGCTGCGCAGTGCGGTCGCGATGCGGACGGCGTGCTCGTCGTCGGCGGCGAGCGTCAGGACGCATCCGCCGCGGCCACCGCCGGTGAGCTTCGCGCCCAGGGCGTCCGCCTTCCGTGCGGCGCCGACGAGCCGGTCGAGGTCCGCACTCGACACGTCGAGGGTGGTGAGCAGTTCGTGCGCGGCGTCCATGGTGGCACCCAGGGCCTGGGCGTCGCCGTCGCCGAGTGTCCCCCGCGCGGTCGTGGCGAGCGAGCCGATCCGGTCCAGGACGGCGTCGACCGCGGCGGGGGCGCGGTCGTGGCGGCCGCGGACGGCGGCGACGGCTTCGCGGGTGTGGCCCGGCACGCCGGTGTCGGCGACGACGAAGACGAACCGGCCGGTGACCTGCACGGGCTCGATGACGCCGTCCGCGAACCAGACCGGCTCCGTGGCCACGACCCCGCGCGCGTCGAGTCCCGACGGGCGGCCGTGGGCGACGCGCTCGCACTCCTGGATGAGCTCGTGGTGGGTGTCCGTGTCGAGCGCGACGCCGAACACGTCCGCGACGGCAGCGGTCACGGCGGCGGCGACGGCCGCGCTCGAGCCCATCCCTCGCGCGGTGGGGACCTGGCTGTCGACGAGCACGTGGAGCGGGGTGCCCTCGGCGTCGGCGTGGCTGTGCCGGGCCAGGTGTCGGAGCGTCGCGGTGACCGCGGTGACGGTCGGGAGCACGGCGGCGGGCGCGAGTCCGAGCGGCCCGGTGTGTACCGTCGACTCGAGCGTGTGCTCATCAGCGGCCGGCAGCGGGCTCGCGGTGGCGGTCACCCGGACGTCGGTCACCGGCAGGACGAGGGCGGGTGCGCCGTAGACCACGGCGTGTTCGCCGATCAGGATCGTCTTGCCGTGGGACACCGAGGAGCCGACTCGCGGGATCGCTGGGGTCGTCGTCGGTGCGGAGGCTGGGTCGTTGCTGGTCATCGTCGGTCCGGCCAGCCTAACCGGCCCCGGCGACGCCCGCCCTGCCTGGACATCCACCCCACTCGGTTGTGCGCAACCCGATGGCGTGCAACAGTGGTGGACATGCCGGTGACCGACGAGATGGTGTGCTTCTCCCTCTACGCAGCGACCCGGGCGACGACCCAGGCGTACCGCACGCTGCTCGAGCCGTGGGGCCTCACCTACCCGCAGTACCTGGTCCTCGTGACCCTGTGGGTCGAGGGTGACCAGACGGTCTCGAGCCTGGGCGACCACCTGCAGCTCGACTCCGGCACGCTCTCCCCGCTCCTCAAGCGGATGGAGCAGGCCGACCTGGTCCATCGTGAACGCCGCAGCACCGACGAGCGAGTCGTGGCCGTCACGCCCGGGGAGCGCGGGCTCGCCCTGCGCACCGAACTCGCCCACGTGCCGGCGCGCATCGCCGCCGGCACCGGCCTCGCCGACGAGCAGTCGGCCACCGAACTCATCGCGACCCTGCACCGCCTCACCGAGACGATGCACCGAGCGGCGGCAGCGCCCGCCCCGGTCGCGGACTGACCAGACAGACCCACGAAGGAAGGAACCCCACATGGACGTCCTCTACACCGCAGAAGCCCTCTCCACCGGAGAAGGCCGCAACGGCAAGGTCCAGATCAGCAACAGCACGCTCGAGCTGGACATGGCCATCCCCGAGGAGATGGGCGGCTCCGGCGCCGGCGTCAACCCCGAGCAGCTCTTCGCCGCCGGGTACGCCGCGTGCTTCCACTCCGCGCTGCAGGGCGTGGCCCGTGCGCAGAAGGTCAAGGTCACGGACTCCTCCGTCGGCGGTCGCGTCCAGATCGGCCCGAACGGCCAGGGCGGCTTCCAGCTCGCCGTCATGCTCGAGGTCGTCATCCCGGGCATGGACCACGACCAGGCCCAGGCCCTTGCGGACGCCGCACACCAGGTGTGCCCGTACTCGAACGCGACGCGCGGCAACATCGACGTCACGATCACCGTCTCGGAGGACTGAACCGATGGCAGACCAGAACACGATGCGCGCCGTCGTCCACCCGGAGTTCGGCGAGCCCGCCGACGTCCTGACCGTCGAGCAGCGTCCCGTCCCCACCCCGGGCGTCGGCCAGGTCCTGGTCCGGACCGTGCTCTCCCCGATCCACAACCACGACCTGTGGACGATCCGCGGCACCTACGGCTTCAAGCCCGACCTGCCCGCCCAGTCCGGCACCGAGGCGCTCGGCGTCGTCGAGTCCCTGGGCGAGGGCGTCACGAACCTGACCGTCGGCCAGCGGGTCGCCGGTGGCACGTTCGGTGTCTGGGCGGAGTACTACGTCGCCGACGCGGCCGGGCTCATCCCGGTGCCGGACGCGATGCCCGACGAGTCCGCCGCCCAGCTCGTCTCGATGCCGTTCAGCGCGATCAGCCTGCTGCACTCGCTCGACCTGCACGAGGGTGACTGGCTCATCCAGAACGCGGCGAACGGTGCCGTCGGCCGCATGGTCGCGCAGCTCGGTGCCGCGCGCGGCATCAACGTCATCGGCCTGGTGCGTCGCGCCGCCGGTGTCGACGAGCTCCGCGAGCAGGGCATCGAGCGCATCGTCGCCACCGACGCGGACGACTGGCGCGACCAGGTGACCGCCATCACCGGCGGTGCCCCGGTCCTCGCCGGCGTCGAGTCGGTCGGCGGGACGGCCGCGGGCGACATCGCCTCGGTCCTCGGCGACGAGGCCACCCTCGTCGTCTTCGGCGCGATGGCCTCCCCCACGCTCGAGATCCCGTCCGGCAAGGTCATCTTCGGCCAGCTCACCGTGAAGGGCTTCTGGGGCAGCGTCGTCAGCCGCACGATGCCGTCCGACACGAAGCAGCAGCTGTTCGGCGAACTCATCACGCGCGTGCTCGACGGGTCGCTGACGCTGCCCGTGTCCGAGACCTTCGCGTTCGAGGACGCTCGCGACGCCGCCCGCGCGAGCGACACCGCGGGCCGGGTCGGCAAGGTGCTCCTGCGCCCGTAGGACGCGACCCCACGACGGACGGGAGGCCCGGTACCAGTGAACTGGTCCCTGTTTGTTGGACTGTGAATTCAGGTTATGCCGCGAGGGCATGGGCTCGGTATTGGACCGGGCTC
>NZ_QKLI01000021.1:0-60385 GCF_003224255.1 Curtobacterium sp. MCBD17_030 | reverse complement strand
GAAGGGGTGGAGAACCAGCGGTGAGCTGCTGGTGAGCGCTGCGGGTGTTTCCCGGCTTGTGACAGTGGTTCGGGGCCGTCCACGGATCGGATTGGAGAGATTTCTGGATTCCCCGGATCGGCGTCCTCGTAGCCTGGGCAGCATGTCGACGCCGCACTCGTCCACCGACCGCATCCGCGCGATCGACGCCTGGTGGCGCGCCGCGAACTACCTCACCGTCGGGCAGATCTACCTGCTCGACGACCCGCTGCTGGAACGGCCGCTCGAGCCGTCCGACATCAAACCGAGGTTGCTCGGTCACTGGGGCACCTCGCCCGCGCTCAATCTCGTGTACGCACACCTCAACGCCGTGATCAGCGAGACCGGCCGCGACGTCCTGTACATCTGCGGCCCCGGGCACGGTGGTCCCGCGATGAACGCGAACGCCTGGCTCGAGGGCACCTGGAACGAGCTCTACCCGGAGATCACCCCCGACCCCGAGGGTCTGCGGAAGTTCTTCAAGCAGTTCTCGTTCCCGGGTGGCATCCCGTCGCACGCGGCACCGAACACCCCCGGTTCGATCAACGAGGGCGGTGAGCTCGGCTACTCCCTCGCGCACGCGTACGGAGCGGCCCTCGACAACCCGGACCTCGTCGTCGCGTGCGTCGTCGGTGACGGGGAGGCCGAGACCGGTCCGCTGTCGGCGTCGTGGCAGGCACACACGTTCCTCGACCCCGTGTCGGACGGGGCGGTCCTGCCGATCCTCAACCTCAACGGCTACAAGATCGCGAACCCGACGGTCCTCGCGCGCATCCCGGACGAGGACCTCCAGGCCTACTTCCGCGGGCTCGGCTACGAGCCGATCGTCGTCGACTCCGGCCGTGTCGATCACGACCCGTTCGCGGTGCACGCCCTGTTCGACGGCGCCCTCCGCCGGGCCTTCGCCACCATCGACGACATCCAGGCCGCCGCACGCGCACAGGCCGCCCGTGCCGCCGCCGGCGAGATGGCCGGCGCCGCGGACCTCCGCCCGCGCTGGCCGATGATCGTCCTGCGCACCCCGAAGGGCTGGACCGGCCCGAAGGTGGTCGACGGGCAGCAGGTCGAGGGCACCTTCCGCGCCCACCAGGTGCCGCTGCCGAACGTCCGCGAGAACGACGAGCACCGCGAGCAGCTCGAGGAGTGGATGCGCTCCTACCGACCCGAGGAGCTCTTCGACGCGGACGCCCGGCCGATCGGTCTGCTCGAGACGATCCGGCCGACCGGTGACACCCGGATGAGCGCGACCCCGCACGCCAACGGTGGCCGGATCCGCACCGCGCTCGACCGGCCGGGGCTCGAGCGCTTCGCCGTTCCCGTCGGAGAGACCGCTTCCGCCACCGGGACGCTCGGGCCGTGGGTCGCCGAACTCATCCAGCGCAACCCGTCGGACTTCCGGCTGTTCGGCCCCGACGAGACGATCTCGAACAAACTCGATGCCGTGTTCGACGTCACCACCCGGGTCTGGCGCGCTCGCCGGGCCGAGGGCGACGAACACATGGCCGCGCGCGGTCGGGTCATCGAGGTGCTCTCGGAACACCTGCTCGAGGGCATGCTCGAGGGATACGTGCTCAGCGGACGCCACGGCGTCTTCAACACCTACGAGGCGTTCGCCCACATCATCGACTCGATGGTCGGCCAGTACGCGAAGTGGCTCGAGGCCGCGACCGACATCGACTGGCGCGCACCCGTCTCGAACCTGACGATCCTGTTGTCCTCCCACGTCTGGCGCCAGGACCACAACGGCTTCTCGCACCAGGACCCCGGGTTCCTCGACGTCGTCGCTTCCAAGCAGCAGGACCTCATCCGGATCAAGCTGCCCGCCGACGCCAACACGCTGCTCGCCGTCGCCGCGCACGCGATGGAGACCACGGACCGCATCGAGGTGATCGTCGCCGGCAAGCACCCCGAACCGGTGTTCCTGTCGCTCGAGGACGCCATCGCGCACGCCGACGCCGGCTTCGGCGTCTGGGACTGGGCCGGGACGGAGCAGGCCGTGGGCCGCACCGACGTCGTGCTCGCCAGCGCCGGGGACGTCCCCACCGTCGAGACCCTCGCTGCCGCGGACATCATCCGGAAGCACGCCCCGGACGTCGGTGTCCGTGTGGTCAACGTCGTGGACCTGCTCTCGATCGGCGACCCACGGAAGCACGAGCACCCGGCATCGGACGAGCGGTACGACGAGGTCTTCCTGCCGGGTACGCCGGCGGTCTTCGCCTTCCACGGCTACCCCTCGCTGGTCCACAACCTGACGTACCGTCGGCACGGGCACGACGACCTGCACGTCCACGGCTTCCTCGAGCAGGGCACCACCACGTCCCCGTTCGACATGCTCATTCGCAACGAGATGGACCGCTACGCCCTGGCGCACGACGCCCTCACCCGCGTCGCGGACGGCAGCGGCCGGTTCGCCGACCTGCTCACCGCACTCACCGATGCGCGGGCCGCCGCCCGTGAGTTCGCCTACACGAAGGGCGAGGACCACGAAGCGGTCTCCGGATGGGAGTTCACCGGCTGGCCGCAGGACGAGCCGTCCAACGGCGGCACCGGCGGTGATCCGGGACGTGGTGAGACCGAAGGTGCGGCACCCGGCAACTGAACGGGCAGCTGAACAGACTGTCGGTCCGGAAGGCGAGCCGGTCAGCGGGTGCCCGGCGACGCCGGTCTAGGGTTGGCCGGTGCAGTCGTTCTCCGTCCGGTCGCTCGTCGAACACCCGGCGCTCCGGTTCCTGGTCGTCGGCGGTCTCGGTTTCGTCATCACGATGGGCATCAACTACGGGTTGAAGTTCTTCGTCATGCCGCAGCACCCGGTGACCGCCCTGGCGATCGGCATCACCGTCGCGACCGTCGTCTCCTACTTCCTCAACAAGAAGTGGTCCTTCGGCGACCGCGGTGAACTGCGCACCGGACACGAGCTGCTGCTGTTCCTCGTCGTCAGCCTGATCGGCATCGCGCTGAACTCGGCGCCGCTCTGGATCTCCCGGTACGTCTTCGGACTCGAGGTGCCGAACGTGTCCCTCGCCGGGCAGGAGCTGGCCGACTTCATCAGCGGACCCGTCATCGGCACGCTCATCGCCATGGGCTTCCGGTACTGGGCGATGAACCGCTTCGTCTTCCCCGCCCGGCCGGCCCCGCTGGACGCGTGACCGACCTCGTCGTCCCGGCCCCGGGCCTCCCGTCCGTCCCCACCGCGACCGGCGGCCGGTTCCCGGTGCGGCGCATCCACTGCGTCGGGCGCAACTACGCGGCGCACGCGCGCGAGATGGGACACGACCCGGACCGCGAGCCGCCCTTCTTCTTCGACAAGCCCGCGGACGCCGTGGTCACCGACGGCGGTGACACCCCGTACCCGGCCCTCACCGCACAGCTGGAGTACGAGGTCGAGCTCGTCGTCGCACTCGGAGCCGGCGGCCGGGACGTCGCGGTCTCCGATGCCCTGGACCTGGTCTGGGGCTACGCGGTGGGCATCGACCTGACACGGCGTGACCTGCAGGCCGAGGCGAAGCGGCTCGGGCGGCCGTGGGACCTGGCGAAGGGGTTCGACGCATCCGCACCGATCGGCACGATCGTCCCCGCCGGCGGCGTCGACCCGAGCTCGGGCAGCATCACCCTGCACGTCGACGGGGAGTTGCGGCAGTCCGGCGACCTGGCCGACCAGATCTGGTCCGTCGCCGAGACCATCGCCGTGCTGTCGCGGGCGGTCCGCCTCGAACCGGGCGACCTGCTCTTCACCGGAACTCCGGACGGCGTCGGCCCGGTGTCCCGCGGGTCGGTGCTGCGCGGGGCGGTCGCCGGCGTCGGCACGGTCGAGACGCGGATCGTCTGAGCGGGAGACGCGATGCCGTTCCGGTACCCGGAACTGCAATCCAGAACATCAGTGGTACGGTCGGTGCACCGCACTGAGGAGGTGAGCACATTGAGCATCGACACCATCACGGCAGAACTCGCGGACGACCGCTTCGTCTCCACGGTCCTCCAGCCCTGGGCACACGCCTGATCGACGTCCGGCATCGGGGCGAGCGAGAGCAGCCCCGGTGTCGGGGACCAGCCCCGGATGAGGGAACACCGTGCAACAAGCGAGACAACGGCGCGTCCTCGAGCGCGCAAGGGAACTGACCGCGGCCAACAGCCGTGGGGCGTTGGAAGCCGTGAGTCCCGCCCTTCCTCGGCGGCTCGCGTTGGCTTCCGTGACCACCCCGATGAAGCACCGACCGGAACAGGTCCCGAACTACCTGACGGACCTCGGTGTCAGAACGAGCCCTGAACCCGCACAGTTCTTCTCCCTCGCGCAGGTCCAACTCGGCGCAGATCCCATCGTCGAAGACCCGCTCGGAGACGCTGCTCCGTTCGCAGCCCGGTGGGACTCCGGCGAACTCAGCGAGCAAGGTGCCATCGCAGAACTCGACGCAGTCGTCTCGATCGCAGGCTTCTGGTCGACGGCGGCAGAGATGGCCGAGGAACTGCTCAGCAGTCGACGTCGTCCGGCCATGGCCCGGCTGCGCGGCTGGCTGGGGTCGGCACTGGCGAGCCGACGAACCGCCCTCGCTGAAGTGTCGTTCCGGTCCGTCGGGTCAGCGTTCGACACCACACCAGACGTGATCGCAGCAGCGCACATCCGGATCGCGGCGATGCGCATCAAACGCGACCGGGACACCGGAGGTGGGGTGGCGGCACTCGCAGAACTCGACGTCTTGCTCGAGCGATGGGTTGGAGAGAACCTCATGTCCGACGGTGACGGGAACGCGATGCGAGCGACAGCACGCAACCTCCACGCGCTCGCCTGTTCCATGAACGGTGAACTCGAGCGGGCCAGAGGACTCCTGGGGGTCGCCGCCAGGGAAGCCCGCACCGGGGATCTGGTCTCGGTCGAGCCGGACCAGCGTGCCCGCTACGCTGCTCAGATCGACCTCAACGCAGTGCAGGTCGCCGCGATGTCGGACGGATGGTCGGCCGCTCTGGAGGGCGCACTGACCCACGTCCAGAACGTGTCGCAAGCGCATCGAGGATCACTGCCGGAGGCATTGTCGTACGCCGCCTACGTGGCCTACCGAGCGTCCGACTTCCCGCGGGCTGCGTCCTGCGCCGAACGGGCCGTCGTCATGCTCGGGGGCGAAGGGGCTCCACTGCGCCTGTCGAGTGCGAGGAAGATCCTCGCCGCGGCTCTCGACGCTGCTGGTCGAACGGCCGCGGCGCAGCGGGTGATCGAACGGCACGGCGAGGACCCGCTCGGTGCATCTGCACACAGATCGGGCGCTGAACTTGACTGAAGCTCTCGCACTCCAACTGGACTCCGTGACCCGGAGGTTCGGGCACGGCGCCGGCGCGCTCGTCGCCGTCCACGAAGTGGACCTCCCGATCGCGCGAGGTGCGGTCGTGGCGGTACTCGGCCCGAACGGTGCTGGGAAGACGACCACCATCAAGATGGCCTCCACCCTGCTGCAGCCGTCTTCCGGCTCGGTCTCCGTCAACGGTGTCGATGCCGTCCGGACGCCGAAACAGGCGCGGAAGCACCTCGGGCTCGTCCTGGGCGGCGACCGCGGTTTCTACATGCGAGCAAGCGCTCTGGAGAACCTCCGCTTCTTCGCAACCCTCGCCGGGCTCCCCCGGCGGAGTGTCGAAGCGAAGGTCCGGGATGCGCTCGGCCTCGTCGGCCTCGTCGGACGCGAACGTGATCGGGTGGAGACGTACTCGCGCGGGATGAAGCAGCGGCTCCACATCGCACGCGCCGTTCTGAACGACCCGGTCGCCCTGCTCCTCGACGAGCCCTCCATCGGTCTCGACCCGGAAGGCGCGAGAGACCTCCGTGACCTCGTCCGACGCCTTCGCTCGAAGGGGTGCGGGATCCTCCTGACGACCCACCACCTTCAGGAGGCCGATGAGCTGGCCGACGAGCTCGTGGTGATCACGGGCGGGAAGACGGTCGCGCGAGGGTCGGCGCGGGACATCGCCTCCCTCGGCGGTGTCGACAGCGCCATCACCCTGTGGACCGCCGATCTCGGGATCGGCGAGGAACGCATGCTCGCGCATCCGCAGATCGCCGCGGTCGTCCCTCGGGAAGACGGGCGTGGCTACCGCGTCGATCTCATCGGACACGGCCTCGCACCGACTGCCGACTTCTTCCGGTCGCTGGAGATCACACCTGACTGGTCCGTCCAACGGGACGTCACGCTCGAAGAGGCCTACCTGGCGTTCATCACGAAGGTCGGAGCGGCGTGAGGACGCTGGCCCTGCTCACGTGGTTCCACGGGCGGCAGCTGCTCCGCATCCCGTTCTTCGCACACCAGTGCGTCTCGTCCGCCCTCGTGTTCGAAGTGCTGCGGACACTGGGGCTGTCCGGGTCCGGCCGCGCAGTCCCCCACGACCTGTGGTTGGTCGCTGGCATCGCTGGCGTGTGGTCGACGACGACCCTGGCCGTCGGGATCATCGGCTTCCAACGGTTCCAGGGCACGCTCGAGCACATGGCGATCAGCACGCTCCCGCCCGGGATCGTGTTCGGGAGCCTCGCTTCCGCAGCGGCGCTCATCGGTCTGGTGGGATTCCCGTTGACCCTCGCAGCGCAGTTCGTCACCGGCGGTCATCCGACCGTGACGGGCGGAAGCGTCGTCGTGATCGCCGCCTGCGTCATCGCGTGCAGCGCGTCGGCGTCCGTCCTCGCAGCGGTGTTCGTGGTCCTCCGCGGGGCAACGGTCTACGAGTCGTTGATCGTGACACCCGTCTGGTTGGCCTCCGGTGTGGTGATCCCGCTCGGTGCTCTCCCGGACTGGATCGTTCCGGTCGCCTACCTCTTCCCGATCACCTCCGCCGTGTCCGCCGCCGATCAGCCCGACCTGATGACCACCGTCGCGTTCTCCTTCCTCACGGCCGCGACTTCTGCCGTGTGGTTCGTCGCGGCCGGGATCGCCATGCGCGCGGCCGTCCGGAGGGCGACCATCTCCGGGACCCTGGGTCTGAGCTGATGCGAGGGTTCGTGAACGCCATGGTGATCGCAGTGCGGGCCCGGCCGGAGTTCCTGAACGGTCCGACGGTCTTCGTTGTCCTCATCGGGTCCCCGACGCTGCTCGCTGCGCTCTACCTCGCGGTCGCGTCCGCGAGCGGCACATCGAGCATCGAGCCGCCGGACGCGGTCGCTGCGGGCCTGGCGGTGGCTGGCGTCATGTCGACGATGTCGTCGTCCTCGCTGCTGAGCGCGGATCAAGTGCACGCGACCCTCCCCTTCATCGTGATCGCGCCAGCGAACCGCGCGCTGGTGTGGACTGCCCGCGTGTTCGTCGTGACCAGCATCGGGGTGGTCCAGGGAATCGTGAGCGTGGTCGCGAGCTTCGCCGTCACGAGGAACGCCCCCTCGATCGCCCAGGCCCTCCCGGTCTTCGGGCTCATCGTCCTCGCCGCCGTCGTCTCGGTCGGCCTCGGCCTGTCGATCGCCGCGCTGGGGCTCGTGCTCCGCGACAGCATGCTGGTCCCGAACATCGCTGAGCAGGGGCTGACCGTGCTGTGCGGCGCGGTCGCGCCGGTGGCGACGCTCTGGTCGCCCCTGCAGTCGATCGCCCAGGTCCTGCCCGTCGCACACGTGGTGGCAGCAGGGAGGGCAACGGCGACGGGCGGTCCACCGCTCCTGATGGAGTCCTCCCTCTCGGTCATCGCCGGGATCGCGTGGGGCGTGGTCGGGGTCGCGATCTGGCTGGTCCTCGAACGTCATGCACGCCGAACGGGTGCGATCGAGTCCATGTCCATCGGATGACGGGTGGCTCGTCGACCCGGCGGGCTGGGAGCGTTCGGAGACACCGGGCGTAGAACCGTGCCTGACGCTGCGTCGGAGCCCGGGGGACGGGTCGAGGCAGCGATCCGCAGACAGGGTGTGCAGCAGCTGCAACGACGCAGTGGAGCACGTCCGGATCATGGAGGTGATCCGGTGGAGGAACACGACCTGCTCGCCACGTCCTGGACGTGGGCTGGCCGCGAATCCGTCGACGAGCGTGTCAGCGCCGTCGGCCGAGCCGGGTTCTCCGGGCTCGCACTCGCACTCGACGACCTGCACGAGGTCCGTGCCACCACCGGGTTCGCCGCACTCCGGCGGATGCTCGACGACGCCGGCGTGGTCTGGGTCCAGGTCGGCACGCTCGGGGACTGGTGGCGCCGCGGTTCCGAGCACGACGCCGACCGCGGGGTGCTCCTCGAGGCTGCTGCGACCCTCCGCGCCTGGCAGGTCGTGGTCCGCGCCGACCACGCCGTGCCGGCCGTGCCGCTCCCCCGCATGGCCGAGGCATGGGACCGGCTCGCCGTCCAGAGTGAGGGCGTCGGGGCACGACTGGTCCTGGAACCGGAGCCGTGGTCGAACCTGGCCACTGCGGAGCGGGCCTCCCGCTTCGTCGCCGCCGGGCATCCGAACGGCGGACTGCTCCTCGACGCGATGCACGCGCTCCGCGGCGGCTCGACCCTGGCGTCGATCGGTCAGGGGGTCGTCCCGTCCACGCTCGCCGCCGTCGAACTCAGCGACGGACTCCTGCACATCCCGAACGGCATGACGCTGGCCGACGAGTCCCGGAACGGTCGCTACCTGCCCGGCACCGGGGCATGGGACCTGCCCGGGTTCGTCCGCACCGCCCGCGGCCTGGGCTTCGACGAGCCGTGGGGTGTGGAGGTCCGCACGCCCGCGCTCCGGGCGATGCCGCTCGCGGAGGCGCTCCGGGTGGCTGCTGCCGCGACCCGCGCCGTGCTCGACGCTGCCGATGCGCACGGTGGCATACCCGCACCGGCGATGCCGACCTCGCTCGCGCCGACCTCGGCGGTGGACTACGACGCACCGGGGAGTCGTGGTGTCCCGGGTTTCCCCGGCGTCGAGTTGCCCCGTCGAGCCGATCCAGCGACCTCCGCGTAGCGTGGCGGCCATGACTGATCAGGGACACCCCGGCAACGACGACGCGCTGCAGGCTTCGCAGGAGGCCATCGACGAGGCGAAGGCGGCTGCGGTCGACGCCGGCCATGCGGATGAGCGGGCTGCAGCCGAGGAGGACCTGCCGCTGGAGTCCGGCGGGGCACCCGCGGACGGCCCCGCCCCCGCAGCCTGACCTCTGGTCAACCGGTCAGGCTCGGCCGGAGCGTCAGTCGTCGACCTGGTCGCCGAGGAAGTCGGCGTAGGTGGCTTCGTGTTCGGTGCCGCCCGCGTCCACCATCTGGCGTTCGCCCGTCCAGCCGGCGGGCCCTGATGCCGACGTGCCGTCCTGGTCGTCCCGCTGGTCTGCGTCCGTGTCTCCGCGCTGCCCCTGGGTGAACGGCGGGAGGTACTTGCTCGCGTCCATGTCGCGTCCTTCCGTCCCGAGGACCGTAACAGCCACCCTCGGCCTGGCGTCGGTCCTCGGCGTGATCGTCCCCCGCGTGCGACGACAACGGGGGACGGAAGTTCGCCTGCGGCGGACCTCATGCCTGTGCATGCGGATTCCGGAGTCCGCATGGCGCATGATGCAGTCCCGTCACTCCCGCACGACGTCGCCCGGCTCCTTGTCGCTCCGCCAGCCACGCCACGACGGCTGCCGGAGTCGTCCGTCGCCCGTCCACTCCGCGAACTCGACTTCTCCCACGCGCTCGGGCCGGACCCAGTGCGCGTCCCTGGCGTCCGGTCGCGGGACGTCGACGAACGGTGGAGCGTCCTGCTCGAGGTCGGCGAGCACCGCCCCGATCTCGTCGAGGTCACGGTCGCGGAACCCGGTCCCGACCTTGCCCACGTAGACCAGACCGTCGTCGCCCGGGATCCCGAGCAGCAGGGACCCGATGCCCCCTTCGCGGCGACCGGCCCCGGGCTTCCACCCACCGACGACGACCTCTTGCGTCGCGTGGTGCTTCAGCTTCACCCAGGACTCGGAGCGGCGACCCTCGACGTACCGCGATGACCGTTTCTTCGCCACGACACCCTCGAGCCCTCGCTTCCGGGACTCGGTCATCGCCGCGGCGAGGTCGCCGTCGAACTCGGACGGGACGTCGATGGCGCCGCCGGGTTCGACGACCGTGCGCAGGGCTTCGCGCCGCGCGGTGTACCCGAGCCGGGTGAGTTCGTGCCCGTCGGCTTCGAGCACGTCGAACAGCAGCAGGTGCACCGGGGTCGCCGCCCGGGCAGCGCTGACCTCTCGCGGTCTCGTCAGTCCCATGCGGTTCTGCAACAGCTGGAACGACGGGCGCCCGTGCTCGTCGAGCGCCACGATCTCCCCGTCGAAGACCCCGTCCACGCCGGCGTGCTGGGCGAGTTCCTGCAGCTCCGGGTACTGGTCGGTCAGGTCGTTCCCGTTCCGGCTGCGGAGCCGCACCGTGCCGTCGCGCACCGTGGCCAGGGCGCGGACGCCGTCCCACTTCATCTCGAACGCCCACTGCTCGGGGTCCAGAGCGGGCTCGCCCTTCTGCAACGACGCCTGCATGGTACGGCGTTGATCCGGCACCGTGTCCGACTCGGCAGCCCGTTCGATCCGCGATCCGGCAGCCGGTCGTCCGGAGTCGGAGCTGGCACCGGTACTGGCGGGCTGGTCGCCGTCGGCGGTCGGCTGGTCCTTCGTCCGGTGGATGAGCCAGCTCTTCTCGTCCCCGGACCGGCCGCGCCCACGACCGCGGGTGTGCAGGAGCGCGAGTCGGCGGACGCCGTTGGTCCGGCCGTGCAGGGTGACGATCACCTCTTCGTCTTCGCGCCACTTCTCGAGCTCGTAGGTGCCGTCGTCCCAGATCGTCACCGTGCCACCGCCGTACTCACCCGCCGGGATGATCCCCTCGAAGCCGCCGTACTCCAGCGGGTGGTCCTCGGTGTGGACGGCGAGGTGGTTGGCACCGGGGTCGGTCGGTTCGCCTTTCGGCAGCGCCCAACTCACCAGGACGCCGTCGTGCTCCAGGCGGAAGTCGTAGTGGTTGCGGGTGGCGTGGTGCTCCTGGATGACGAAGGTGGGAGTGCCGTCGGTCCGGACGGTCGGGGACGCTTGCGGAACGGGCTCCGGGGTCTTCGCCGCGTCGCGCTTGGCGCGGTAGGTCGTCAGGCGGTCCTGCGGTTCCACGCGGTCCTGGGGATCCTGGGGATCCTGACGTTCCTGCATCGCCTGGCGTTCTCGGCGCTCGCGCTCGTTCACCTCCTCGGTCCGGGCGCCGTCCCAGTGCCCGGAGTCCGCACGCCCGACCCCGAGCGCAGCGGCGGCGACCGGGTGCAGCAGGTCGCCGAGGTCCGGCATCCGCTCGAGGACCTGGTCGAGGGTCAGGTGCGCCAGCCCGGGTTCGGTCAGCTCCTTCCACGTCCGGGGTGCCGCGACCGTCGGGTGCGAGCGGCCGCGCAGCGAGTACGGCGCGATCGTGGTCTTGTTGCCGTTGTTCTGCGACCAGTCGACGAACACCTTGCCGGCACGCTCAGCCCGGCTCATGGACGACAGCACCAGGTCGGGCATGTCCTGCTCCAGCGCCTTCGCCAGCTCGTGGGCGACGTCGGACACCTGCTGGGCGCTCGCCGTGCCGTCGAGGGCCGCGTACAGGTGGATGCCCTTCGACCCGGAGGTCACCGGGTACGGCTCGAGACCCATGCCCTGCAGCACGGCCCGGGCCGCGACCGCCACCTCGACGCACTCGGCCAGGCCGACGCCGTCCCCCGGGTCCAGGTCGAGCACGAGCCGGTCGGGGTTCTGGTGCCCTCCGCGCGGGCCGAACCGCCACTGCGGCACGTGCAGCTCCAGCGAGGCCTGCTGCGCCATCCACACCAGCGTCGGCAGGTCGTCGACGACGGGGTACTCGACGTCGTGGTGCTCGTGGTGGATGGTGTGGTGCCGGATCCAGTCGGGTGCCGAGTCGGGCAGGTTCTTCTCGAAGAACACCTTGCCGTCGACGCCGTTCGCCCAGCGCTTCCGGGTCATCGGGCGGCCGGTGACATGCGGGATCATCCACGGGGCGATCCGCTCGTAGTAGGCGACCACCTGCCCCTTCGTCGTGCCGGTCTCCGGGTACAGCACCTTGTCGAGGTTCGTCAGCGCGAGCCGCCGGTCCCCCACCTGCACCGTCGTCTTCTTGGCGACCGGACTCACAGCGCGACCCCCGTGGCACCGCCGACCGTCAGCGTGGTGCCCGACGTGTAGGACGACTCGGGACCGGCCAGGTAGACGTAGGCGCTGCCGAGCTCGACGGGCTGCGCCGGACGGCCGAACGGGGTGTCCTGCCCGTAGGCCGCGATCTCGTCACCGGGGTAGCTGATCGGCTGCAGCGGGGTCCACACCGGGCCGGGGACCACGGTGTTGGCCCGGATGCCCTTCGCCGCGAGCTGCCGCGCGAGCCCGTTCGTGTACGTGATGATGGCGGCCTTCGTGGCGGCGTAGTCGATCATCCGGTCCTGCGGCTCGTACGCCGACACCGAACTCGTCGTGACGATCGCGCTGCCCGGGGCCAGGTGCGGCACCACGGCGCGGGTCAGCCAGAACAACGAGTAGAGGTTGACCTTCATGGTGCGGTCGAAGTCCTCGGTGCTCTGTTCGGTGATGTCCGCGTGCACCTTCTGGTGTCCGGCGACCAGGACCAGCGCGTCGAGTCCCCCGAGCAGGTCGACGGCGGTACGGACGAGTTCGGTGCAGAACGCCTCGTCCGTCAGGTCGCCGGGCAGCATCACCGCCGAACGCCCGAGGTCGGCGACGAGGTCGCGGACCTCGGTGAGGTCGTCGATCTCCTCCGGCAGGGCGTTCAGGGCGACGTCGGCCCCTTCCTTCGCCATCGCGATCGCGGCGGCTCGGCCGATGCCCGAGTCGGCGCCGGTGACGAGGACGCGGTACCCACGCATGCGTCCGGTGCCCTGGTAGCTCGTCTCACCGTGGTCGGCGGGCGGGTCGAGCTCCGCCGCTCGCCCGGACCCCTGCTGCGTCTGCGCGGGGAACGGCGGCCGTGCGTACTGGTCTCGTGGGTCCTGCTTGTCGAGCTGGCTCATGGGCCCATCGTGCTCGCGGAACCGGACCGGCGACACAGGAGTGGCGACGTCCGTGGAGAACGCGGGACGTGCCTCCCGGCCGTGGAGGGGGAGACGTGCGCCGGGGCCGAGCGTCAGTCGGTCGAGACGACCCGGTGCCGAGTGCTGAGGAGCCGCCGTGCCGCGCCACGCCGGCGGTAGGACCCCACCAGGCCGACCGTCGCGACGACCGCCCACACGAGGACCAACGCCCAGTCCGCGCCGTCGCCGTCCAGCGCGGAGCCGGCCCAGAGGAGGGTGACCACCGCGGCACCCCACGCGCTGACCAGGCGCCCCGTGGTCTCGTCCTCGAGCTGACGGACCCGCGGTCGCCACACCGCGTCCGGGACCTCCTCCGGCACCCGGCCGGACCGCAACCAGGAGCCGGTCTCGACGACGGCGGAGCGCCCGCCACGGGACCACCACCGGCGCAGCTGCGCCACCGGCAACACCACGGCGAGCGCCACTCCGATGACCACGACGGTGACCCAGGGGAAGGGACCGTCGATGAGCACCCCGACCACGACCGCGATCCCCGCTCCGAGGAGCACCATCAGTCCGAGCTGCACCCACCCGCCGAGGTCCAGCCGATCGTCCACTCCCGCTGCCGCTTCCCCCGTCATGGGCGGCGACGATACGCCGGTCCCGACCCCACCGCACCTGGCGATCCGCTCGGAACCGGGAGCGGTGACCCGTCCGCACGAGCATCATGAGCGCATGAGGTCGATCTGGAAGGGCTCCATCGCGTTCGGGCTCGTCAACGTGCCCATCAAGGTCTACGCGGCGACCGAGACGCACGACGTCTCCCTGCACCAGATCCACGACGAGGACAAGGCACGCATCCGGTACAAGCGGGTGTGCGAGCTCGGGCACGAGGTCGAGTACGGCGACATCCAACGTGCCTACGACGACGGTGAGAAGACGGTGGTCCTCACCCCCGACGACTTCAAGCAGCTGCCGCAGGAGCAGTCGCACGAGGTCGAGGTCCTGGAGTTCGTGCCCGTCGACCAGGTCGACCCGATGATGTTCGAGAAGACGTACTACCTGGAGCCGGACTCCCGCTCCCCGAAGGCGTACGTCCTGCTCCGGAAGACGCTCGAGCAGACCGACCGCCTGGCGATCGTGCAGTTCACGCTCCGGCAGAAGACGCGGCTCGGGGTGCTCCGCGTGCACGACGACGTCCTGCTGCTGCAGGGGCTCCTGTGGGGCGACGAGGTCCGTGCTGCCGACTTCAAGGCCCTCGACACGTCGGTCAAGGTCAGCGCGAACGAGCTGAAGATGTCGTCGTCGCTCGTCGAGAGCATGTCGACCGACTTCGACCCGGACCGCTACACGGACGAGTACCAGGAGGAGCTGCAGCAGCTCATCGACGCGAAGCTCGAGGCGGGCGACGATGTCGACACCGCGGAGACGTTCGGCAAGGACGAGTCGGACGACGACGACACCGGTGGGGACGTCATCGACCTGATGGCCGCACTGCGCGCGTCCGTCGACAAGAACCGCGGGGGCGGAGCCCGGTCGGGAGGCTCGGGGTCGCGTTCCACGTCCGGCTCGCGATCGCGCACGGCCGGTTCCGACGACGACGCGGACGACTCGTCCGACCGGAAGCCGGCGGCGAAGCGGGCCTCGGCCGCGAAGGCCCCGGCGAAGGCGGCCCCGGCGAAGGCTCCGGCGAAGCGGTCGACCGCGAAGAAGGCCCCCGCGGAGGACGAGCCGGCTGCAGAGAAGTCGGCCGCGAAGCGGGCGCCGGCGAAGAAGAAGGCGAGTTGAGGGCCTCCCGGCCGGAGACGCTGACGGCTGCTCAGCTGCCCTGACCCGACCCACCCGTCCGCCGTCGCAGGACGAACGGCAGCGTCGTCCACAGTGCAGCCGTCCCGATGAAGACCGCGGCACCGCCGACCAGTCCGCCGCGGTCGCCGAGCACCACGTCGAAGACGAACAGCACCGTCCCGGCGAACAGCAGCGCACTGGCGAACAGGGCGACGAGCAGGATCGCGTTGCCGGCCCGGACCAGCTCGTGCTTCTGTCGCTGCCGGAACACCAGGCGGTGGGTCGCGACCGCGGACAGCGCGACCACGGTGACGACGACGGCCAGGACCACCAGCACGAGGTAGGTCGTCTCCTGCAGCTCGGTCAGGGAACGGAAGCGCTGCTGGAACGGCAGGGTCAGGAGGAACCCACCGAGGATCTGCGTGCCGGTCTGGACGATGCGGAGCTCCTGCTGGATGTCGGCCCAGTTCCGGTCCCAGCGCTCCGCCGAGGTCTCGTTGCGCCCGCGCTCCGTGCCGCGGGGCTCGCTGTCGGTCGTGCTCATGCGCCGAATGTACGCAGTGTCGTCGTCGCCGCCCGCAGCCGGGCCGTCATGCGCGTGTTGACACGAGCAGCGGGACACTGGACGGATGATTCCACAAGAGCCTGGCAGCCTGTTCCCATCGGCACGGCCTGCCCGCCGCTGGCGCGTCGGTCAGGAGCCGGCGACGGGGGCCCAGTCTCCACCCGAGATCACCGGCCCACCCGTCACCGTGTCCATCACCCGCCTCGTCGAACCGGAGCGCATCCCCGAGGTCACGCTGTGGGTGCAGTCGGGCGTGAACCTCGCCAACCGGTACCCGGGCTTCCTCGGCTCCGGGTGGGTCCGGTCCACGGCGCGGTCCCGCGAGTGGCACATGCTCTACCGGTTCGCGGACCACGACTCCCTGTCCACGTGGGAGGTCTCGGACGACCGCCTGCGCTGGCTGGACCTCGGTCGGGACCTGGTCGTGGAGTCCCGTGTCGAGAAGCGCACCGGCATCGAGGGGTGGTTCGACGTGCCGCAGGACGCCCCGGCGTCGAGCGCGCCGCCGCGGTGGAAGCAGGCCGTCAGCATCTGGCTCGGGTTCTTCCCGGTCAACCTGGTGTTCACGGTCCTGGTCGGGTGGCTGCTGCCGTCGTTCGCGGGCCTGGCCGCGCTCCCCCGGGTGCTCGTCACGACGCTGGTGCTCACACCGATCATGACGTTCTGGGTGCTGCCCTTCGTGACGAAGCTCATCCGCCCCTGGCTGCTGGCGCCGCCCCGCCGTCCCTGATCGCGAAACGCAACGTCGACGGCTGCCCGCAACGCAGTACCCTCGCGCGCCCTCGCCGACGTTGCGTTTCGCGGGGGTGGCGTCTTGCGGGGGCACAGGGCCAGCGGGCCGCGCCGGAAGCGGCAGCGCGGGTGGCGAGCGGGGCGGAGGTGGCGTCGTGGGTCTGCCGGAGTGCAGCCCAGCCCGCGGTCACGTCGATCGACTCCGGGTCTTCGATCGGTGCGGCGAGCACGTGCTGCGCCCAGGGCACGGCGTCTCCGGGCAGCCGCAGCTCCGGCGGGAACGCGCCGGTGTCCGCGGTGGAGGTCCGGGTGGGCGCGGCGGCATTGCTCGCCCGGTCCGAGGACCGCAGCGACATGAAGGCGACGTGGCGCGGCGGGGTGCCCGCGCTGATCGTGGTCGCCGCCGCCCAGCAACCGTGGTGCACCGTTCTGGGACGGTGGTCGATGTGGCACGAGGACTTGCTCAGGCGCACAGGTACTGTCTGCTCTTGTCGGACAGCAGCGGCACGCGGCTCGCGCAACGACCACTTCCTCAGGATCCTGCCGTCGGGCGGTTCCGTCGCCGCCGCGAGCCACGGCCACGGCCACGGCCACGGCCAGCCGAGGTGATGATCGCGGTGATGCAGATCACCACCCCTGCCATCAACCAGTCGCGGACTGTGCCCAGACCACCGGTGGCCGCGACGATGATCACGGCCGTCAGGACCGCAACCGGGAAGCAGGCGGCAACGACATTCGGCAGGAACCGGCCGGCGGACCAGGCTGCTCCGAAGAACGCGGCGACACACAGTGCGATGAGGAGGTCGGTCATCGAGGATTCCTTTCCAGAGTGAGCGGCGTCGACGAGTCCAACTCCCGACGCAGCAGAGCTGCGAGACGAGCGGATGCGGGCCACACGGTGAGTCGAACGGTGTGCCGCCCGCGGAGTGTCACGGTCTGCGTGCCGCGCTGCCTGGAGAACCCGACCCACCGGGACACGTCGACCGAGTCCGCCCTGACCACCCACACGGATCGGAACAGCGTCCCCCGCTGTGCGATGACCCACCGGCCGCCGGACGCACTGGTTGCGACCCGGATGTGACCGATGTGGCTGTCTGCCGCTCGGAGCAGGAGGAACGCCGCGGCCACAGCAACCAGCGCGAGCGGAGCCAGGGTCACAGACACGACGGTGGCGAGGAGCAAACTCCCCGCGACGGCGACCAGCACGACGGGCAGGGCTCGAGTTCGACGAGACCCGTCGACCAGATCAGCGGACGGCAGACCGGTGAGGAAGCGGAGCATCTCGACGGCTTGCGGCATGCGGGTCAATGGCAGCAAGAGGTTCCGGGTCACGAGCCCGCTGCCTCCTCGAACGACGGCACGGAGGACGACGCGGTTCCCGAGAAGCATCAACACGGGTCTTCGGAACTCGTACGCTGCAACGTCCTCCGACACGACGACACGCTGCTCCCTCTGCGCCAGCCCCGCGGCGAAGACCAACTCACCGCTCGGACTGCACGTCACTGAGAAGCCTCGGTACCGGACCCACGCGACGGTGGACCCGTAGACCAGGCTCCCGACGGCAACGATCCCGACGGCAAGGCCGGACACCACAGGATCGAGCCGAGCGATCTCACGCACGGATGGCAACACCGTTCTGGAGAGACCGAACCAGGGCAGGATCTCGGATGCGGCGGAGTAGACGCTCGGCAGGAAGAAGACGAATGCGCCGGTGCAGACCCCGATGAGCACGAAATCGGACGGTCGGAGAGGTGGAGTCACGACCCGTCCTGGCTCGGACTCCAAGATCGGCGCGACGTCGAGTACCTGTCCGGGGTCGAGCAGACCTGGGGTGGCCCGCTCCGCCCGGCTCTGACCGTGGAGCCGCACGAGGCGCGCAGCCTCGCCGGTCAGGAGGTCCTGGATCGTGACGGACGCCATCTCCGATGCCCGCAGTGTGATCCGGAGATCCGCGACACCGAAGGTGCGCTGCACCAGTGTCTGACCGACGGTCACGCTGACGACGGACCGCCACGGGAGGCGCTTCTCCTCGCGGCCGACGAGTCCTCGGAGGACCGTGATGCCGCGCCTGTTCGCCGCGTACCGCACGGTGCACCAGCCGGAGAAGACCTGCACCAGCCGCGTGTAGCCGTAGTAGACCAAGACGACCAAGAGCACCGTGTCCCAGGCAGATGGGAGCGCCGCCGTCAGCGTCACGCCGAACCCGACCACCAGCCAAGCGGATCGCATCACGACCGCGGCCCGGACGAGCAGGGAACGCGGGTGGGGACGACGAAGTGGAACACGATCAGACATCGTCAGCCCCGAGTTGCATCAGGCGCTCGACGTCCATGTCCGACATGGGCAGGAGCGAGACTTCCCGCGCTGGGGTGAACAGCACGCACTTGGCGACGCAGAGGTGCTGCAGGAGCGGACCCGCTTGACGGCGGACCAGCGTGATCTTCGATCCGGGGATGTGATCCACTGAGCGGAACACTGCTCCCCGGTACACGAGCACGCCCCCCGGAACGATCTCGACACGGAAGTTACGGACTGCGACCGGGATGACGAGCACAGACTCGATGACCGCACTGAGCAGAGCAAGTGCAGCCACCACCCAGCAACACGTTCGCCACGCCCCGGATGCCCAGACCGTGCAGAGGATCGCTCCTCCGGCGACGATGATGCCTCCCGCCCAGGCTTCGATCCGACCGACCATCCTGGCTGCGATCTCCGCCGCTCGCAGCGACTCACGGGCCTCGAAACCTCCGCGCCGTTCACCGCCGGCGGTTCGATGTCGCGTCACGGTACTGCTCTTCGAGGGTCTGGGCTTCGGAGACGAGGTGCGACAGCACCGCCCCGGAGGACAACGCCGTCCGGAACACCCGCGCTGGCTCCATCCCTCGCACCAGGATCGAACTGTCGGCGGTGACGACCACGTCCGCTCCGGCTGCCGTCAAGGCGCGGACGAGTTCCCCAGCCCGCGACTCCGCGCGGAGCCGGACCGAGTTCCGCGCCGGACTCCGGCCGTCGAGTGGGGACAGAGAACCGTTCGTCAGGAGCACCACGCGGGTGGCGATCCGCTCCATCTCAGCCATGAGATGCGAGGAGAGCAGCACGGCTCGTCCGGAACTGGCGAAGCCCCGGAGGAGTTCGCGCATCCAGAGCACCCCGTCGGGATCGAGACCGTTGAGCGGCTCGTCCAGCACCAGGACGTCCGGCTCATCGACCAGCGCCAGGGCGAGCGCGAGCCGCTGACGCATCCCGAGCGAGAGGTGCTTCACGCATCGGCGCTCCGCATCGCTGAGCCCGACGGTTGCCAGCGCCGCCTGCACAGAACCGCGGCGTACTCGACCGCGGGAGTACAGGTGTGCGATCACCAGGTGTTGACGACACGTGAGCCTGTCGTCAAGCCACGCCGGGTCGAGGAGCGCGCCGATCCGCAGAGGACCGTCCGTGGCATCTCCGAATTCGACGACGCCAGCTTGCGCCGTGTCGATACCAGCGACGATCCGGAGGAGGGTGCTCTTCCCGGAGCCATTCGCGCCGAGCAGTCCAAGTACCTCGCCAGGGCGGACTTCGAGGTCGAGGTCCGTGAGCACCTGGTGCCCCCCGAACCCTTGACGGACGCCGATGAGTCGGACGATGGGGTTCATCGGATGCCCCACCGTCGGATACTGACCAGACCGGCGATGAGGAGAGCGGTGTCCAGTCCCACGAATCGGAGGACGGCGGTCCCTTGCGTCGAGGGCTCCAACAGCGCAGCAGTGAGCGTCACCGGCGCGAACTGCAGGACCGAGACGCTGATACTCGGTGCCCATATCCCAGCGATCGCCACGAGGAGCGGCAGCGCCCAGACGACGGCCAAGTAGACGAACACTGCGGGGACGGGCGATCGCATGAGCATGCCGATCCCGGCGCCGAGCAAGACGAACAGGAGATGCAGGGCCGGGAGCGCCAGCCACGCAAGCGGCGATGCACGCAGGACGTCGTCTGTGCGAGAGGCCGCGAGCGGCACGAGCAACATCACCACGGCGAGCCCTGTGAGCACTCCTGCGGTGGCCAGCACCGCAGTCTTCGCGACGAAGACGAGCGTGCGATCGTTCATCTGCAGGAGTGTCAGTGCGAACTGACGGGATGACAGATCAGCCGCGGTGAAGAGCGCTGCCGCGAGTCCCAGGAAGAACGGGCTGACCTCTGCGCCCGACACAGCTGCTCGCACGACCGTCGCCGATGCCGCGGCCGGTGCGAGGACGAGGACCTGCCCCGCGCCGAGTGCGAGCGCTCCCAGGACGGCGATCGCCAGCAGAGCCATCTGGGAACGCAGGCTCACGAGCCGGTACCCCTCGCCTCGCCACGATCGCGACCATTTGGATCTGGTCGCCGCGTAGGTCGCCCGCCGTGTCATCGTTCCCACCCTCGAATTCCGGTCTCCGCCGCCCGGGAGATCCGGGATGGACACAACGTAGCCGATTTCGCGCGACGTGTATTTCTCACGCCACCTATCAGAATCCTGTATTTGACTTCGAGCGCGCCAACCTGCCACGGTCGTGCTCACCGCACCGACTGCGGTCGGGGAGACGCGTGCACGCGGGGACCCGGATGAAGCGAAAAACGAATCGAAGGGGGGCACAGCCATGGCTGTGTTCGCACGGATCCTCCAGCTGCTGGCGAGGTACGGAGCGCGGGCCGTCGCATGGGCGAAGGCCCACGTCCAGCAGGTCCTGAACTGGATCAACATCGGACAGGCGATCGACTGGATCGTGTCGAAGATCAAGCAGATCCTCGGCATCCGCTAGCAGGACGGCGAGGCCCGCCTGTTGCGGAGCCGGCCAGCGCCTGCGTTCGGGGAACCGAGCGCAGGCGCTGGCCTCGTTCGTGAGGGGAGACAGACGTCAGCTGCCACCCGGAGCGGTCAGCCGAGGACCGACAGCTGGTCCAGCCGCTCGAGGATCACGCCCTCGCGCAACGCCCACGGGCAGATCTCCAGCGCGGGCAGGTCGAAGATGTCCAGGCAGGCCTCGGCGACGAGCGCCCCCGGCACGACCTGGTGCGCCCGGCTCGGCGAGACCCCGGGCAGCGTCCCGAGCTCGTCGACCGACATGGTCAGGAGCGACGGCAGCCGGTCGCGGAGCACCGCACCGTCGAGCAGCCGGGGCACGAGCGGCCCTGCGGCAGACGGCGCTGCGCCGCAGATCCGGGCGATGGAGCGGAACGTCTTCGAGGTCGCGACCGCACGGTCCGGAGCTCCGGACCGCAGGAGCCGCCCCGCTTCGCGGGCGATCTCGATGCGGACCTCGTGCCGGACCCGACGCAGCTCGTCCTGGCTGGGGGTGCCGGCCGCGAAGTACGTGCGGGCCAGCCGCGCGGCACCGATCGGCATCGACCAGGCGACGTCGGGCGCCTCGTCCGCGCCGCCGGCGATCTCGAGTGACCCGCCGCCGATGTCGAAGACCGCGAGACGGCCGGCGGACCAGCCGAACCAGCGGCGCACGGCCAGGAACGTCAGGCGGGCCTCGTCCGACCCGGAGAGCACGGCGAGTTCGACACCGGTCTGCTCCTGCACGTGTGCCAGGACCGCTTCGGAGTTCACGGCGTCACGTACCGCGGAGGTCGCGAACCCGAGCATGTCCTCACAGCCGCGGTCCTCGGCGACACGGACGGACTCGGCCACGAAGTCCGTCAACGCGTCGATGCCCACCGGCGTCACCGCACCCCGGTCGTCCAGGTGCTCCGCGAGTCGCAGTGGTCGCTTGAACGACGACGCGGGCAGCGGGGCTGCGCCGCCGTGGGCGTCGACGACGAGCAGGTGACCGGTGTTGGAACCGATGTCGAGGACTCCGACGCGCATGCGCCCACGCTAGTGGTCGGGCGGGAGGCCCCGGATCACGTCCCGAGGAACGCCTCCAGCTGCGCGGTGGTCGGGTAGGACGCCTGTGCGCCGACACCGGTCGCCGCGTACGCACCGACACCGGCTGCGAAGCGCGCGGCCTCGACGAGCGCGTCCCCCGCGGCGAGCCGGAGTGCGACCGCCCCCATGAAGGCGTCCCCACACCCCGTGGTGTCGACCGCGTCGACGGGGACAGCGGGGACCTCGACCGGCGCGGCGTCCCCGTCGTGCACGACCGAGCCGTCGCCGCCACGGGTGACGATCGACCGGGCGACGCCGTGGTCCCCGAGGGCGGCGGCTTCGTGCTCGTTGACGAGCAGGACGTCGGTCAGGTCGAGGAGCTCCGGTGGGACGTCGCCGAACGGGGACAGGTTCGTCAGCACGGCCACCCCGGCAGCGTGTGCGGCACGGGCGGCGGCGAGCACAGCCTCCATCGGGACCTCGAGGCACAGCCCGAGGACGGCGGCGTCCCGGAAGAGGTCGGCGGGCAGGTCCTCGGCCGAGAACGTGGCGTTGGCGCCGCCGGAGATGACGATGGTGTTCTCGCCGCGGCCGTCGACCGTGATGACGGCGGTGCCGGTGGCCGTCCCCGGCCGGACGACGACGTCCCTGGTGTCCGCACCCGAGGCCGCGACGGAGTCGCGGAGCAGTGTGCCGTTGCCGTCGTCGCCGACCGCGCCGACCATGCGGACGGTTCCCCCGAGCCTCCCGGCCGCGACGGCCTGGTTGGCGGACTTGCCCCCGGGCAGGATCGCCAGGTCGGACCCGTGCAGGGTCTCCCCCGGCTGCGGGAAGCGCTCGGTGCGGACGACGAGGTCCGCGTTCAGCGACCCGACGATCACGATGGTGTCGGTCATCGGACGGTCTCCTTCTGCGGGGTGGCGGCCGTGGTCTCGGCACCCTCGGGACGGGGGATGAGGAACGAGGTCGCCAGGGCAGCGGTCGTGATCACGGCTCCGAGCAGCATCCCACCGGAGTACCCGGCGGTGCCCGAGGAACCGCCGACCCCGAGCGCGATCTGCAGCGCGGGCAGCACGGCGAAGCTGACGCCGGCGCCGAGGTTGAACGCGCCGGCGTTGAGTCCGGGCAGGAACCCGGGGTTCGAGTCCGGCGACAGCACGATGCCCAGGCCGTTGAGGATGATGTTCGCGATGCCGGCGTACGTGATGCCGATGAGCACGGTCGCGACGACGAGTACGGGCAACGAGTGCACGCCGACGATCGCCATCAGGATGGTCGCGACGATGCTGCCGACCAGCCCGACGCGCAGGACGGCCCGGTAGCCCAGCGTCGGGGCGAGCCGACCGGCGAACGGCCCGACGATCCAGCCGACCAGCGCGTACGGCGTGAGGAACACGAGGGAGGCGAGGTCGGCCTCCATCCCGAAGCCCGCGTCCCCGTTCTGGGCGAGCGAGGTGACGAGCCCGTTCACCACGGCGAACACGCCGGTCATGGTGAGGAACGTGGTGGCGAGGAGCGCCCAGGTGGCCCGCCGTCGGAGGAACCGGGTCTCCACGAGCGGTTCCCGCACCCGCGACTCGACCGTCCAGAACACGGCGAAGGCGACGAGGGCCAGGACGATGCCGCCGATGACGACCGCCGGGTCCGCGTCGCCGAGCTTGCCCGCCTCGTTGAACGCGGTCAGCAGCGCGCCGACCGAGACCACGAGCGGGACGACGCCGACCCAGTCCATCCGGGTGCCCTCGGACGGCTTCGACTCCACGCCCCAGATGGTGACGAGTGCCAGGGCGATCACAGTGACGACGGCGATGACCCAGAAGATGCCGCGGAAGCCGAAGTGGGTCGCGATCCAGCCGCCGGCGAGGGCGTCGATGCCCGCGATGCCACCGTTCACCGCGGTGAGCAGCCCGAGGGCGGCGCCGTAACGCTTCGGGTCCCGGATCTCGTTGCGCAGCACGAGCAGGCTGATCGGGACGACCGGGCCCGTCACGCCCTGGATGATCCGGCCGGTGAAGAGCATCGGCACGTTCACCGCGAGGGCGGCGACGACACTGCCGACGACCATCACCGCGAGCATCCCGACCAGCACGCGCTTGCGCCCGACGATGTCCGACAGCCGGGGCAGGAACAGGGAGAACAGCGCGGCGAGCGTGAAGTACAGCGTCTGCGAGAGACCGATCGTCGCGTCGTCGGTCCGGAGCTCGCGTGCCATCGTGACCAGCGCGGGGCTGAGCATGCTGGCGTTGAGCTGGAACGCGATGCACGCGGCGAGGAGCGCTGCGGTGAGCGCGCCGATCGACTTCGCCGGCATCGACTTCGTCGTCGAGGGGGTGCTCATCGCGCTCAGACCTCCGACGTGGCGCTCGGCTGCGTGGTCAGGCCCGCGTCGAGCCCGTCCGCCGCCGCACGGGGCGTCCAACCGGTGTCGGGCGTCTCGCCGATGCGCTCGAGGGCGTCGATCACCAGGTCCCAGAACCGGCCGTGGTCGAGCTCCATCGCGGCGCTGGTGTGGCAGTCCTCCGGCGCCGGGGAACGGAAGTCGGCGACGGTCATGCCGAGGGTCAGCGTGCCCTGGGTCTCGACGCGGATCGGGACCTTCACGGCGCGCACGATCGTCGGGTCGATGACGTACGCGACGGCGCACGGGTCGTGCACCGGCGGGGCGTCGAAGCCCTGGACGTCCTGGTACGCCTTGCCGAAGAAGTCGAGGAGCTCCCCCACGAACGCGGCGGGTCCGGTGCCGACGGCGGCGATGCGGGCGGCGACCTCGGGGGTGGCGAGCGCCTGGTGGGTGAGGTCGAGTCCGACCATGACGACCTCCCAGCCGGCGTCGAAGACGATCGACGCGGCCTCGGGGTCGATGACGATGTTGAACTCGGCGACCGGGCTCCAGTTGCCGACGTGGACACCGCCGCCCATCAGCACGACCTGCTTGACGCGCTCGACGATGCGGGGCTCCTTGCGGACGGCGAGCGCGATGTTCGTCAGGCCGGCGGTCGGAACGATCGTGACGGTCCCCGGCTCGTGCGCCATCACGGTGTCGATGATCAGGTCGACCGCGTGCCGCTCGTCGAGCTCGAACGATGGCTCCGGCAGGACGGGTCCGTCGAGGCCGCTCTCGCCGTGGATCTCCGGGGCGACCTCGACCTGGCGGAGCAGCGGTCGCGCGGCGCCGGCAGCGAAGGGCACGCCGGTGATCCCCGCGATCCGGGCCACGGCGAGCGCGTTCCGGGTGACCTTCGGCAGGGTCTGGTTCCCGACGACGGTGGTCACGGCGAGCAGCTCGACGTCCGGGTTGCCGTGCGCGAGCAGCATCGCGACGGCGTCGTCGTGGCCGGGGTCGCAGTCGAGGATGATCTTCGCGGGGGTGCGGGGGGCGTCGGTCACGAGGCTGCTCCACTTCGTCGGGGAGCCGTCGGCCCAGGGGTCGGGCCGGCCGGCAGGAGGTCGGGGCCTGACGCGCCATGCACACCGCGTCAAGCGTTTGACATCTCAGCGCATCAAGCGCTTGACGTCAAGTCGTGCGGATCTCGCGTTCCCACCGTCGCTAGCATCGACGCGTGCCCTCGTCCCCGCGCAGACGCCCCGCTCCGTCCGGCCGGGTGACCGCCGCGATGGTGGCCGAACGTGCCGGCACGAGCATCGCCACGGTCTCCCTCGTCGTCAACGGCAAGGACCGCGGGCGGGTCTCGACACCGATCGCCGACCGGGTCCGGGACGCCGTCGAGCAGCTCGGCTACGTCGTGGACCACGCGGCGAGCTCCCTGGCGCGCGGCAGCGGCGACCTCGTGGTGCTCATCGCGCCCGACCTGTCGAACCCGTTCTTCGCCGAGGTCATCCGCGGCGTCCGGGACACCGTCGGTGACCGCTTCCAGCTCGTGCTGTCCGTCACCGAGCGCGGCGCGCAGCCGGTGGACGCCGACGTCCGCCGCTTCGAGCGGCTCCGCCCCGCCGGGATCCTGGTCGACGCCCCGGCCGAGAGCGCATCGATGTCCGCGAGCGTCCCCGTCGTCCTGCTCGACGCACCGGGCGGCCCCGGTGCGGTCAACTACGACCTCACCGCCGGGGTGGAGGCGCTGGTCGCCCACCTCGCCGCGGCCGGACACCGCCGGGTCGCCTACCTCGACGGGACCTCACACGCGACGACGTTCGCGGTCCGCCGCACGCTGTTCGAGCAGGCGACCGCCACCGCCGGCATCACGACGTCGCCCGTGGCAGCACAGGCGGACCTGACGATCGACGCCGCGGCGACCGTCGTCGAGCAGGTCGTCGACGCGTGGCTCGCTGACGGGGTCACGGCCGTCGTCGCAGCCGCCGACACACTGGCGTACGGGGTCCTCCGGGTCGCCGCCGAGCGCGGCATCGCCGTCCCGGCGACCCTGGCGGTCGCCGGGTTCGACGACCTGCCCTCGTCCTCGGTCACCGCGCCCAGCCTGACGAGCGTCGCCCTCCCCGGTGCGGAACTCGGACGAGCGGCGGCGCTCCGGCTCCTCGCTGCACTCGACTGCGTCGACGCCCCGGACCCGGCGCTGCCCACCCGCCTGGTCCCCCGCGCGAGCACCGGGGCCTGAGACCGAGCAGACGTCGGACGGGAGGCTCCCCACCACCTGGTGGGGAGCCTCCCGTCCGACCGTCGGTCGCGTCTACTCGTCGTGCCGGGTCGTCGAGACCGATCCGGTCTGCGAGCCGACCCGCTCGGGCGACTCGGGCTCGGACCCGGCCGGCACGTCACCCCGCACCGCACCGTCGCGACGCGCTCGCTCGAGCGCGTCCGCCTCGTCGCCGCCGACCGCCTCGCCGCGGGCGACCATGCCGGCAGCGTCCGCCAGCCGTATCTGCGGGATGAAGAGCGCGAGCACGAGCGCCGCGGCGATGAACGGCAGCAGGTACCAGAACACCGGCGACAGCGAGTCGGCGTAGGCGTTGACGATGCCGTCCTGCACGGCCTGCACGGCCTGCGGCAGCTTCAGATCGCCTTCGCGAAGCAGTACGACCAGGGCATCGTCTCGGCGTACGGCTCGTACACGTCGATGCGGTTCCACCCGGTCTTCTCGTACAGCGCCACGGCCTCGGGCTGCTTGTCGCCGGTCTGCAGGACCAGACGCGTGGCCCCCTGCTCGCGGCCCACGCGGGCGCACTCGTCGAGGAGCGCGGTCGCGGCACCCTTGCCCCGGGCGGCCGCCAGGACGATGAGGCGCTTCAACTCGATCTCGTCTCCGAGTCGGCGGACGGCGATGTGCCCGAGGACGGTCCCGTCGTCGTCGACGGCGAGCAGGGACGTCACGACGGTGGACGGGTCGACCGACAGCACGCGGTTGCGCTCCGCGGTGACCTCGGGAGCCTCACCGGGGTTGGAGTCGCCGTACCGCTCGTGCATCTCCTCGTCCATGGTCGCGCGGAGTGCGACTCCGCGCGGGTCTTCCCAGGGCACGCGTTCGATGGTGATCACGATCGTCCATCCTGACACGCGACGGGCGGACGCGTGCGCACGGGTCGCGTCAGGAGAGCGAGCCGATCGGGCTGCCGTCGAGGTCCTCGAGCAGGGCCGCAGCGTCGTCGTACACGGCCGCGGCGCCGGCACCGCGCAGCTCGTCCCCGCCGATGCCGCCGGTCATCACGCCGATGCAGGTCACCCCGACGCGACCAGACGCCTCGACGTCCCACATCGCGTCGCCGATCATGACGGCACGCTCGGGGTCCACGCCCACCTTCTGCAGTGCGACCTCGATGATCCCGGGGTCTGGCTTCGCCTGCTCGACGTCCTCGCCGCTCGTCACCGCGGTGATCCAGCGGTCGGCGTCCAGGAGTTCCAACAGCCGGTCGAGTTCGTTCTGCGGGGCGCTCGTCGCGAGCACCACGGCGTGCCCGCGGCCGGCGACCGCCTCGAGCAGGTCACGCGCACCGGGCAGCAGCCGCAGCTGCGGCATGTGCTCGGAGTAGTAGGCGGTGTGGAACTGCTTCGCGGTGTCACGGACCTCGTCCGAGCCGTCCGGCAGCAGCGACTCCAGGAGCTTCGACGAGTCCATCCCGATCGCCCGGTGGATCCGCCAGGCGTCCACGGACTCGCCCGCCGCGCGGAAGGCCCGCCACCAAGCGTCGATGTGGGCGTAGTTGGAGTCGGCCAGGGTGCCGTCGATGTCGAAGAGGACGGCGGTGGTGGGGGTGTCGGACATGCCTCCACCCTGCTCCGTCGGCGGCGACCGTCGCCTCAGGTGGGCCCCCGGGCGCGGTGGACGCGCCGGACGACGGACGGGAGGCCCGGGACCGTCTGGTCCCGGGCCTCCCGTCCGTCAGGTGGTGACGTGTCAGGCGCTGCGGACGTCGTCCGCCGACGACTGCGCGTTGTCCTTCACGTCGGACGCGGCGCCCTGCGCCTCGTCCTTGACCGTCTGGGCGGCGTCCTGCGCGGTGCCCTTGAGGTCCTGCGCGTGCTCCTTGGCGGCGTCGACGAGCGGGCCGCTGGCGTCCTTGGCCTGCTCCTTCGCCTTGTCCAGGAGCGGTGCGGCCTTGTCCTTGAGGTCGCCCGCGAGTTCCTCTTCCTTGGTGGAGGAGGGCAGGAGCGACGACGCGAGCCAGCCGACACCGAAGGCGATGAGGCCCACGGCGAGCGGGTTGCCCTTCGCCTTCTCGACACCGCGCGAGGCGGCGTCCTTGGCGGAACCGGTCGCGTTCGACGTGGAGCCGGAGACGCTGGAGCGAGCCGAGCCGGCCGCGCCCATGACGGAGTCGCGTGCGCTGCCCGCCGCGCCCATCACGGAGTCGCGGGCGTCCTGGAACCGGCCCTTGACCTTCTCGGTCTGGCGGTGGGCGATCGACGACGGGTTGACCTTGTCGGCCAGGGCGTCGACGTCCGAACCGAGTTCGCCGCGGGTGCGCTCGATGTCGGCGCGGATCTCGTCTGGGGTACTCATCAGTTCCTCCCGTTGTTGGGCTTGAGTGTCTCGGGGACTTCCTTGACGGTCGCGACCGTCTGCGGCGCACCGTTGATCTGCTTGATCTCCTTGCGCCCGCGGGAGGCGAGGATCGCTGCGGCGATGGCGTAGATGACGGCGATGACCACGGCGGACCAGGCGTTGCCGATGAGGTAGCCGAGGCCCCACCATGCGGCGATCGACAGGAACAGCAGAGCGAACAGCCCGGTGACCCCGGCGCCGCCGAACATGCCGGCGCCCTTGCCCGCCTTCTTCGCGGAGTCGGTCAGCTCTGCCTTGGCGAGCGCGACCTCCTGCCGGAAGAGGGTCGAGAGGTCACGGGACACCTCGGAGAGGAGTTCGCCGAGGGGCGTCGATGCAGCACGCTCCTCGGCGCTCGGCTGCCCGGGCACCGTCCGACCGGTCGCGCCGGGGAACGGATCGGTCATACGAGCGGCCCCGTCCCGGCGGTGCCGGTCCCCGTGGTGCTCGTGCCGGTGACGCCCGTCGAGCCGAGGTCGGAGGTCCCGGTCGTCCCGGTGGTGCCGGACGCCTCGGCTTCCTTCTCGTGCTTGATCTCGGTCGTCAGCGCCTTGGCGAGACGGCCGGCGAGGATGCCCGCACCGGCGGCGATCGCGATGAAGGTGCCCGGACGGCGCGCTGCGAACGACTTCACGTCGTCGACGAGCGAACCCGGGTCACGGCCTTCGAGGTACCCGGCGAAGGAACCGGCACGGTTCGACAGGTCGCGGACGACCTTCGAGGCCAGGCCCTGCTCGTCGTCGTTCTCGGCCATCTTGCCGAGCTGCTCACCGATCGTGCGGAGTCCGCCGGCGGCGCGCTGCTGCTGGTCGGCAGCCTGGTCCTTGAGGGTGCTGGACGCCTGCCCGTAGAGCTGGCGTGCGTGGTCCGACACCTCGGAGGCGACGTTCGCGGCCTGCTCCTTGGCGGTGCCCGCGACGTTCGCGGCCTTCTCCTTGGCGTCGCCGGCGACGTCGGAGGCGGCACCCTTCGCGGCGTCGGCCTTGCCACCGCTCGAGCTGTCGTCGGAGCCGGTGCTGCTGACGCCGCTGCCGGTACCGGTCGCGGTCAGGCTGCCGGCGGGGACGGTGCCCGCGGGCAGCTGCTCGTCGGCGGGGATGGCGTCCAGCGGTTCGAGGTCGTCGAATCCGGTGGGGCGCGCGACGGGGGTACCGCTCGCGTAGGACGGGACCGTGACGCCGGGGTGGATCTCGTGACCCTCGGCGGCAGCCGTGGCGTCGTGGATGGGCGTCCCGGAGTCGTTCCCGGGTGGGTTCGTGGTCATGGTCGGCCTTCCGGTCTTCTCGTCGCGGCGGGCGGTGCACCCGCTGCGTTGGACACGAACCTGCGCGGAAGAGTCTGGGACGGGTTCCAGGAACGCCGATCTGCGCGGATTCCCGCTCGACCCTCCCCAGAACGCCAGTCGAGGAGCGACATGCCCCTCCTTCACAGCGACCGTCCGGTTGGCTGGAGGCATGCCATCCGTCTCGGTCGTGGTCCCCGTGCGCGACGACGCCGAGCACCTTCGACGGTGCCTGACGGCTCTGGCGGCGCAGACCCGGCTCCCGGACGAGGTCGTCGTCGTCGACAACGGCAGCTCCGACGACAGCGCGGCCGTGGCCCGTGCCGCCGGCGCCGTCCTCTGCGTCGAACCGGTCCGCGGCATCGCCCGTGCGTCGTCGCTCGGCTACGACACGGCCCGAGGGGACGTGATCGTCCGGCTCGATGCGGACTCCGTGCCGCCGCCGCACTGGATCGCGAGCGCGCTCGACCTGCTCGAGGACCCCGCCGTGGTCGCGGTCACCGGTCCGGGCCGGCCCGTGGACGCCGGGCCCCTCGTCCGGCTCGCCTGGCCGGTCCTCTACATGCAGCCGTACTTCGTCCTCATGCACGGCGCACTCGCTCGACCACCGTTGTTCGGGTCCGCGACAGCGATCCGCAGGTCCGCATGGCTCGCCGTCAGCGACCGGGTGCACCGGGACGACCCGGAGGTCCACGACGACGTCGACCTCAGCATGCAGCTGGACCCGTCGTGGCGGGTGCTGGCCGATCCCGTGCTGGCGGTGGGGGTGTCCGCGCGACCGTTCTCGAGCCTCCCGTCCGCACTGTTGCGTGCACGACGCGCGTTCCACACCTTCCGGGTGACCGGTCGGCGCGCCTCACCCTCACGCCGGTGGGCGCGACGGCTCCGGGTGGCCTGGCGGGCTCGTGACCACGTACGGGCGTGGTGGCGGGCGCGCTGACCGTCGACGCCACACCCGACGGCTGACGCGGCTCGTCGTGTCCGTCCCACCTCAGGGCAGGACGACCACCTTGCCGGCGATGGCCCCGTCGGCGGCCTCGGCGTGCAGGGCCGGCAGCGCGGTGAGCGGGATGCGCCGCGTGACCTCCACGTGCAGCGAGCCCTCGTCGACCAGGGACACCAGGCGTGTCAGACGGTCGCGGTTCGGCAGCACGAAGACGACCGCGGAGCGCACGCCACGTGATGCGTCGTCCGGGGCGGGCATCCAGGCGGTGGTGCTGACGACCGCGCCGCCGTCACCGACCAGGGCGACCAGTCGGGTGAACTCCGCGGGGTCGAGCGGGGCCAGGTTGAGGAGCACGTCGACCGGTTCGGTGACGGCGTCCAGCAGGTCCGTCGTGGTGTGGTCGACGACCTCGTCCGCTCCCGCAGCCCAGACGGCGTCGGCACTGCGGGGGCTGGCGGTCGCGACGACGTGTGCGCCGAGCTGCTTCGCCAGCTGGACCGCGTACTTGCCGACCACACCGCCCGCGCCGACGACCAGCAGGCGCTGCCCGGCCTGCAGCCGTCCGTCGTCGACGAGCGCCTGCCAGGCCGTCAGGGCGACGGAGGGCAGTGCGGCGGCGTCGGCGAGCGGGATGCTCGTCGGGGCGGGGACGAGGACGTCGGCAGGAGCGACGACGTACTCGGCCGCGCCGCCGTCCCGCTCCATGGGCAGGAACCCGATGACCGTGTCACCGACGGTGAGCCCCTCGACTCCAGCCCCCACGGCGTCCACCGTGCCGGAGACGTCGTAGCCGGGGACGTGCGGCAGCACGATCGGGATGGGGAGGGCCCCGGCGCGCATCCCGGCGTCGGCGGCACTGAACGCCGAGGCGGCGACCCGGACCCGGACCTCGCCCTCGGCCGGGACGGGCTGTGCGACGTCGACGTACCGGAGCACCTCGGGGCCGCCGATCTCCTGGAACTGGACTGCCTTCATGGTCGTTTCCTCTCCTTGTTGCTTCGAGTTCGAAGCACTTGTCAGGAAGGTACCACTGCTTCGAAGTTGAAGCAATGGGTAGGATCAATGCATGACCGAGACACCGCTCCCGCTCACCGGAGCGCAACTGACCGCCTACCTCTCGTTCACCGAGGTCAGCGCCCTGCTCCGACCCGCGGTCGAGAAGCAGCTCAAGGACGTCGGAGCGCTCAGCTACGTGCAGTTCCAGTTGCTCGCCCGACTCGGCGACGATCCGAGCGGCAGCCGGAGCATGACCGACCTGGCGGACGGCGTCGTCTACAGCCGGAGTGGACTGACCTACCAGGCGCAGCTGCTCGACCAGCGCGGGCTCGTCTCCAGGGCACCGTCGCCCGAAGACGAGCGCCGCGTCGTCGTCACGATCACCGACGCGGGCCGCGAGGTCCTGTCCGCCGTGTTCCCGGGACACATCGCGCTCGTGCGCGAACTCCTCTTCGCCTCACTGTCCGAAGCGGACGTCGAGTCGCTCGCACGGATCCTGAACCAGGTCGGGACGCGTCTCCGCGAGGCGCCGCCCCGCTCCGCCGCTCCGCGCCGTCGACGGGCCGACTGACGCGACGGTCAGCAACGTGGCGCGAGGAGCCTCGCGGCCCACATCGAACACCGTCCAGCCGGACGGCGTAGCGTCACTCGAGTCGCCCAGCCGGAAGGCACGCGAGGGACCCTGACCTCGTGGAGCGACGACTCGCGCCTGCCACTCCCGGAGGCACGCGCAGGCCGTGGACGCCCGCCCTGACCCGAACGGCGGCGGGCGTCCGCGAGTCCACTCGGCCAGGTGCCGGCCGGGAGGCTCGTCAGTGGCCGCCACCGTGCCTCTGCCGGTATTCCACATTGCTGTTCTTCATTGCAATGCGTCGGGAAGTCTTCTACGGTCGAGTTGTTGCGGCGCAACGACTCACCCAGGAGGAACGATGAATTCCGGCCCGACCACGATCACCTGCATCGCGACCACCGTTGCGCTGACGCTGAGCAGCCTGCTCTGGACGCCGGCGGTGGCGTCTGCCACCACTCGGCCGACGGAGCTGGACACGGCCGCCGCAGCGCGAGCGTCGAACCCTGGTGTCGTCGCTGAAGCCATCCGGGAAGCAGACGCTGCCGGTGCGCTGACGAGTGATGTGACCAGCGCCGACGGCACTCGCCTCGTGACGATCTCCGCGGGGCACCTGGACCTCGATCTGACCGTGCCCGGTCGGGACCACCGACTCGGAGCAGGAAAGGACAAGAACGGCGTCTTCGTCGACTTCAACTCGTTCGATCAGCAGGTGATCATCGGCGGAGGCGGAGTCGTCGCCGCCGAAGGGCTGTGTGCGCTCGGTCCGGCGGTGTGTGTCATCGCCAACGTCGTCGTCCTGCTTGCCTTCACCGCCATCAGCAACAACGGTGGCGTCAAGTGCGGGAAGAAAGTCCTGCGAGTCCACGCTTCAGGCAAGCCAGCCCCGTTCTGCGCGTGACCGGGCTGAACCGCGCAGTCACCGCGACGGTGAGGGTCGTCTCGAGCATCGGGTTCGCAGCGTTCCTGGCGATGTGCACGCTCCTCGCAGGGGCTGCACTGTCAGTGGACCTCCGGGAGGACGGACATCCCGTGCTGAGCGCGGTCGCGAGTGGCACCGGGATGGCCCTCGGCGGCGGCAACCTCGGTTGGGCGGTCCGGCGTCGGCAGCGGCGAGCACAGCGGACGCACTCCGGCGAATGAGGAGGCCTCGCGGCCTGTCGGGACGGCCGCCGCTCAGCCCGCCGCCGGGTCGGCCAGCAGTGACGTGAACGCGAGCTCGGCCGCACCGCGGAAGAGCACACTGCCGACGAGCTCCGCCGGGACGATCCGCAGGTCCTCGCCCATCGCGGTCATCGTCTGCGCGCGCACGGCGTCCTCGAGTCGGGGCCCGACGTGCCGCAACAGCGTGCCGAGGAACCCGCCGAGCACGACGACGTCCGGGTTCACCGTGTGCACCACGTTGCGGATGGCGACGGCGAGCGCCGTGACCTGCCGGTCGACGACGGCCGCCAACTCCGGCCGGGGACCGTCGGCGAGGACGTCGCCGAGCCGGTCGGCCTGGTCGATCCCGAGTCCGGCGGCATCGAGCAGCGCTGCCTGCGAGGCCTCCGTCTCCAGGCACCCGACGGCCCCGCAGTGGCAGCGGATCCCGTTCGCCGCGACGAAGGTGTGGCCGAGCTCCCCCGCGTACCCGGCGGCACCGGCGAGTGGGCGGCCACCGGTGATGATCCCGCCACCGATGCCACTCGCACCGCCGTTGACGTACACGACGTCGGTGGCCCCGCGCCCGGCACCGTAGAGGAACTCCGCGGTGACGCCGAGGTTCGCGTCGTTCGCGGCCAGTACCGGCAGCCCGGTGCGCTCGGCGAGCGGAGCGGCGAACGCCTCGTCACGCCAGGCGAGGTGCGGGGCGTACCGGACGACACCGTCACCGACCCGGACGATCCCGGGGACCGACACCGCGACGCCGACGACCCGTCGGCCCGCGGTCCGTTGCCGCTCGGCCGCAGCCGCGACCAGGTCGGTGGCGATGGCCAGCGCTTCGTCCGGTGTCGAGACCGAGGAGGTCCGGACGGTCCGCCGCTCGTGTTCGGTGCCGTCGAGGCCGATGACGGCCAGGGTCACGGCGTCGATCTCGGGGACGATCCCGAGGGCGACGACCTCGGCCGAAGCGGAGACGGTCGCACTCGGACGTCCGACGCCGGTGGCGGGCGGCGCGTCCCCCTCGACGACCAGGCCGAGGTCGACGAGTTCGCCGACGAGGGCGGCGACCGTGGAGCGGTTCAGTCCGGTCTCACGGGTGAGGGCGGAGCGGGGCATCGGTCCACGCTCGTGCACGAGTCGCAGGACCCGGGCGAGGTTGCGGCGCCGGACGACGTCCGTGGTGCGCGCAGGACGGGAGGCTGTGCTCGCCTCCGACATGTCCGCTCCGATCGTCCGTCCCGCCAGCGTAGTGCGGCCGGCGGGGGCGGCCGCGTGCCGCGCTGTCCGCTCGGTTCGCTCGGTTCGCGCTGAGCGACAGTCCTCGTGGTGGCGGCCGCGAGGACTGTCGCCCAGCGCGAACGGACGATCGCGTGTCAGCCGGCGGCCGTGACCGTGCCGTCGTCAGCGAACGCGATCGGGTACGTGACCGCCCGGCCGGCGGGGGACGTCACCACCACGTCACGGGTGCCGGCACCACCGGCGCCCGGGAACGCCCGGAACTCGAGGGCCTTGTGGTAGTCGTGGTCCGGCCGGTCGGTGCGGGTGGACAGCGGCAGGACCGCGCCCTCGCGGACCCAGAGCGGGAGGGTGTCGAAGCCGTGCCGCTCGCGCCGCCAGACCCCGCCGGGAACGACCTCGCCCGTGAACCAGTTCGTCCACGAGCCCGCCGGGAGCCAGTACTCGACGTCGCCGGACTCGCTGAACACCGGCGCGACGAGCAGGTCCGGTCCGAGCAGGTACTGCCGGTCGCAGTACGCCGCGGTCGGGTCGTCCGGGAACGCCAGCGGCATCGGACGCATCACCGGGATGCCCCGCGCCGACGCCTCGAGCCCGGCCGCGTACAGGTACGGCATCAGCCGGAGCTTCAACTCGGTGAAGGTCCGCGTGACGTCGACCGCTTCCTCGTCGAACGCCCACGGCACCCGGTAGGAACTGCTGCCGTGGAAACGGCTGTGCGATGAGAGCAGCCCGAACTGCACCCAGCGCTTGAAGACGGCCGGGTCCGGGGTGCCCTCGAAGCCGCCGATGTCGTGCGACCAGAAACCGAAGCCGGACAGCGCCAGGGACAGGCCGCCGCGCAGGGTCTCCGCCATCGACGGGAACGACGAGGTGTTGTCCCCGCCCCAGTGCACCGGCATCTGCTGGCCGCCGGCGGTGGCGGAGCGGGCGAACACGACCGCGTCACCCTGGCCCTTGGTCTCCTGCAGCACCTCGAACACGGCCTGGTTGTACAGCTGGGTGTACCAGTTGTGCATCCGCTCGGGGTCGCTGCCGTCGGCGTAGACCACGTCGAGGGGGATGCGCTCGCCGAAGTCGGTCTTGAAGCAGTCGACGCCCTGCTCGACGAGTGCCCGGAGTTTCGACTGGTACCAGGCGGTGGCGTCCGGGTTCGTGAAGTCGACGAGCCCCATGCCGGCCTGCCAGAGGTCCCACTGCCAGACGGTGCCGTCGGGGTTCATGACGAGGTAGCCGCCTTCGACCGCCTCGTCGAACAGCGCCGACGCCTGCCCGATGTACGGGTTGATCCACACGCAGACCCGCAGGTCCTTGTCGTGCAGTCGTCCGAGCATGCCGGTGGGGTCCGGGAACACCCGGGGGTCCCACTCGAAGTCACACCAGGTGAACTCGCGCATCCAGAAGCAGTCGAAGTGGAACACCGAGACCGGCAGCTGGCGGGCGGTCATCTCGTCGACGAACGAGGTCACGGTCGCTTCGTCGTAGTCGGTCGTGAACGAGGTCGACAACCACAGGCCGTAGGACCACGCCGGCACGTGCGCCGGACGACCGGTGAGCTGGGTGTACCGCTCCAGGACGGCTGACGGGCTGCCGCCGCCGATGACGTGGAACACCAGGGACTCCCCCGGCACCGAGAACTGCACGCGCTCGACGGTCTCGGAACCGACCTCGAAGGAGACGTGCCCGGGGTGGTCGACGAGGACGCCGTACCCGCGGTTGGTCAGGTAGAACGGCACGTTCTTGTACGACTGCTCGCTCGAGGTGCCACCGTCGGCGTTCCAGATGTCGACGGTCTGCCCGTTCTTGACGAGCGGCCCGAAGCGTTCGCCGAGCCCGTAGACGAGCTCCCCCACGCCCAGGTCGAGCTGCGCGTGCACGAACCGGTCAGACGCCGGTGCGTCCGCGCCTTGGACCCGGGCGTTGCCGACCACCCCACGGGAGACTTCGGCGCCGGGGTCGAGGGTGACGTACCCGAGCGACTTGTGCCCGGAGTTGGTGAGCACCCGCTCGGTGCCGTCCGCGTCGGTCGCCACGAACCGCAGGTCCCAGGGCGCTCCGCGGGTGACGACGGCCGACAGGTCTCCGGAGGTGAGGGTCCCGACACCGTCCTCGACCGTGGCGGAGCCGTGCCCCGCCTCCTGGCCGACCAGGTCGAAGGAGAGCTCCGGACGCGGTGCCCGGAAGTGCTCGACGCGGACGGTGACCACGCCCTCCATGGGGCTGGACAGTGAGACGGTGAGGGTCGGACGGTTGAGGGTGTCGCCCCGCGACGCGATGACCTTGGTCGGCGCCGTGACGACCAGGCGGTCACCCTCGGGCGACTGCCGTGCGTCGATGTCGTACGCCTCGGCGGCGTACACGGGGTGGACTCCGGGCCTGAGCTGCCAGAACCCGTCGGTGAACTTCATTACTTGACCGCTCCTGCCGTGATGCCGCGCGCGAGGGTGCGCTGGAAGATGAGGAAGAACACGAGCGTCGGGATGAGGCCGAGCAGGGCCGACGCGCTCGTGGTGGTGACGTCCATCAGCCGGTCGCCCTGCAGCAGGGAGATCGCGACCGGAACCGTCTGGTTGTCGTTGCTGACCAGGAAGGTCAGGGGGATGAGGAACTCGTTCCACGTCCAGATGAAGAAGAAGATGAGCAGGACGGACAGGGTCGGGCGGCTGATCGGGACGATGACCCGCCAGAGCACACGCCAACGACCGGCGCCGTCGAGCGCGGCGGCCTCGAGGATCTCCTTCGGGAAGGTCCCGTAGACGCTCGAGAGCAGGTACGTGCCGAACGCGGACTGGATCACCGTGAAGACGATGATCACGCTCCACACGTTGTCGTACAGTCCGATGCCCTTGAACATCATGTAGAGCGGGTAGAGCAGCACCTCCTGCGGCAGCATGTTCGCGAGCATGAACAGCACCACGATCCAGGTGCGGTAGCGGACCCGGCCGATGCCGATCGCGAACGCGTTGAGGATCGAGATGAGCACCGCGAGCAGCGCCACCATGCCGCTGATGAAGACGCTGTTCCAGAGTTTCAGCGGGAAGTCGACCCGGTTCCAGAACGTCGTGATGCCGTCGAAGGACAACTGCGTCGGCCAGGCGAGCGGACCGCCGGCCGCGTAGTCCGCCGGCGTCTTGAACGAGTTGAGCAGGATGAGCAGGAACGGCGCGGCGATGAGCACCGCGATGACGATCCCGCCGGCGAGGACGACCCAGTCGGAGGGCCGCTTGACCCCGCCTTCGCCCGGTCGCTTGCGCGGCTTCGCCGTCGGGCGGGAGGCCCGGCCCGCGTCCGCCGTGACGGTCGCCCTGGTGCTGGGTGCGGACACGGTCATCGTGCCTCCTCCTTGCGTTCGGCCCGGTTCTGGGCGGCGATGAACCCGATGGCCACGATCACGATGACGACCGTCAGGGCGGTGGCGATGGTGGCGCCGTACCCGACCTGCTGCGCCTGGAAGAACTGGCTGTACGAGTAGTAGCTCGGCACGATCGTGGCGTTGCCGGGGCCGCCGCCCGTCAGGGCGTAGACGGGCCCGAACACCTTGAGCGCCGCGATCGTGCAGGTGAGCACGACGACGAAGATCTCGGGCCGGATGATGTGCACGGTGATCGAGCGGAACCGCTGGAACCAGTTCGCACCGTCGAGTTCGGCGGCTTCGTAGAGCTCCGGGTCGACGCGCTGCAGGGCCGCCATGAAGACGACGACCGGGTAGCCGATCTGCACCCACACGAGCACGACCGCGACCGAGAGCAGCGCGGTGTCCGGGCTGCCGAGCCAGTTGTGCTGCAGACCGTCGAGTCCGACCGCGCCGAGCACCGCGTTGAGCGCACCGTTCTCCGGGCGCAGGATCCACCCGATGACGATCGCCGCGATGACGGCCGGCAGGATCTGCGGCAGGTAGTAGGTGGCGCGGAGGAAGCTGGCGAGCTTGCCGCCGAACTTCTTGCCGATCACGTCGAACAGCGCGGCGGCGAGGACGAGCCCCAGGCTGGTGGGGACGATCACCATCGCCAGGATCATCACGATGCTGTTCCGGAACGAGATCCAGAACTGCCCGTCGGCCATCAGCCGGCGCCAGTTGTCGAGCCCGGTGAACTGCGGCGGCAGGATCCCGCGGTAGTTCGTGAACGACAGGTACACGTTCCACCCGAGCGGCACGAGGATGATCGCCGCCAGCAGCACGAAGCCGGGGAGCAGGTAGAACCAGTAGCTGCCGCGGCCGGAGGCGGGCATGATCACGCCGTCGTCGCGGCGGCGGGGGCGGGGCACGCGGCCGCGGAGCGGCGCGAGAGGAGGACTGGACGCCATCGTCGGGCTTCCCTTCCGGGGAGTGGGGTGGTGCGGGTGAGGGGCCCGGGAGGCGCGTGACGAGTCGGACTCGTCACGCGCCTCCCGGGTGGCCGCGTCAGCGACCGGGGTGGTGCAGGTGACCGGAGGGTCGAGACCGTCAGGTCAACCCGTGACGGCCTTCACGCCGTCGGCGTACTGCTGGCCGAGCTCCTCGTTGACCTGCTTCGGCGAGCTGCTGCCGTTGAGGACGCTCTGCAGACCGGCGTTCAGCTGGTCGTAGAACGTCGACGTGGGCCAGTCGGGGTAGTACGCCAGACCGTCACGCTCGGTGAGCGTGTTGAAGTTGGCGATGAGTTCCTTGCTCTTCTCGTCGGTGATGTCGGACTCGGTCGCCGCGACCGGGACACCACCGTTGTTGCCGATGATCGCCTGCATCTCGGGACGGAGCGTGATGTCGATGAACTTCTCGGCGAGCGTCTTGTTCTTCGCCTTGGTCGGGACGACCCAGAGGTTGCCGGACGAACCGGGCGACATCTCGGCGCCCGGGTACAGGAAGGTGCCCCAGTCCTGCTGCATCTCGGTGCCGAAGCGGCCGTACCACCACGAGCCGGAGAAGAACATCGGGTACTTGCCGCTGATGAAGGCGGTGCCCGCGTCCTCGGCCTTCATGCCGGTGGCGTCACCGGAGATGTAGCCCTTGTCGGTCCAGTCCTTGATCGTCTTCGTGGCGTACGAGATCTGCTCGTCGGAGAAGTCCACCGGGTTCTTGTACAGCTGGTAGTCGTCGACCCAGCTGCGGTCCGCCTTGGACAGTGCGAGCTGGTACCAGAGCTGGCCGAGCGGGTACTCCGCGGCGGACTCGGCGAGGGGTGTGACGCCCTTCGACTCGAACGTGGCCATCGCCTTCTCGAGGTCGGTTTGGGTCTTCGGGACCTCGACGCCGTACTTCTCGAAGAGCTCCTTGTTGTAGTAGAACTCCACGTACTCGCCGTAGTCCGGCACGCCGTACCAGGAGCCGGAGCCCATCACGCCCTTGTCGTCGTAGCGCGCGGTGGTCTGCAGGGACTTCGCCAGCTTGTCGTCCCAGCCGTACTTCTCCACCGCGTCGTCGAGCGGGCTGAGCAGGCCCTGGCTGGCGAGCAGGCCGGCGGTGGCGTTGCCCTTGTTGTACTCGATGAGGTCCGGCGCCTGGTCGGAGTTCAGCGACTGGCTGGCCGTCTTCCGGATCTGCTCGAAGCTCTTCTCCTGGAACTCGACCTTCGCGCCGGTCTCCTTCTCGAAGACCTTGATGGACTCCTTCCAGGCCTTGCCCATGGCGGAGTCCTCGGACTCGAAGTGCCAGAGCTTCAGCGTCTTGCCGTCCTCGTTGCTGCGGTCGTCGGCGCTCCCACCGGCGGAACAGCCGGTCAGGACGACGGCGGTCGCGGCGAGCCCGGCGAGTGCGCCGAGCAGGCGTGACTTCTTCATGTCGCTACTTCCTCGTAGTTGTTGGGGTGTCGCAGTATCGAAGCGCTTCGACAGTGCACGGCCGAAGACGCCGGTGGAGCCGTGTCCGGTCAGTGCACCGGTCGGATGGACCCGCGGTCGATGAACCGCGGTCGGAGGAGTGTGACGCCCGGTTCACGGACACCGTCGACCTGACGGACGGCGCCCTCCACGGCGCCGCGACACATCTCCTCGAGCGGGAGGGGGATGGTGGACAGGGGGACCTCGAGCGCGTCGGTGTCGTAGCTCGCGCAGGCGGCGACGACCGAGACGTCCTCGGGGACACGGATGCCCCGGGACACGAGGTGGGCCAGGACGGCCTCGACGACGGGCTCGTTGCAGTGGAACACGAGCGCCGTCATGTCGGGCAGGCCGGCGAGCAGCTCGTCGGCGGCCGCACGCTGGTCGACGCGGTCGAGGGACGGGTACAGGGCGAGGGTCGCGATGCCGGCGGACCGGCACTCGTCCTCGAACGCGTCGGCGAACCGACGGATGAAGCCGGTGTGCCGCTCGACGTAGGTGGCGGGGTGCCCGATGACCCCGATGCTGCGGTGCCCCGCGGCGGCGAGCGCCCGGACGGATTCACGTCCGGCCTCGGCGAAGTCCAGGTCGATGCAGGTCAAGCCCGTGGTGTCACCCGGGACGCCGACGAACGCGGCCGCGGCACCGGAACTGCGAACGACCTCGGCCCGCTCGTCGTCCGTGGACACGCCGAGCACGACGACCCCGTCGACCAGCGAGCTGTCGACCACGCGACGGATGCCGGTGACCTCGTCGTCGCGGGCGAGCAGGAGGACGTCGTCGTCGTGCGCCCGAGCAGCCTCGACGACCGCTGTGACGAAGCGCATGTGCGTCGGCAGGTGCGCGTCCTCCCGGATCGGGGCGGACAGCGCGAGGATGTTCGTCCGGGCCCCGGCGAGCATCCGGGCACCGGCGTTCGGGCGGTAGTCCAGGTCCGCGACCGCTCGGTCGATGCGCTCCCGGGTGGTGGCGGAGATGCTGCGCTTGCCGGAGAGGGCGTAGGAGACGGTCGAGATCGACACGCCCGCGGCCTTCGCCACCTCGTGGATCGTCACCATGCGCGCACCTCCTCGTGCTCGTTCGTCGCTGCTGTCGGGCGGCTCGTGGAGGGCTTGTGAAGCGCTTCGACGAGCTCGCGACGGCGACGCTAACAGCGTCGAAGCGCTTCGCGCAACCCATTTGTCGGCGATGCCAACAAATGGAGCGCGCCATGTGCCCACCTCCCGTCGGCATCGGACGCGCCCGCCGCTGGGAGAGCGGGGCCGGACATCACGGATCGGCATCATCCGGACGACGACGAGGGTGTGGAGGCGGGTTCCCCTGCCAGGATCGACCGCATGGGGGCACGCAGCGCGCACGTCATCACCGCACTCGTCATCGGCACCGTCGGGGTGGTGACGCTCAGCGGGTGCACGGCCGACGAACCAGTACCGACGAAGACCGTGACTGTCAGCGCGACGCCCCGGGCGCTGCCGCCGGGCGACACCGACGTCAGCGCCGCAGCGGTGTGCGGGCAGGTGAGCGCCGTCGAGACCATCACGTTCAACGCCGCCGACGCACACCAGCGCGGTGTGCTCGGGGACGAGGCGTACCGGTCCCGTCTCGACGCCGCGCGCTTCGTCTACGAACGGCTCCCGTCCGTCGGCGACGTCGGCACCTCGGTCGCCGCACTGCAGACGTGGCTGACGGACCACCCGGCCACCGATTCGGCGCTCGCGCTCGACCCGGACGACGTCGGGCTGCAGGACGCCGTCGCGTCGGTCGGGGCGGCCTGCGGCGCGGCCGGGTCGCCGGTCGCCATCTCGGCGGCGTCCGGCGGCTGACGGGAACGCGGTCCCCTCGCGCCGACCGACCGATCACCGCGCCGGACCTGCCGCTGCGATGCCCGTCCGCCGGGCTACGCGAGCGGGACCGCCGCCGGCCGGGAGGCCCGGCTCACCACCTCGACGACGCCGTGCGTCCGCCCCGCGGTCACGATGGACTCCATGACGTCGAGCACGTGGAACGCCAGGTCACCGGAGGCCCGGTGCGACTCCCCCGACGCGATCGCCCGCGCCATGTCGGCGAGACCGACGCCCCGTCCAGCGTCGGGGAACCCGGCGAGGACGGGCAGTTCCCGGAACGTCCGGTCCGCAGGCGTCGCGATCCGGGTCGGGTCGGAGAACCGGTTCGGATCGGCGACCGACAGCGACCCGGCGGTGCCGTGCACCTCGAACAGCGGTGCCTCGGTCGCCCACACCTCGAACGACACCGTGAGCGTGGAGACGACCCCGCCCTCGTGCTCCAGGATCGCGACGACGTGGGTGTCGACGTCGACGGGCAGGACCTGCCCGGCGTTCGGCCCGGTCGCGACCGTGCGCTCCCGGGTCGACCGGGTGGTGCTCCCGCTGACGCGCACGACGGACCCGAAGAACGTGACGAGGCTGGTCAGGTAGTACGGGCCCATGTCCAGCAGCGGACCGCCGCCGGGCTGGTAGTAGAAGCCGGGCGCCGGGTGCCAGAGCTCGTGGCCGGGCGCGCTCCACGACACCGCGGCCGCGACGGGCGTGCCGATCCGACCCTCGTCGAGTGCGGCGCGGGCGGTCTGCACACCGGTGCCGAGCACGGTGTCCGGCGCGCTGCCGACCCGCAGGCCTCCGGTCTGGGCGGCGGCGAGCACCGGAGATGCCTCGGCGGTGCTCAGCGCGAGCGGCTTCTCGCCGTAGACGTGCTTGCCCGCAGCGAGTGCCCGGAGTGCCACCTCGGCGTGCGCCGCCGGGACCGTCAGGTTCAACACGACGTCGACCTCGTCCGACTGCAGGAGCTCGTCGACCCCGAGGGCGTGCACGCCCTGCTCGTCGGCGACCGTCGCAGCCCGGGCGGTGTCGAGGTCGGCGACCGCGGTGAGCCGGAGGTCGGGCAGCGACGGGAACTGCTCGAGGTACTGCCGGCTGATGTTGCCGACGCCGACCATGCCGACGCGGAGGGGTGCGGCGTTCATCGGGCGGCCCACAGCAGACCGCGCTCGATGATCGTGCGGACGGGTTGCGACTCGACGATCTCGATGCGGTGCCCGGGCGCCGAGACGAAGATCCGCCCCTTGCCCCACTGCCGGGTCCAGATCGCCGGCGAGGTCACCGGGCGGTTCCAGGCGTCCCAGCTCCGGGCCTCCTGGGTGGTGGTGGCGAGCACGTCGTCGTACTCGTCGCTGAGCACCCAGTACTGCTCGCTGACCAGGTCGAAGTCGTCGATTCCCTGCGTGATCGGGTGCTCGCGGCCGAGGTCCGTGACGTGCACCGTGTAGGGGATGTAGTTGTCGGACTGCTCGCCGACGCGCTCGGACGGGTGCTTGCCCGCGTGGTGGGCGAACTGGCCACCGATCATGTGCAGGTAGTCGGCGTTGTCCCGGTACGAGTCCGCGATGCCGCCGTGCCACCCGGCCATGCCGGTGCCGGCGAGGACGGCGCGCTGCAGGCCGTCGAACTCCTCCTTCGCGATGGTCGACATCGTGTTGACCTGCACCACGAGGTCGACCGTGTCCATCACGGCCTGGTCGGCGTAGACGGCGGTGCTCTCCTCGACACGGACGTCGAAGCCGTTGTCGCGGAGGAACGGGATGAACAGCTCGGTGGTCTCGACGGGCATGTGCCCGTCCCAACCGCCGCGGACGACGAGTGCCTGGCGTTGCATGGGTGCTGCTCCTGAGAGATCGGGGGAGGGAGTGGTCATCGCGCGGGGATGGTCGTCCAGGCACTGCCGTCGGCGGCGCTCCGCTGCACGGCGTCCAGGACGTCCTGCACGTGCAACCCCACGGCGAAGGACGGCTCGGGCTGCTGTCCGGAGGTGATCGCGGTGACGAAGTCGACGACCTCGTGGACGAACGTGTGCTCGTAGCCGATCGTGTGCCCGGTCGGCCACCAGTGCGCCATGTACGGGTGCTCCGGTTCGGTGACGAGCACCCGGCGGAACCCCTGCTCCCCCGCCGGAGCGGCCTGGTCGTACACGCGCAGTTCGTTCATGGCCTCCAGGTCGAAGGCGATCGCTCCGGTGGACCCGCTGATCTCGATGGTCAGACCGTTCTTCCGCCCGGTCGCGTACCGGGTGGCCTCGAACGAGGCGACGGTCCCGCCCGGCCGGGCCGCGCCTCCCGTCAGTCGCCCCAGGAACCACGCCGCGTCGTCGACGGTGACCCGGCCGCGCTCCTCCGAGGCCGTGCCGGACAGGCCGACGCCGTCGGCCAACAACGGGCGCTCGTGCACGAACGTCTCGAGCGTGCCACTCACGGAGCCGAGCGTCGCCCCCGTGATGTGCTCGACGAGGTCCACGGCGTGCGCGCCGATGTCGCCGAGCGAGCCGGACCCGGCGAGGGACGCGTCCAGCCGCCACGTCATCGGACCGGTAGCGTCGGTGAGCCAGTCCTGCAGGTACAGCGCACGAGCGTGGCGGACCTCGCCGATCCGGCCGGCCTGCACGAGCTGCCGGGCGAACGCGAGGGCGGGGACGCGCCGGTAGCTGAAGCCCACCATCGAGCGCACCCCGCGCGTCGCGGCCGACGAAGCGGCGGCGACCATGGCCTCCGCCTCGGCGACGGTGTTGGCGAGCGGCTTTTCGCAGAGGACGTGCTTGCCGGCCTCCAGGGCGGCGATCGCGACCTCGGCGTGGGAGGACCCCGGCGAGCAGACGTCGACGACGTCGATGTCGGGGTCGTCGACGACGCGACGCCAGTCGGTCTCGGCGCGTTGCCAGCCGAAGCGGTCGCGGGCCGCCTCGGTGCGCTCGAGGTCGCGGCCGACGACGACGGTCATCTCGGGCTCCCGGTCGAGCGGGAAGAAGCGCGGTGCCACCCGCCAGGCCTGCGAGTGGGCGGCTCCCATGAAGCCGTGGCCGATCATCGCGACCCGCAACCGGTCCTCCGTCATCGCATGCTCCCTCGCATCGTGCGTCTGCGGTCGACGCTACGGACGGGCGGGTGGCCGGGACAAGCCGGACGGGAGGACCGGAAAACTTTCGTGGCCGTCTCGCGCCTGCGCGTGGCCGGGTCAGCTGCCGTCGGGTCGGTCGCCGACCTGGGGCGTCGGGTCAGACCGTACCGGCCGCGACGTCGTCCGCGGTGAGCCCGACGGTGTCGTCGACCAGCCGGACCACCACCGTGATGGTGTCGGGGCGGGGGCCGGGCTCGGCGTCCACGACGGAGCGGATGCGTTCACCGACCTCGCGCACGGTCTCCGTCGCGGGTCGAGCACCGTCGACCGCGACCTCCGCGGCGATCCGGACGGCCCCACCGCCGCGGTGGACGTCCACCATGGTCCCCGGCTGACGGAGTTCGAGCTGCGCCGCGACCGCGTCCGCCGCGACCCGCACGATCGACTTCGCCGGGAACACGTGGCTCACGCCGTCGGTCGCACGCGCGACGTCGGTCAAGCGGCGGGACAGCTCCTGGTCGTCTGCCACGGATGCTCCTAGGGGACGTAGACGTCGTCGAAACGGACGTCGATCTGCTCGATGACGAGTTCGGTGTGACGGCTGAGCACGTCCGCCACGCGACGTCGGAGGCGGTCGGCGGTCTGCTCGGCGACCTGGCCGTAGGCGATGGCCGCGGTCAGGTCGACGGTGATCGGCGTGCCCGGGGTCGAGACGTCACCGGTCAAGGTGCACCGTCCCATCACGATCCCGCCGGTGGTGTCACCGGCGCGGCGGATGAGGTTGCGGACCGCGGCCTCGGTCAGCACGAGCCGCAGCCGCGGGTCCGGGTGGCTGACGGGGACGTCCCGTCCGGACGTGATCTCCGCCCGGATCGTGGTGAGCAGGCCGTCGATCCAGGCGTTCTCGCGGTCGGGGTCGGCGTCGGCACGACGCTGCATGGCGTCGACCGAGAGCTCGCGGAGGCGCTGCATGTTCGACAGGGCGAGACGGCAGGCGGCGGACGACTCGATGTCCGGGTCCTGGGGGGTCCGCCCGCGGTCCAGGTACTCCGCGAGCTCGTCGAAGGTGTGGCCGTCGAGGTCGGCGTCGGGCAGGACGTCGGCAGGCAGGGTCTGGTCGTCGTCGCTCATCGCCACGCCTCCATCTCCCGGAGCAGGAACTGCCGTGCCCGAGCGAGGAGCCCTCGGACCGTCGAGACGGGCAGCTCGAGCGCCTCGCTGATCTCCTGGTAGCTGTACCCGGCCGTCTCCCGCAACAGCCAGCAGCGTCGCTGGTCGGCAGGGAGCCGGTCCAACGCAGCCCACATCGCGTCGAGCTGCAGCCGCGCCTCGACGATACGCTCCGGGCTCTGAGCCGGGTCTGCGGGAGGTTCGATCTCGTCGACGTCGTCGTGGTGCCGGCGTCGGCGGAGGCGGTCGATCGCCTTCCGGGTGACGATCTGCATCATCCACGGCCGGAAGCGGGCGGGGGTGTCGAGGTCCGACAACCGACGCCATCCAGTGAGGAACGACTCCTGCACGACGTCGTCGGACTCGACGTTCGATCCGAGCATCTGTTCGGCGTAGACGCGCATCAGCGGACCGTGACGACGGGCGAGGACGGCGAAGGCCGGTACGTCGCCGTCCACGGCGCGGACGACGAGCGTCGAGTCCTCGGCGCGGCCGAGCGGGTCGTCGTCGCGCATCCTCACCTTCCGCCGGTCCAGGGGTTCGTCCGTCCGGTCGACGGCCGCATCCGAGCATGCTCCGTCGTCCCCGGACTCGCCCGCACGGATCGGATTCGTGACGGAATGCCCGGTCGGTCCGTCCAAGAAGGGGGACCTCGCGACAGGAAGCAGACGATGCACGACCGACCGACTACCGATCCCCGCTCCGTGAAACCTGTCGGACGCGCGGGACCGGACCGTGACGAGCGCTGCCCGAGCCGTTTCGACAGCTGGCACTGCGGGCTCCCGCAGGGGCACGGCGGACTGCACGTCGCCGAGGAGCCCCAGGGTCGGACCACCTGGAACGACGCCCTGGACGGCCGCGACCTCGGCTTCCTCTGACGCCCGCTTCTCGGCGCGGCCTCAGACCGTGTCGTCCGGACATCCGCACGAGCGTCGGAGGACGAGTTCGCCGGGGAACAGTTCGTGCGCGTGGTCGCGGTCGGTCGCCAGCAGACGCGTGACCGCGCTCCGCGCCATCTCGTCGACCGGCTGCCGGAAGGTCGTCAGGCCCGGCCAGGCGTACTCGGCTTCCGACGAGCCGTCGAAGGACGCGATCGCGACGTCCTGCGGCACCCGGATGCCGCGCTCGTGGAAGGCCCGCAGCACCCCGACCGCGGTCCGGTCGGACGCGACGAAGAGGGCACGTGGTCGGTGGCCCCCGTCGTGCGCACCGGTGCCGACGCGGGCCCGGTCGTCGGCGATGCGGTGTCCGGCGGCCCGACCGCCCGGACGGGTGACCTCGGCCGCCACGAACGGCCCGGCCGGCACTCCGGCCGCCGCACAGGCCTGCAGCCACCCGATGTACCGGGGCTCGGTCGGGTCGTCCTGTCCCACGAAGCCGACCGATCCGTAGCCGTGCTCGAGCAGGTGCGTCGTCGCCGCGACCGCTCCCGCGCGGAGGTCGGTGCCGAGACTCGCGACCCCGCGCTCGCGGCTGGCGACGTTGAGGGAGATCCACGGCAGCCCCACGCCGTCGAGCGCCACGCTGTCGAGCGCGGTGTCCCCCGCGAGCACCAGCACCCCGTCGATCTGGCGCGCGGCGAACTCGCGGAACCGGGCGAGCACCTCGTCCGGTCGGAACGACGTGGCCGTCGTGTACAGGGCGTACCCGCGGTCGCGGGCCGCAGCCTCCAGGGTGCTCGCGTACTCGCCGAAGAACGGGTTCGTGAAGACGGGGTCGCTGCTGCTGGGCACGAGGAAGGCGAGGGTGTCCGCGGAGCCGGAGCGGAGGGCGCGTGCGGCCTGGTTCGGTCGGTACCCGAGCTGTTCGACGGCGGCCAGCACCCGCTCCGCCGTGGCGGCGGCCACCGGTGCCGTGCCGTTCAACGTGTAGCTGACGACGGCGTCGCTCACCCCGGCGAGCCGGGCGACGTCACGTCGTGTCGCCTTCCGCGGGGCCGACGTGCCGTTCGTCATGCCCTGCTCCGCACAGAGGCCGGCCCAGGGCGGCGCACACGCGGCCACGCCGCCCGACCGGTCATGCTCCGGACAGCTCGCTCCGGACCGGCAGCGGTGACCCGACGGGCACCGGGGCGTCCCCGAAATCCGGGATCGGCAGCCGCTCGCCGTCCCGCAGCGCGGACTGGAACGCGATGAGGCCGGGGAGCGTGTACCGGGCCGCGACCCAGGCGTTGACGGTGGGCAACGTGCCGCCGTCGACGGCGCGGACGAAGTCGTCGACCAGGAAGCGGTGGCTGCCCTCGTGTCCGTCCGGGGCGACGTCGAACTCGGCCGGGAGGCGCTCGGCCTCCGTCGCGTGGACCTTCGCGTGCCCGGAGCTGAACGCCTCGCGGAGGGACGGCGCGATGTCGGCCAGCAGCGGGTCGTCGGGGCCGATCGCGGGCTCCGAGGCGAGCAGGTCGGAGACGTCCTGCACGCCGTCCTTGTCCTGCCAGACCGAGGTCGCGGCGAGCTGCTCGAAGCTGCCCTCGGTGCCGAACCAGCGGAACCGGCTCTCGCGGATCGGCGACGGGTAGCCGACACGACGGAACTCGTTGATGCGCATCGAGCCCCCGCCGTCCAGCTCGAACAGTGCGGTCATGTTCGAGAAGTCGTTGTCGAACATGCTGACCTGCTTGTCGAACACCCCGTCGTCCCGGTCGTCACGCACGCCGATGCAGCTGACGCTCGTCGCGTGCCGCGGCATAGCACCGAGGACGCCACCGATCGCGTGGGTCGGGTACCACATGGGCGGGTAGCTGGCGGTGGCCTTCCAGTCGTCACCACCACTGAACTTGTAGGCGTCGTAGAACCCGAGGTCCATGTCGTGCAGGTAGTCGCCCTCGGCGTAGAACACCCGGCCGAAGGCTCCCTGTTCGGCCTTCTGCCGCGCGAAGACCGTCGCCGGGTTGTACTGGCTCGTCTCGCCCATCATGTAGGTCAGCCCGGTCGCGCTGACCAGGTCGATGACCTCGGCGATCTCCTCCCGCGTCACGGCCATCGGCACCGCCGAGTACACGTGCTTGCCGGCCTGCAGCGCGCGGGCGACGATCGGCCCGTGCGTCCAGCGCTGTGTGAACACGGCGACCGCGTCGATCGCGGGGTCGGCGAGCATCGAGTCCAGGTCGGCGTACGTGCCGGCGAGACCGAGGTCCTCGACCAGCCGCTGCGCGCGGCCCTCGATGACGTCGGTGGCGTACACGGCCGAGATGCCGGGGTGCAGCTGGAACAGAGCGGCGAAGTGGGACGAGAACTGGCCGGCACCGACCATGCCGAGGGTGAACGTCATGTGCTGTCCTCCTGTGCGTCGTTGCACGCCGCCGGGTCGACGGAGCGTCCAGCAAGTGTGGCGGCGAGGGTTTACTCGTGTCAGCTGTCAGCGGGATCCCCTGACCAGCCGAGCGGCGACGAGCATCACTGGGGTAACACCGCCGCGGCTCGCGCCCGTTCCACCACCGCACGAATCACGTCCGTCTTCGCGTCCGCGTAGTCGTTCATGTCGTCCCACGTCCCGCTGAGCAGCGCCCGCTTCGTCGCCTCGTACAGCGCTCGGTCGTCCGGGTCCGTCCGCAGCCGGTCGCGGAGCAGCAGGTAGTCGTCGACCGCCGTCGCACCACGTCCGTAGACGTGCACGTGCACGTCTCGCGTCGGCGTCCGCACCAGACGGTGGCCGGGCTCACGCACCCGCAGCTCGTACCCGGCCCTCAGGAGCGGCCCGAGGTACGCGGACTCGTCGGTGACGTCCGGCACGACGACGACGAGGTCGACGATCGGTTTGGCGGCGAGGCCCGGCACCGAGGTCGACCCGATGTGCTCGACCTGCACGTCGAGCGGTGCGACCGCGCGGAGGATCCGCTCCCGGTGCTCCGCGAACGTCACCGCCCAGCCCGGGTCGTGTTCGTGCAGTCCGACACGCAGCGCCTCGGGTCCGCCCACGATCTCGACGGTGGTCACGTCACGGCGCTCGACGGCGGTCGCGTCGCGACGGACGGGAGGCTCGTCCCCCGCCCCGACCCCGGGTGCGGCCGTCGAGTCGCGGACCACGAGCGTCGTGGCGAGCTCGACCCGGACCGGCTCGTCCGGCGCACCACTGGCGTGCCCGTCCGTGCCCACGCCGGCGTGCTGGCGCAGCGCCATCCGCGTGGCCCGCAGCGCCATCCGAGTGGCCCGCTCCGCCATCTCCCGCAGGGGCTGCCGGATCGTCGTCAGCGCGGGTCGTGCCCATCGTGCGGGAGCGACGTCGTCGAACCCGACGACGGACAGGTCCCCCGGCACCCGGAGCCCGAGCGACCGGGCGGCGTCGAGCACGCCGAGAGCCTGCAGGTCGTTGCCGGTGACGATCGCCGTCGGCCGGGGAACGGCGGCCAGCAGTTCACGGGCGGCACGTTCGCCGTCCTCGCGGCTGAACCGGGCGACGACGACGGACGGACCGTGTGTGCCGGACGGGTCGGGCGTGACGGAGGTTCGGCGCGCCTCCAGTCCGGCTGCGGCGAGCGCCGCACGGTGTCCTGCCAGCCGGTCGACCGCGCAGGCCATGTCGATCGGCCCGGCGATCGCCGCGATGTGGGCGTGCCCGAGGTCCAGCAGGTGCTGCGTCGCAGCCGCTCCCCCGGCGGTGTTGGTCGCACCGACGACGGGGACGTCGGCGGGCGGGTCGCCGACCGGGTCGACGACCGTGAACGGGATGCCGCGAGCGCGGAGCTGGTCCCGGCGGCCAGCGGTGAGTGCCGAGAACTGCAGCACGATCGCCGCGGGTCGTCGGTGCAGGACGCCGGTGATCCAGTCCTGGCCGACGGCGTGGTCCGGGCCGAGCGCGGAGAGGGACAGCGCGTACCCGTGCTCCCGCGCGACGGACTCGACCCCACGGACGATCTCGATCGACCACTCGCTGGCCAGGTCCTCGACGACGAGCTCGACGAGCGACCCGGGACCGGGCGGGGTGTCGCGCTGGGCGTAGCCGGAGCCGGCGAGCAGGCGTTCGACGCGCTCCCGGGTGGGTTCGGAGACGCCGGGGCGGCCGTTGAGGACCTTCGACACGGTGGCCAGGGACACCGACGCCTTGCGCGCGATGGCCTCGAGCGTGGGGCGGGAGCCGGACCGTTCCGCGGGGTCGATGAACATGTGCCGAGTATCCCAGGGCCGATCGGAGCGCTGGAGGCTGCGCGGCGGATCTGTGGAGGAGCGCCGGTACCGACAGGCCGGCGCGGGCTGGCTGCGCGACCACGTCGGTCTCGCCGAGCAGCTCGACGGTGTGCCCCGCATCCGCCGGGCAGCGCAGCCGGAGCGCGTGCGGGGCAGGTGCCGGGACCCGTGGCCCGAGGACTGGGGCGCGCGGACCGAGCCTCACCGCCGGGATACTGCCGGTGCACAGCCCCGTCCATCCGGGGGGCTCACGACGAACCGAGGCTGCGATGACCACCGATGCCCGCTCCGCCGGAAGCGCCGACGAGATCGACGCCGACACCGCGATCGCGCCCGACACCGAGTCCAGAGCCGACAACGACCCCGCTGTCGACGACCACCTGGAGCAGGCCCGGCTCCGTGCGCACATCGCCGCGGTCACGATCGAGCTGATCCGGACCGGTGAGACGCTGCGGCCGGACAGCGCTGCGGTGTCCGAAGCCGCCGGCGTCGATCAGGAGGTGGTGCAACGACAGTTCCCGACCTGGGAGAGCCTGGTCGCGGTCGCGGTGATGCGGTGGCACGAGGGCCGGATCGCACCGCTGCTCGCGACGGCCGGTGGTGGTGGCGCCGTCGTGTTCCTGGAGCGCCTGATCGCGGCGAACCTGGCGGACCCGCGGATGATGCGACTGCTCGTGAGCACGCTGACGGCCGGTGCCGACGCGGCGAACCCGGCGGCGCCGTTCTACCGCAACCAGTACGCCGGGTTCCACCGGACCGTGCGCGGACTGTTCGAACAGGACGTCCTCGCCGGCCGCGAACCCGCGACCATCGATCCGAGGCGCGCGGCCGACCAGCTGCTCGCGCTCTACGAGGGACTGCAGCTCCAGGGCATGCTGCGGGATGGTCTCGACGTCCTGGCCGCGTTCCGCGACGTGACCGGACGGCTCCGTCGCGGCTGGGCGGCCGGTGTCGGCGGGGAGGCCGCCGACGGGGTCTACGACATCTGACCGCCGGACGGGAGGTGCGGCTCGGGCCCGGCCCCGGCCTCCAGCCCGACCGGGGGTTGCGCTCGGCCCCCTCGTCGCATATGTTCTCGCTGACAACAAATCCGCTCGACGACGATCGGCAGACCCCCATGGCAGTGCAGCCCACCCGCGACGACAAGTTCTCCTTCGGTCTCTGGACCGTCGGTTACAACGGCTCGGACCCCTTCGGCGGCCCGACGCGCCCCCAGCTCGACGTGGTCGAAGCGGTCGAGAAGCTCGACGAGCTCGGCGCCTACGGCCTCACCTTCCACGACGACGACCTCTTCGCGTTCGGCTCGACCGACGCCGAGCGGCAGACCCAGATCGACCGCCTCAAGGGCGCGCTGGAGTCGACCGGCCTCGTCGTCCCGATGGTGACCACGAACCTCTTCTCCGCCCCGGTCTTCAAGGACGGCGGCTTCACCTCGAACGACCGCGAGGTCCGCCGTTTCGCCCTCCGCAAGGTGCTGCGCAACGTCGACCTCGCCGCCGAGCTCGGTGCCGAGACCTTCGTCATGTGGGGCGGCCGCGAAGGCGCCGAGTACGACGCCGCCAAGGACGTCCAGGCCGCGCTCGAGCGCTACCGCGAGGCCGTCAACCTCCTCGCCCAGTACGTCACCGACAAGGGCTACGGCATCAAGTTCGCCATCGAGCCGAAGCCGAACGAGCCCCGCGGCGACATCCTGCTGCCGACGCTCGGCCACGCGATCGCGTTCATCGACACCCTGGAGCGCCCGGAGCTCTTCGGCGTGAACCCCGAGGTCGGCCACGAGCAGATGGCCGGCCTGAACTTCACCGCCGGCATCGCGCAGGCGCTGTACTCGGGCAAGCTCTTCCACATCGACCTCAACGGGCAGCGCGGCATCAAGTACGACCAGGACCTCGTCTTCGGTCACGGCGACCTGCAGAACGCGTTCTCGCTCGTCGACCTGCTCGAGCACGGCGCACCGCAGGGTGGCCGCGCCTACGACGGCCCCCGTCACTTCGACTACAAGCCGTCCCGCACCGAGGACATCACGGGCGTCTGGGACTCGGCCGCCGCGAACATGCGCATGTACCTGCTCCTCAAGGAGCGCGCGCAGGCCTTCCGCGCCGACCCCGAGGTCCAGGCAGCGCTCGAGGGCGCCAAGGTCACCGAGCTCGCCAAGCCGACGCTGAACGAGGGCGAGAGCTACGACGCGTTCCTCGCCGACACCTCGGCGTACGAGGACTTCGACGCCGACGCGTACTTCGGCGGCAAGGGCTTCGGCTTCGTCAAGCTGCAGCAGCTCGCGATCGAGCACCTCATGGGCGCTCGTGGCTGATCTCGCCTCCAGCGCGACCGACCCCGGCGATGAGGACCTCCTCGTCGCCGGGGTCGACTCGTCCACGCAGTCCTGCAAGGTCGTCGTCCGCCGGGCCGCCACCGGCGAGGTCGTCCGGACCGGACGCGCCGCCCACCCCGACGGCACCGAGGTCGACCCGGCCGCCTGGTGGGACGCTCTCGGCGTCGCCGTCGCCGACGCCGGCGGGCTCGGCGACGTCGCCGCGATCGGCATCGGCGGCCAGCAGCACGGCATGGTCGTGCTCGACTCCGCCGGTCGCGTGATCCGCCCGGCGCTGCTGTGGAACGACGTCCGCAGCGCGGCCGCCGCCGCCGAGATGGTCGAGGACCTCGGACGGGAGGCATGGGTCGCCCGCACGGGTCTCGTCCCGGTGGCATCGTTCACGGCCACGAAGCTCCGCTGGCTCCGCGACGCCGAGCCGGAGCACGCGGCCCGCGTGGCCGCCGTCGCGCTGCCGCACGACTGGCTGTCCTGGCGCCTCCGCGGCTACGGCCCGGCGGACGAGAGCTCCCTCGGCCCGGACCTGGACGCCCTGGCGACCGACGGTTCGGACGCCAGCGGCACCGCCTACTGGGACCCGGCACGCCGTGAGTACGACCCGGAGTTGTTCGAACTGGCCCTGGGGCGTCCGCTGCGCGGAGCCGAGACCGGTGACGACGGCGACGCGGTGATCGTGCCGCGCGTGGTCGCGCCGTCCGAGGCGATGGGCACGCTCGAGCAGGACGTCGACCTGCCGGGCGGTGCGCGGGCCCCGCGCGGGCTCGTCGTCACGGCGGGCGCGGGCGACAACGCGGGCGCCGCACTCGGCCTCGGCCTGGCGGCGGGCGACGTCGCGGTGTCCCTCGGGACGAGCGGCACGGTGTTCGGCGTGACCGACACCGCGATCGAGGACCCGACGGGCACGGTCGCGGGTTTCGCGGACGCCACGGGTACCCGGCTGCCGATCGTCACGACGCTCAACGCGGCACGGGTACTCGAGGTGATCGGCGGCCTGCTGGGCGTCGACCACGCCGAACTCGGTCGACTGGCACTGCAGGCGCCGGCCGGTGCTGACGGGCTCGTCCTGGTGCCGTACTTCGTCGGCGAGCGCACCCCGAACCGGCCGGACGCCACCGCCTCGCTGCTCGGTATGACGCCCGGCACGACGGACCGGGCGCACCTGGCCCGCGCCGCGGTGGAGGGCATGCTCTGCGCCCTCGCCGACGGCCTGGCCGCGGTCGAGCGGACCGGCGTCACCGTGGAACGGCTGCTGCTCATCGGCGGGGCCGCGCAGAACGAGGCCGTCCGCGTCGTCGCGGCGCAGGTCTTCGGCCGCGAGGTCCTGGTGCCCGAGCCGGGGGAGTACGTCGCCGCGGGCGCTGCGCGACAGGCGGCGTGGGTCGTCACCGGGGAGCTCCCCGGCTGGTCGATCCCGACGACGTCGATCCCGGCGGACCCGCACCCCGAGGTGCTCGAGCGGTACCGCGCCGCCGTCGGCTGACCGCACCGCGTCGACTGACCGCAAAACGCAACGTCGGCGTCGAGACGCAACGCGATCGCGTTGCGGGACGACGCCGACGTTGCGTTTTGCGGCCGCCGCTCAGTACGGCCGCGGCGCGGGCTTCGACCGCACGTGGGCCCGCTCCCCCTGCGGCCCGTACAGGCAGAGCACCTCGGTCACCTGCGTCGAGACGTTGCCGACCCAGTGGGGGGTGTGGGTGTCGAACTCCGCGACCTCGCCCGGGCCGAGGTCGAACACCTCGTCGCCGAGCACCAGCCGGAGTCGGCCGGACAGCACGTAGAGCCACTCGTAGCCCTCGTGGGTCTTCAATGTCGTGTCCGAGCCGTGGTCGTTCGGCTCGATGAGCTGCTTGAACGACCGCACTCCCCCGGACCGCTTCGTCAGCGGGATCACGACACGGCGACCGTGTCGCTCGGGCTTGAGGTGCACCCGCGGGTCCCCGGTCGGCGGCGCCCCGACGAGGTCGTCGAGCGGCACCTGGTACGCTCGCGCCAACGGCAGCAGCAGTTCCAGGGTGGGCTTCCGCTGTCCGGACTCCAGCCGCGACAGGGTGCTCACCGAGATGCCGGTCCGCTCCGCGAGTGCTGCGAGCGTGACGTCCTGCCGGGTGCGGAGCGCCCGGAGTCGCGGGCCGACCGCATCGACGACGTCAGCCGTCGTCGGTTCGGTGGGGCGCGCCTCCCGATCGGATGTCATGCCGCCGATCTTGCCACAACGGCAACAGCACTTGCCACTTCGATCCCGGGCGACCGAAGATCGCCGCATGTCTGAACACTTCGACGTCATCGTGGTCGGCGGCGGCCCCGCCGGCCTGTCTGCTGCACTCATCCTGGGGCGCTCGCGCCGCTCCGTCCTGGTCGTCGATGCGGGTGAACCCCGCAACGCCCCTGCCGAAGGCGTCCACAACCTGCTGGGGCAGGAGGGCACCGCACCCCGCGACCTCGTCCGCATCGGCCGACAGGAAGTTGCCCGCTACGGGGTCACCGTCACGGACGGGAGGGTCGTGGCCGCGTCCGCCACGCCCGTCACCGACGACGACGCGCTGGGGTTCCGGCTCACCCTGGACTCCGGCGAGGTCGTCACTGCCCGCCGCGTGGTCGTGGCCGGCGGTGCGGTCGACGTGCTGCCCGACGTCCCCGGCCTCGCGGAGCAGTGGGGCCGCGGAGTCGTGCACTGCCCGTTCTGCCACGGGTGGGAGGTCCGCGACCGACGGATCGGGGTCCTCGTCACGACTGCCGCCGGTGCACATCAGGTGCAGATGTTCCGGGCGCTGAGCGACGACGTCACGGCCTTCGTGACGGATCCCGACCTGCTCGACGACACCGTCCTGGCCGGCTTCGCCGCTCGTGGCATCCGGGTGGTGCGGACCCCGGTCGTCCGCGTGCTCTCCGAGGGGGACGCACCGTCCGGGGTCGAGCTGGCGGACGGGACCGTCGTCGAACTCGATGCCCTGGCCGCAGCGAGCCGGGTCGAGGCCCGGGTCGAGTGGGCCGCGGGACTCGGGCTGACGCCGGTCGACCAGGAGGCCAACGGCGTGCTGTTCGGCCGGGTGCTCGCGGTCGACGGGGCCGGGCAGACCGAGGTCCCCGGTGTCTTCGCCGCCGGCAACGCGGCGAACGCGATGCTCACGGTGGTCGCCTCGGCCGCGGCGGGGTCACAGACCGGGGCCATGGTGCACGGCGACCTGCTGCGGGCGGAGGTCGCGGCAGCCATCAGTGCCGGTACCGGTACCGGTACGGCACGCTGATGCTCAGCGCAGCGGGGTGAGCGTGCTCTCGAGGAGCAGGTCCTTCGCCGGCCCGCGCGCGCGCCAGCGGACGCTCCACCGGTCGGTCGTCCCGACGAGCAGGCCCGTGTAATCGTCGGGGGCGCAGGCGTGCTCGACCTGCGAGCCCCACACCCAGTCGTGGAACGGACGGCCGTCGGCGAAGAACACCCGCCACGGGCCGTCCGGACCGCAGCCGTCCGGGCCGCGTCGGACCGTCAGCGTCCGCCACACCGGGGTCGTGCGGTCACCGAGGACCATCGTGCCGGTCTCGTGCCAGCGCACCGTGTCGTCGTCGACCGCGGTGAGCTCGGTCGTGCCGGTGACGGTGCCGCGCAGGTCGGCGAGCCGCTCGTGCACCCTCCGCCCGAGCGCCCAACGGCCGAGCAGGTCGGTGGGCGTGAGTGCGTCCGTCACTCGACCCGGTAGCCGGCCTGGGCGGCCAGCAGCGGAGCGAGCGTGAACAACTGCTCGCCGCCGATCGTCGCGCCGCGCATGCCGTCCAGTCGCTCGAGTCGGTCGAGGTCGGCGCCGCGCAGGTCGACGTCCTCGATGCGGGTGTTCGTGCCCGCGAACTCGCGGACGGTGCTGCCCGGGAACGAGACCCGCAGCAGTCGGGCGTCGGCGATGTCGATCTCGTCGACGACGCAGTCGCGGAAGACCACGTCGGTCAGCGTCGAGGCGCGGAGGTTGACGAATCCGAGCTTCATGCCGACGAACTCGACGCTGGCCAACGAGCTGTCGTGCAGTTCAGCCGAGCCGACACGGCCGCCCGCGATCCGGACCTCCCGCCAGGAGCTGCTGACGGCACGGAGCACGGGGGCGTCGAGGACCTCGACGACGCTGTCCCGGATCCGGAAGCCGCGCAGCTCCGCGTCACCGGCACGGAGGGTCTCGATGACGCACTCCTCGACCTCCAGGTCGGGCAGCCGTTCACCGGACAGGTCGAGGACGCCGATGCGCTTGCCCTCGATGCGGTCGCCGGTCAGGACGTCGCTGGGCCCGGGCGTCCAGTCCTCGAGGTCCGTCGGTCCAGTGAGGGTGATGCGGGGCGCCGTGACGCCGGTCTTCCGTGCCATGCGCCCAGTCTGCCGCGGACGGCAGGCCACCGCCGACGGGCCCGTCAGTCTTCGGGCTCGTCCGAGCGTGCGGCTGCACGCAGGGCATCGGCCATCCGACCGGTGAAGTCGATGAACAGTTCGAAGGACTCGGGTGCCACCGCGCTCTCGAGCACCCCGCGGTAGGCGGCCCGCACGGAACCGAGGACCGCGACCGCGTCGAGCGTGAGCTCGATGCGGACGCTGCGTCGGTCATCGGGGTTCCGGACGCGGTCGAGGAGTCCCTGCCGGGTGAGCCGGTCGAGGAGCGCGGTCACAGCCCCGGTCCCCATCTCGAGGTACCCGCCGAGCTCCTTCGGCGTGCGGTCGTCGTCGACCGCTCCGAGGAACTGCAGCGCGCGGAGGTCGACCGGGTTCAGGCCGTGCCGGACGGCGAGGTGCTGCATGAGGTGCGCGTGCTCGACCTGTGCGCCGTAGAGGGTCGCCACGGCCTCGTCGAGGAGACGGTCGAAGTCGGCGGTCGAGGGGCGCCGAGGAGGTGCGGTCACAAGGCGACCCTAGTCGACATCCGTTCATCACGGAGATTGACAAACTCGAAAATCGAGGCGTACAGTCGCAGATGCCTCGAAAATCGAGGTGACATGATCAGGATGGAACCCGGAAATGCGTCGCCCTACCCGCACCCTCGCTCGCCTCGGCACCCTCGCCGTGATCCCCGCCGCGCTGCTCGCCGCCGGTGTGGCCGTCTCCACGGCGAGCTACTCGGCCTTCTCGGCGACCTCGTCCGACGGTGCCGACAACTGGTCGATGGGCACGGTCGCGCTGACGAACGACGCCTCGAACGGCGCGTTGTTCTCCGCGTCGAACCTCAAGCCCGGGTCCACCGGCACGAACTGCATCGCGGTGACCTCGAGCGGCAGCCTGCCGAGCGCCGTCCGCATGTACGCGAAGGACGTCACCCAGACCAAGGCCCTGGCCTCGTCCGTGACCCTGCAGGTCAAGCAGGGCACCGGCGGCGGCTACGGCACCTGCGACGGGTTCACCGCGGCGACGGGCACCGACGGCACCCTCTACGACGGGTCGCTCGCGACCTTCGCGTCGACCCGGAAGGACTACGCGTCCGGTCTCGGCACCTGGAAGACCGCGGGCACCAAGCCCGAGACGCGGACCTTCCAGATCACCTACACCGTCTCCCCCGACGCGCCGGCGACGCTGATGGGCGCCACCGCCAGCCTCGGCTTCACCTGGGAAGCCCAGAACCTCTAGTCCCCGCCCACCACCGCACGCCCACCGGACAGGAGGATCGGGATGCGCTCGTCGTCATGGCTCCGGTTCACGGTCGTGCTCGCGGCTCGTGGCGTCATCGCCGCGCTCGTCGGCGTCGTGTTCTGGGGCATCGCTCCGCTCGCACTCGGATGGCACACCACCACCGTGATGACGGGCTCCATGCAACCCACCCTGCTGCCCGGTGACGTCGTCGTGAGCAAGCCGGTCCCGGCCCACGACGTCCGAGCGGGTCAGGTGCTGCTCTTCCCGGACCCAGACCACGCCGGGGTGCTGCGCCTGCACCGGCTCCAGGACGTGGACGCCCACGGCGACCTCGTCACCAAGGGCGACGCCAACCCGGAGCCGGACTCGACCGCCGTCGCGCGGTCCTCGGTCGTCGGGGTCGGGTACCTGCGTGTCCCGCTCGTCGGGCTCCCGGTCGTCTGGGCCGCGGAGCACCGGACCGTGCCCCTCGTCGCACCTGTCTCTTATACACATCT